>CAMLOU010000026.1 GCA_946481735.1 uncultured Cellvibrio sp.
ATAGAGATCAGCGGGGTTTTGCTGCGCGGCATCCCAGGCACGCTCTGCTGCCGTCAAACAGGTGCTGGCAAAGGCGGCATCAATGTTTTGCCACAGGCGCGCGCACTGTGCAGCAGTGGCAGCCACGTTCAAGGTTGCTGCGGTGCTGGGGGGGACCAGTGCGCGGTTCTGGCTGTCTTCATGGGGTGCCAGCGGTAAACCGGTCCAGCCTACGTCGTGCATCTTGTGATGCACCATGCCGGCCTTGGCCTGGCCTTGGGGAACTTGCATAGACAGCATGAATTCCATCTGCCAACGCACTTCGTCGAGGATGTCTGGCACGCCGTTGCCGCTCTCGGGAATGTTCAGTGTGCCATCGGCGAATGCACTGGCGTTGTCGCTGAGGTGCAAGGCGCGTTCGTACATCGTGAGCAGTTTCCACACGGAGATCCCGCCGTTAACCACGTATTTCCCATGGTCGCCCGCGTCGTACCAGCCCTTGGTCACATCCAGGCTGTAATTACAGGTACCGGTCCAGCAGGGCACATCATAGTCGCCTTTATTGGCGCCCATGTTTAAGTGGCCTGCGGGGCGTGCCCACTGGGCATTGGGTGCATAGCTGGTATTGCCGCCGCCGGTGTAGGCCGTCTCAATCGCGATGCCGCTGCGGTTGTGGTAGAAGTACTTGATCGAGTCGTAGAGCGCGCCGGTAAAGGCATCGGCTGCGATCTCAAAGGGATAGCTCTCATCGTTGCCTACATAGAGCTTGTAGCCGTCGCCCTCGGTGGTTACACCACTGATGTCGATGAGATGGACATTGTCGCCGGAGGCAGCATCAATACCGCGCGGTACTGTCGTACCACTGGTTACAAGGGTGCCATTAAGGCGTAACTCCCAGGGCAGGGCTGCCATGGTGTCGCTGCTATAGGTAGCCACTTTGGCGCTGTTGGGCAAATAGCCCACCTGATTGACGCGCGGGTTACCTACCGCTGCCCAGGCGCTGCCTGCCACCAGGCCGGATAGCACCACGGCGCTGATAGCGCGGGTCAGAATCCTGGGAGTGCCTGTGTTCAAGCGGGATGTTAATGAACGCTGGGAGTATGCCGGTTTCTTTGTTTGGGGAGCTTGGGTCATTGGAAGTGTCCTCACTTCATTTTTTTTATGTGGATTGGAGGGAGCGGGAGTAGCGGGTGCTCCATCGCAGGAAAATACTTGGGCAATGCAATCAGGTGTGAAAAAAACAACCGGCCGCACCACGGGGTAATGGATAAGGCCGGTTAAACACACTGCATCGACTTACAACTCGTTTAAAACCAGATCATCGCGGCTTTGGTGTTTGCATCTGCTGTGCATGAGCCAAAGCCTGGTTTTGTTCTTGGGTTAAGCCATCCCTGGCCGTGGTCATCCATGCTGCCGCTGTGAATTACAGCGGTGGGTATGCGTTGTTCAACAGGATCTGGAACCCTTCGGTGTGCCAGCGGCCCGCATGGGGGGCGCCGGGGATAGAACCGGTCAGAGTGCCGCTGGCGTTGGTGAAGGTCGGATCGCAGTTGCGGTCAAAACCTTTCGCCGGATCGACCGGGTCGATGATGCCGGCTTCGGCCACACCGTCTGACTCACCTGGTGGTTTCACCCACACATAAGCGTCGATGCCGGGTTCCGGCGCCACAGTAGGACGCTCACCGATACCGCCAGGCTGGTTACACCAGTTGCCGCGGTGATAGCGACGGTCAACGCGGGATTCATCCACGAAGGTATCAACGCTGGTGCTGGTGGATTGCGCTGTCGGACGATCAGAACCACCCCAACCATTGCGCGAGGTATCGATCAACATACCGATAGTGCTTGGGAAGCCCAGTTCGATCATGCGGTTACGCCATGCCTGCACGAAGCTGATTTCGCTGAAGTAGGGGTTCCACTCGTAGAAGGCTGCCTGACGTACTTGCACGCCTGGATTACCCGGCATACCGCCCATGGACAAGGCATCGAGGAACGGCTCGCGCAGCGGTGTGTAACCAGCGGTGTTGGAAACGAAACCGGCAATGCTGTTGACACCTTTTTCAGCGCCTTTGATGGCGTCGGCGATCAGCGTGGTTGCTTCCTGAAAGTTATCCGGCCAGCCTAACCAGCCTGAGTGGCCGATATCGATGTAGGAGTAAACGTTTGGCAGTTTGCCCAGCTCGGTCAGCGTATGGCGGGTACCGTCGATGTAACCGCCGGGACCAGCAGCTTCCTGACACTTGGGTGTAGAGATGTTAGTCACCAGATTTGGTAAGGAATCCGGCTCAATGATGGTGACAATGCGCAAGCTGTTGTATTTCGGATCGGAGAAGATATCCACAATCGGCGCAATGTACTCATTCACGTAGCGGTTGAAGCCATCTTCGGCCATCAACAATTCACCGTTGGACGCCAGGGCGTGGCAGTCGCGGTTGGGCAAGTCATAGATGACGACCTTGATCAGGTTGGCACCTTGATCGAGGGCAGCATCCAGGTGGTCGCGCAAACCGAGGGTATTCGGATCTTCCGGATCAATAGCTCCGATACGGTCCATCCACACAGCCGTGCTGACGTTGGCGATAGCGGCACCACCGGAGGCAGTAGCGTTTTCAGCCCAGTCCTGGTTGATGTACCAGTTGGCGCCGATGAAGGGGTTATCCATACGGTTGCCCCAGTCAGCGGAACTGGTGGAAGAGGCGACGCTGGAAGACGGAGCACTCGACGAGGGCGCGCTGGAAGAGGGCACACTCGAAGACGGCACGCTGGAAGAGGGCGCACTTGAAGATGGTGCACTCGATGAAGGCACGCTGCTTACGACAACGCTGGAGCTACTGGAACTGACAGGGGTACTGCTGGCGGACGAACCACCGACAATGCCGTAAGGTGCCGGTTGTGAGCTACAGGTGCTCGCGGAGATACAGCTGCGATTTTGCTCCCAGCCCCAGCCGCTTTGGGTAGAGGTACACAAGGGATACAAGGTGCCGTACCAGTTACATTGCTGGCCACCGGTAGCAGGTGTGCTTGATGATGAACTCGGTGTACTGCTCGCCGGGGTGCTGCTGGCCACGCTGGACGCAGAAGAGCTGGTCACGCCACCGGAACAGACGGCGCCATTCACGGTTGGGGTCTCGGCAGAGCCGCCGTTTTTATTGACCTGGAATCCGAAAGACACCGTTTGCCCGGGGGCAATGTTGCCGTTCCAGCCCAAGGAGGTCGCGGTGTATGGATTGCTGCCGCTGAGGTTGGCATTCCAGGAACTGGTCACACGGTTGGTGTTGTATTGCCAGTTCACACTCCAGCCGCTGATCGCGCTGGAGTCGGTATTGTTGATTGAAATGGTACCGGTATAGCCGGTATTCCACTCGTTACTGATGCTGTAGGTACAGGTTGCCGCCTGGGCTGCCGAGCCAAAGGTCGCTGCCGCCATGCCGAGACTCAGCATGGTCGCCAGGCCGTAGCCCCTTCTTGTTAGCCTTATCATTGTTAGTTCTCCAAAAGTCCGGTTAGGAGGGAGTACATCTGGTGCCCTCGTCGTTACACACACAAACTCGCTGTCAACGGAAATAGCGAGGTGTGGTTCATGCTCTACACCTTGTAGCTTGCTCGCCCGCTTAACCGGCCGAGGAATATTCATCCGTGGCAGACTCCGTATGGTTTGTCGGTGTTGGCCGACGAAGGCAGTTCATTGCCGCCTCATTTTTGCTATCGCTTGTTTGTCAGGTCAGTCGTGCGCCCAAAGACGCACGACTGTGTTGCTCTCCTTACTTGTTTTTATCGATTGTCCTGAATACTTTTCAGGCCGCCTTAAACCAAAAGACAGCGCTGTCATTTTCTGTGCGAGCATTGCGCTTTTTTATTTGTCCCTGCACATTTTGGTTGTAATTCTTTTTACTGATTAAATGATGTAAAAGGTAGCGCTATCATTTTTTCAATAATCGGTTGTGCGTATTTAATCATTTGTTGCGCAACACGGCTTCTTGTTGAGTCCTTTAATTACAAACAGATCCGCTTACGGTCGGTACACTCGCTTGAGCAGAATTTTTTGTTCCTTGAAAACCGAACTCTACTGTTTGCCCCGGTTGAATTTCAGCGTTCCAGCCAACATTGCTGGCACTGTAAGGATTACTGCCGCTGACCGTTGCGTTCCAGCTGTTTGTCACGCGTGACCCATCGGTGTAATTCCAGTTCACACTCCAACCGTTGATCGCGCTGTTACCTTTGTTGGTAATGCGAATTGCGCCAGTAAAACCGTTGCCCCATTGATTGGTGACGACGTAGGTACAACTGCTGCTACCACTGGTTGCGCTGCTCGATGAAGAACTCGCCGGCGAACTGCTGGATGGCGACGAACTCGCAACGGATGAACTGCTGGACGAACTCGGTGCTGAAGAACTGGTTGTACCGCCACCGACAATACCGTAAGGCGCCGGTTGTGAACTGCAGGTGCTGCGTGCGACACAACTGCGATTTTGTTCCCAGCCCCAGCCACTTTGCGTTGTGCTACACAAGGGATACAAGGTGCCGTACCAGTTACACTGCTCGCCGCCGCTCAGGCTGCTGGAGCTGCTCGAAGAACTGGACGGTGTACTGCTGGCAACTGAAGAACTGGTTGAACTGGAAACAGAACTGCTGGAATTTCCACCACCATTAAATACCGAGGCAATTTCCGCTGTTGCGCGAATACCATTGGTGCCGTTAATCAACCGATCACCCCAGGCAGACAAACTGTTTACATTCCAGTTATTGGTGATATCCAGCGAGGCGACTTGACTGCTGTTACCAGACCAGGACCAACCGAGGTAACCGATGTTGTATTGTTCGGCTACCGCGAGAATGGAATCTTCATCCACGTTGTTGCCATAGTGATCTGCACCGAACTCACCCACGATCAACGGTAAATTATGCGTGCCTAAAAAATTTGAAACATAACCCTCGATCTTCGCGCGATCCTGATAAACCTCGTACATGTGTACGCTGAACATTGTATTGTTGCGTGAGTCAGCGGCGGCCACAGTGGAGGCATTATCGAGCATTACTTCTTGCCAATCCTGACCCCAGTTTGCTGCATCAATCAACAACGTATGCGTCAAGCCAGCACTACGGATGCGTTGAATGGCCTGGATGTGACCGTCGATCCAACTGCTTTCCGGCACACCGTTGCCAAAAGGTTCGTTGGCGATATTGATGATGACGTAGTCTTCCTGGCCCTGCAGGGTGCTGGCGATATCTATCCAGTAACTGGTGGCGTTGTAGAGGGTGCCCGCAGAACCTTGTTCGCCGGAACCGGTAACGTCATGCACTTCCAATACAGCAATTAATTGATTGTTCTTAGCCCATTGAATAATGTTGGCCACTTCTGCCGCGCTGGTGCGCGTCCATTGCTGGCCATCGGACAGTACGACGCGAACTGTGTTCGCTTCAACACTGGCGATATCCGCCAAGGCTTGTTGCGTACGATTGGTATACCAGGCATGAGCGTGATTGACGCCGCGCATAACAAACGGATTGCCGTTGCCGTCCAGCAGCTGGGTGCCGGAAACCTGGAAGCCCGCATTTGCGCCATAGGTGGCTAACAGGGCGCTGGCAAGCAGCAATGTGTTCGTTAATTTTTTCATGCCTTTAAAACGTCTGGTTCGTGTCAGGTTTTGTTGGGTGCTTTTCATAATCCAGCCTCATTATTGTTAATAATTGGAGTAAACGATTGGTACTGCTTTTTTGCAGAACTCATTGAAAGAACTGCATTTTCCGCAGACCGACTCGTTGAACTCTCGCCGGACAGCACACCTGTTATTGCGCAAAAAAACGCCTGAATTTTCAGGGTACGTTGTGTGTGTCATGCAAGATGGCTCACCAAATCAGTCCACAGGAAATGGAACTACAGCCCTTCGGGCCGTTCTGCTGTGTTCTTTTGGTAGCGCAATCATGCTCAAACCGGATTAATCCTCCGATTTGATAAAACTGCACAAACAAATACCCTTAAAAATGAATAATCGATGGTTGGGGCGGAAAGCCGCCATCGATAATTGGCGTCTAAATTATTCTAATATTTTGTAGTAAATTTTTAATTACTTATAGCGATTTATTGTGAATTGCATTTCTTATTAGGTTTTTAAATATGGCGACCGTTTATTTATTGCGATTCTTAAATATAACGGCGCGCAAACATCTCAATAACGCCTAATCCATGGCAAGGTAGTGGAAAAGCGGCGAAATGACAATCCCAAAAAAGCCAGCCTTCCGGGAAATGTGACGTACGCAGAAAAGCAGCGTGTTTGCGATAACAAAATGTGTCGTCAAAAATAGAATTGTTTATTTTGAATCCTCATAAATAAAGGGAAAACTCTCTTGCTTCCTAATTAAAACTTGTCTTTTCCTGCCTGTCTGGAGCATCGGGTGTGTTATTAAACGGTATCGGCTAGAGACATATTTAGTAAATATTTTTCAATAGTAAAATCACGGTGACTAAAAATATAAGTCTTTTTACGTCCATTTTTTTTGTGAAGTATTTTTTAATTTGCTGCGGTTTAGGGCACAGTATGTTGCGGCGTGCATTCCTATTATGGTCGCACTTGACGCTTGTCTGGCCCCGGGTTTTCTTCGCGAGTGATGGCTGACTGTATAGTCGAACATGATTTTATTTTTATGTTGTCTTATCCAGATTTCTTTTCGTCAAGCGAAATGGATTAAAACTCAATAGAAAATAACGCTATAGTTACTTCGTTGTAATATAGCGATTAATTTATTTTTCAGCAGAGTCGAAGCGAAGAGGTTTGGAACATTTTTATTAATGATAATTGCCGTAAATACCTTATAAGTCTATATGATGGCGTAATTTTTCAAGGTAAAAAAATTTTCTCATTTTTATAGATAAATAAAATGTGGCATCAGAAATCGAATAGGTTTTATGTCGGTTTTAGCACGCTGGATAAAAAATGGAATTTAAAAATAATTTTATTTAGCGCAAGATGTCCGACAAAATGACAGTGGATCAGGTATCTTTTTTACGGACAACCTTGTCTTGGGGTGTGGAAAAACTTCCGCATCGAGAAACCGGATCTTCTGGGGATCGATAAAAGGAAAAAGATTTTCCCTATAAAAATCTTCAGCGACACACTCGCGTATCGATAACGATAATAGCTGTATTCATAGTGAGGTACCTGCTCAATAACAGCAGGTGCCCAGGGTGCTAATCACCCATACAGAATTCCAACGATGCACAATTAAAAATCGAAGGGGAGCAACAGATGCAGTCCCGGTCTCTCCTGAAGGGCATTAACGTCGCTGCTAATTGTTAGCGCAGTCATTTTGCGCTTGGCACCGCATTGGCCGCCCCTACGAGCGGGAAGCTTCCCTATTGTGACGGGTATGGGCGAGTGCTGAAAACGGGTTTGTTCATGATGTGCACTTTCCTGCAACCACGTGTGGTTGCAGGTTTTTTACAACAATGATGACAGGTTGTGTTTTTTCATCGGCATTGATAACGCGATCCCGGGAGGGCATCACCATGAAAACTCTCGTTATTTACGCTCACTTGCTGGCGGCGTGTGTTTCTATCGGTACATTGTTACTACAAGATCTTGCGTTATGGCGTTCGCGTTATCGTGTACTAACGCAGGATGAGGTTGTTACCTTGCGCAATACCGCCACCATCGTGTTCATCGCACTGCTTGTACTCTGGGCGACGGGTGCTGGTCTGGTCACCATGGGTTATCTTGAGGATCCGCAGGCGTATTTTTCCAACCAGAAAATCTGGGCCAAGTTTTCAGTCGTGATTATTCTCAGCCTTAATGGCGTTTTTCTGCACTTTTACTGTTTTCCAAAAATTGTAGGTAACAAAGCGATCCTGCAATTGCCATCGCTTGATCAAAAGTGGATTGGTTGCTCTGGCGCTTTATCCACAGTGTCCTGGTTGTTCGCATGCTACCTGGGTATTGCGCGCACCTGGAATTACAGTGTCGATTACTCAAGCATTATGTTGTTGTACGCGGGCCTGGTGCTTTTTGCGTTTATTGTGGCTCATGAAGTCATGCGTATGTCGCGTACCCTACTGCTGACCAATCTGAATATGGGAGAGGGCGCTGACCGGGATACGGTTTAAAGATTATTGAATCATGTGGTGGAGATCAGCAATGGTCTTCAACGTTTCATGATGTGTGCGTTCCTGCAACCTTCGCGGGTTGCAGGCCTTTTTTACATGCTGACTTGAGCAGGGATCAGTGACTGGCATGTGACGTTTTTCACCGGATTATCAGGAACCGCCGAAGGAACTACGACGTGTGCACAAGGAGTGGAAAGCGGCTTCAATCATCATTCATTAAAACAGAAGAGGATAACGAAGATGCTACAAAAAAAAATAACACTCGGGCTCTTGTCTCTCGTGCTGTCCGGCACGGCCCTCGGTCACGGTTTGATGTCAGAACCGGCCTCACGTAACTGGTTATGTGGTGCGATCACAAAACCGGATCAAGCGCCCGCCGGCAGTGCGTGTGCGCAAGCATTCGCCAACGACTCCAACGGCGGCTATCAATTCATGAGCGTGCTGACACACGACATTGGCCGCAAGGGCGGACGATCAAATAATGTGTGCGGCTTTGACAGTGAGACCTGGCAAGGCGGCGCGACGCCCTGGGATAATCCCATCGATTGGCCGACCCAACCGGTATCCGCCGGGCCGTTAACTATCACCTGGGATATTTCCTGGGGTCCACACTTCGATGACACAGAAGTGTTCAGTTACTGGATTACCAAACCTGACTTTCAATATCAGGTAGGTCGCGCGTTGACCTGGGATGACTTCGAAGAAGAACCCTTCTGTGACTTGCCTTATAACGATGCCAATCCCAATGGCAACCCCAACGTTACACCGGACAAGGGTGCTGCCTTGTTCCACACCCAATGTAATATTCCGGCCCGCTCCGGTCGCCACGTCATCTACGGCGAATGGGGCCGCAACCAATGGACGTATGAACGCTTCCACGGTTGTATCGACGTGTCATATGGCGGTGGCAATACGAACCCTGTGGTGGCAGATATCAGCGCTACACCATCGAATTCGACGTTTGCCGGTGCCGGTACCATTTCATTGAGCGCTGCGGGCTCAACCGGTAACAACCTCTCTTACCAGTGGAGCATTGAAGCAGCTAATCCATCGCTTTATAGCCTCAGCAGCACCACATCGGCGAACCCGACATTAACTCTGGCTGCCCCGACAGCACAAAGTAATGTCACGGTGCGTTTACAGGTGAGCAGCGGTAGTACCACCAGCAATGATTCATTCACGTTCACTCATGTCCCGGTTGCGGGTGCCAGTTGGGAAGACCTTGGTGCCTTGACTGCAACATCCAGAACACTGGCTGTGGGGGATCGTGTGAGCGTGCGCCTGGTGCGTGATGATGGTACCGATGTTTATCTGCCCGCATCGCCGTTGGTGATCACATCGGCTACTGCTTCAGCAACTGCCTGGCCCTATGCCTTGGCACAAGCGGTTAATAATGCTGCCGATGATGTGCAAGTGGGTGTCTTGAACTCCAGTGGTGATGTGGCGCCGCAGCAAAGCGCAACCGGTAACCGTGTTTATGCTGAAACGCCTTCTGTGTATGCCAATGCCTTCCTGCAAGTGGAAAGCACCAACAGCAGTTCAAGCGTAAGTTCCAGTACGCCCAGCTCCAGCAGTTCCAGTGCCGCGACCGGCAGCCAATGTAACTGGTACGGTACCTTGTATCCGCTCTGCGCCACCACGCAAAGTGGCTGGGGTTGGGAACAAAACCGCAGCTGTATCGCGGCCAGTACCTGTAGTTCACAACCGGCACCTTACGGCATTGTGGGTGGTGGTACTTCCTCAACGCCGGCGTCCAGCGCACCGTCCAGTTCTGCTGCGTCCAGCGTTGCAAGTAGCGTTGCCAGCAGTGCCGCAAGTAGCTCTACCGGCAACACCGGGGGTAACTGCGAGTATGTGATTACCAATGAGTGGAGTGATGGATTCACCGGTGCTATTCGCATCTCCAACGATGGCAGTAGTGCTATTAATGGATGGAATGTCAGCTGGAATTACACCGACGGTTCACGGGTAACCAGCAGCTGGAATGCCAATGTTTCGGGCAGCAATCCCTACACAGCCACCAACATCAGTTGGAACGGTGCGATTCAGCCGGGGCAAACTGTAGAGTTTGGCTTCCAGGGAACCAAAGGCGGTTCCGGTAATGCCGCTACACCGACAGTAACCGGCTCAGTGTGCAACTGAACCTGACGGTTTAAAAAACTCCCGCTCCGGCGGGAGTTTTTTTATCCGGGTACAACACATTCACAAGGGTTGTTAAATTTTTCGACAACGAATTTTCGTTAATAATAAAATACATTAACTCAATCATACGCTGAGCTCACTCCACTGCGATTGTTAAAAAGCAAAGCGCAACTTAAGAGTTCTCATAGATCGTCAAGATGATTATGATTGCCGGAACAATCAGTAACAGGCAGTTGCAGATTTACTGATGTATCCATCAGCGGTGAAATGGAATCATAGCGATTGAGACACTATTCAGAACCCGGTTTTATCTTCGGTATTCCCATCATTGCTTTTGTGACCCTTGTGGTGTTGGCCGAGATTATGCTCTCGATGCATCAGCACAGCCTCGCAAAAAGTGATCGCATTGACGCCTTGGCATTTGCCACGGATTTACGTACGCGTAGTGAACAGCAATTGAATCGTGTACTGCATCTGACCAGTGGATTAAGCAGTTATTTTGCAGTGCGTCGCAATGACCTTAAGCAGCAAGAGGTGGAAGATATTCTGCGCATTGCCCACCAGACTACCTTGCATGTGCGTAATTTTGGTGTGGCGGTTGGCTATAGGATTACGTATCTCTACCCACTCGAAGGCAATGAACAGGTCCTCGGTATGGATTATCGCTCGCAACCGGAACAGTGGCCGGCGGTAGAGGCGACGATAGTCGGCCGCAAGGCAGTTATGGATGAGCAGGTTAAATTATTGCAGGGCGGCACGGCCATGATTTACCGCGAACCGATCTTTGTGGACGATACCTACTGGGGACTGCTCTCCACGGTGATTGATTCGGATTCTTTTCTTGCCGATACCTTTGGCAAGATTAATCAGACCCATTATCAATTTGCGGTGAGTAGTTCGCGAGGGCACAACTTATGGGGCGAAGCAGCGTTATTTAAAGACCCGCAAGCGGTTGTCATTACATCGGAGCGGGGCTGGCGTTTTGCTGTGAAGTTGCTCGATGCCGGTGGACGTGTGCCCTTTGGATTATTGCGCCTGGTCGGTTGGGTGTTTGCGTTGATGATGGCGATGGGTTTGTACAGCATCCTTGCGCACCGACGCACGCTGGCGCATCTGGCATTGCATGACCCGGTTACCGGTTTGCCTAATCGCACCCTGTTGAATGATCGTATAGAACACGCCATGTTGTTGGCTCGCCGTAAACCGGAAGAGGGTTTGGTGGTGGTGTTTATTGATCTTGATGATTTTAAAATTATCAACGATACCTATGGCCACCGCACTGGTGACTTCGTCCTGAAAACCGTCGCGCAGCGGTTGGAGAGCTGTGCGCGTATCGGCGACACGACAGCGCGTTGGGCCGGTGATGAATTTGTCGTACTGGTAGAAAATTTGGATAGCAGCGAAATCGATCCTTTATTGGAGCGTTTGGCCAAAGCGATTGCCGAACCGATTTATCACGATGGACATCGCTTGCAGATCTCGGCATCTTTTGGCTATGCCGTCGCTTTTAAAGATGCAGATACCGCTGCAGATTTGGTCTGGGCCGCTGACCGCCGGATGTACGCGCACAAAACCCGGCGCAAGCAACGTATTTAACGCGCATTTTCCAGCGCATATCGATAACGTCCGGTGATGGTATAGCGAAACAGCACATCCTCCATCTGTGGTCCCGCGCCGACATTATGCACAATCAACGGTCGCTTGCCGTCGGCTGATCGTTGATTCACCACAATACCGATATGCGGCAAATTGCCGGGCAACATCCAGGTGACAAGATCACCAGGTTGGTAATCGCGGCCCTGTTGTGTAACAGGTAGAACCTGCCCGTGGCGGGAAAAAAACGTTTGCAGGTTCGGCACGCGGCGATGGTCAATATTGCGATCGGTGCGTGTCTGGTTCCAGATGCGTTTGGCAGGATATTCATGGAAATGATCGCGCATATCTTCATGAACCAGGCGTTGTAGATCAATGCCCAGTGCGCGATAGCTGCGGATAATGACATCGGTGCAGACGCCATACTGCGAGGGCACGTCGCCGTTCGGATAATCAATCCTGAAGTAGGCGCCGTTATAGGTTACCTGGTGACGGGTGCGTTCTATTGCTGCGTTCACCAGCGCCTCGGTTTGCTCATCGGCTTTAACGAGATGGCTGCATACCAGGACGAGCAGCAACGTCCAACAAAAACGGTGTTCCATAAGCGTATTATTTTCGTTATTCCATCATTAAACACACTGAGCGCAGTGAGTGACGGCCGGATTAACTTCCAGACGACGCTGATCAATCTCTTCAGCGCATTGAACACAGCGACCGTAGCTGCCATTAGCAATACGCTGCAAAGCTGCATCGATGCGCGCGAGATCCCGGGTGCGGCGGCGTTGGGTTTCCTGAGCCATTTGCTGGCCCTGAATGGCATCCGGGCGACCGGTGGTTACTTCATCCGACTGCACAGGCTGTGCAGCCTGCAGCGCTGATTGTTCCAATTCCAATAATTCTTCCCGGTGTGCCAATAACATAATCTTGAAACGGGTCTGTTCTCCAATGTTCATGGCCTACCTCTTAATTACTTGAAAAAATTACATCAAGTGGTTCCTTAATGCGGTGACTTTATTTAAGCACGTCAAAAATTACCCTACCTCATAAACGGTTTTGCCCAAACCGGCGCAATAGACTTCAGCCCGATAAAAAGTCCCAGGCCAGCGACTATACCACTGAAGTTGGCGAGAATATCCAGTGCGCTGAATGTGCGTGGCGGTAAAAAGTGCTGCCCAATTTCAATCGCGATGGAATAACCCAACAAAAAAACGGCGCGCTGCCAATAGGGCATTCTCGGCCAGGCAAAGGAAATGGAAATGCCTGCCACCAGATAACCGCAAAAGTGCATCAACAGGTCGTTGAACACCGGCACCATGCTGCCCGGATTTGAACTCAACCCCAGCACCGTATAAATAGCCAACATAACCCAGAATTGAAGATGACACAGCGGTCGCCAAACCTTTAGTACCGATTCCATACCCGTCCTTAGCGCAAAATCATCAATGAAATACGGCTTTTGCGAATCATCGCAGTGGTTGTGCTACCGACGATCATATGGCGAATACGGGAGTGCCCATAAGCGCCCATCACCATTAAATCAACGGTTTCTCTTTGTTGGTATTCCACCAGCACAATTTCCGGATCGCCGGGAACAATGGCGGCGTGTGTGGTGAAACCGGCATCACGCAATTGTTGCTCTGCTTCTGTCAGCGATGCGCGCAGCGTATCATCTTCATTGCCCACCATGACCAGATGACAGGGTAGGTTGCGCAGCAACGGACTGGCGGCAATCATGTCGACGCCTTTGCGGGTTGTCGCGCTGCCGTCGAAGGCGAGCATAAAATTTTTCGGTGGAATAAAGGTTTGCTGTGCAATCAAAATCGGTTTATGTAATGCCCGTATGACATTTTCCACATGGCTGCCGATATGACCGTGAGCGGATTCCGTATCGGCACCGCGTTTGCCTATGACCAACATCCGGATCTCTGCCTCAATATCTTTTAGTGTGCTGAGCAGATCACCGTGGCGCTGACGGGTTTCTATATTCTGGATGCCTAGCGCCAGAATTCGTTCCCGGGCGGCGGCCAATAAATGTTTGCCTTGTTCCAGCGCAATTTTTGCACGCTTCTCATCCAACAGGGCCAGTTCCTGCAACAAGGCTTCTTGTGCACCAAACCCAATGCTGCCGCTCAGGTTCTTGCGGTCTTCACCATGAGGTTCATCCAGTGCGTGCAAAAGTGTAAGCGGCGCAGCCATCCGCTGGGCAGACCAGGCCGCATAGTCGCAAACGGCTTCGGCATAACGGGAATCGTCGATACAGGCAATAACATTCAAAGACATAATTTTTATCCTTTTCAATGACCCATCAGGCGTTCAATAGCGTCGGGCTCGCGGGCTGGCAAAACGAACCGTTGGGCGGGGCTGGCCACTCAGACCCGCGATTTCGACGTCAGTGCCTCGGCTGAAAGCGTTTATAACAAACTTTATCCACGGCAGTGTATTCCTGAAAGGTGGAAACCCGATGCAGGATGGCTTGCTTCGACAATGGGCATGTCATGCAGATACAACGTCAGATAAGATGGTGTGGAGCCGTTATTGGACCTGCGGCAATTGCGCTTCTGCGCTGTACAGATCTTGCGGGGTATTGATATTAAAGAAAGGGTCGTAGGCTGCTGCGGGAAAATCCACATACACAGGCTTGAAATCTTCGACCCATTCCTGCAAGCGCGGCGTATCGCCTTTTTGCAGTCGCTGCTCAACCTTGCTCAACATGGACGCGTGCCACAGCGCAAATATCGGATGCACGCGATCCTTGGAGCGTGCGACCACTAATTGTGAATCGCCGCTGGCGGCGAGCAATTGCTGCACCATATCGCGCGGAAAGAAAGGCGTATCGCAGGCAAAGCTGGCCAGCCATTCGTTATTCGGGTTGCGTTCGTCCATAAAGGTTAACGCTGCGTGAATACCGGCGAGGGGACCGGGAAAACCTTCAAAAAGATCAGCGATAACCGGCAGCCGGCTGCGCGCAAAACGCAGGCTGTTGCCGTTGGCATTCAGGATGAGTTCGCTGACCTGGGGTTGGGCGCGTTCAATACTGCGTTGCAGAAGCGTTTTTCCGCCGAGCGGCAAAAGACATTTATCCCCGCCTCCCATGCGTTTGGCGAGGCCTCCGGCGAGGATCACGCCTGTAATCGATTGTTTATCATCTGTCATGGAAAGCTTCTATTACTGCACCGCAAGGGTGATGAATTGCACGCCATGATTATAGTATGGCTCTGTCATCAAGTGTAGCTGGATAACCATAAGTGTATCGTTATCCATGTGCATCAGATCAATATTTTCACTTTTCTTTCCCTGGCTTCGTATAAAGATTCGCTCCGCTTTTGCCAAGCGGACCGGGAACCTCTATACCTTTTTATGTTATTGACACTCCAGGCATGCCCATCATTAAAAACTATCTAAACGATACCTATTATTAATTTTTATTAATGTCAGCCAAGCCGTAGGATGAGTTCGTCAACACAACCTGTTCAGCAATTCAGGCAACTCCTATGAAATCATCAATCCAGGCAACCGTAAGGATATGACCATGAGCAAAACAACCTTAACGACCTCTTCAGGCGCCCCCGTGGCCGATGACAACAACAGCATCAGCGCGGGTGAACGCGGCCCCTTGACTTTTGATAACCACTATTTGTTTGAGAAGCTCGCGCACTTTAATCGTGAGCGGATACCGGAGCGTGTCGTGCATGCCCGAGGCACCGGCGCCTATGGCCAGTTTACGCTGACCAAGAGTTTGAGCGATTACAGCATTGCGGACTTTTTGCAGAAAGTCGGCGAGAAAACCGAAGTATTCCTGCGCTTCTCCACCGTAGGCGGTGGCCAGGACTCCAGCGACTACGCCCGTGATCCGCGCGGTTTTGCGGTGAAGTTTTACACCCGTCAGGGCAACTACGACATCGTGGGTAATAACACACCGGTGTTCTTTCTGAATGATCCGATCAAGTTTCCGGATTTTATTCACTCGCAGAAGAAAAACCCGCGTACCAATTTGCCTGATCCGGCGGCGGCCTTTGAATTCTGGGCCAATCACCCGCAATCGCTGCATCAGATGACCATCCTTATGTCTGATCGCGGTATTCCGGCGTCTTACCGCCATATGCATGGCTTTGGCTCGCATACCTTGAGCTTGTGGAATGCCAAAGGCGAGCGTTACTGGGTGAAATGGCATTTCAAAACCAATCAGGGCATCAAAACCCTGACGGATGAAGAGGCGAGCAAGTTGCCGCCGTTCGGCGCACAAAAAGATCTGGTGGATGCCATTGATCGCGGGGATTTCCCGAGTTGGACGGTGAAGGTCCAGATCATGCCGGATGCGGATGCCGAGACCTACCACCTCAACCCCTTTGATTTAACCAAGGTGTGGCCTTACAAGGATTACCCCTTGATTGAGATCGGCCAGTTGGAATTGAACCGCAACGTGCAGAATTACTTTGCCGAAACCGAGCAGGCAGCCTTTGCACCGAGCAACCTTGTGCCGGGTACCGGCGCGTCGCCGGACAAGATGCTGCAGGCCCGTTTGCTGGCCTACCAGGACGCACACCGCTACCGCGTGGGGGTAAATGTTAATCAGATCCCTGTAAACGCGCCTCGTTGCCCGGTGAACCATTACCAGCGCGACGGTTTTATGGCCGGTTGCCCGATGAGTAACGGCAGCCAGATTCAAACCAGCGGCGCAAACTACTATCCGAATGATCGGGCAGAGCAGGGTGACCCGGCGCCGAACCCGGTTTACCGTGAGCCACCATTGCATTTGTCCAAAGGTGCGGTGACCACCTATGACCAGTCGGATGTGGATTACTACTCTCAGGCAGGCGATTTATTCCGCTTGATGAGTACCGACCAGAAACGCCAGTTGGTCAACAACATTGCCGGCGGTTTATCCCAGGCTAACGCGTCCATCCAGGAGCGGATGCTGGCCTACCTGAACAAAGCCGACCCGGAATACGCCGCCATGGTAAAAGCCGCGTTAGCTGCCTGATCCCTGTTCTATCGACGAGCCTTTGGGCGCACTTGCAAAAGTGCGCCCCTTTTTTTATGGGGGTGGAGCAAATCGCTCTGTGCGGCATCCATTGGAATTTGCCGGATAAGGCGATTACTATGCGGGCTTCATTCCGAGTGAGGCTGTCAAACCATGGATATGAACCTGGAAAATTTACGCCGCGAATATCTCAAGGGTGGATTGCATCGCGACCAATTAGCTGACGATCCGATCGTGCAATTTGAACGGTGGATGGCTCAGATCATTGCCACAAATATTCCTGACCCTAACGCCATGACCGTGGCGACGGTCGACGCGGATGGCCAACCCTCGCAGCGTATTGTGTTACTAAAAGGTCTCGACCAACGCGGCTTTGTGTTTTACACGAATTTGCGCAGCCGCAAGGCACAGGACTTGAAACACAACCCGCGCATCAGTTTGCATTTTCCCTGGCATTGCCTGGAACGCCAGGTAAAAGTCTGCGGCATCGCCGAGCCGCTGTCTGCGGCGGAATCCTTAAAATATTTTGTCAGCCGTCCGCGTGAAAGCCAATTGGCGGCCTGGGCCTCACAACAAAGCCGGCCTATCTCTTCCCGCGCAATACTGTTGCAGCAATTTGAAGCCATGAAGAATAAATTTGGTAAAGGTGAAATTCCCCTGCCGGATTTTTGGGGCGGCTATCGTGTTAAACCGCAGCGAATCGAATTCTGGCAAGGTGGCGCCCATCGTCTGCACGACCGTTTCCAATACACCCGCCAGGCCGACGACAGCTGGTCTATCGAACGCCTCGAACCTTAATGGTTTACACAAGCCCGTAGGTCGGATTAGCCAAAGGCGTAATCCGACACCCAACCACCAAAGAACATCACCATGAACTACATCCACTTTCAACATCCCGGCGATGCCGACGTTTTACAACTACTCGACATGCCCACTCCCACGCCGTCAACTGGCGAGGTATTGATTCGCGTTGCCGCTGCCGGTGTCAATCGTCCGGATGTGTTGCAGCGCCAGGGTTTATATCCGGCCCCTGCGGATGCATCACCGATAGTGGGTTTGGAAGTCGCCGGTGAAATAGTCGCTTGCGGCGAAGGTGTGACGCAATGGCGGGTGGGCGACAAGGTCTGCGCGTTAGTAAACGGCGGCGGCTATGCAGAATTTGCCTGTGCACCGCAGACGCAATGCCTGCCTATTCCCGCCTCACTGACATTAGTGGAGGCTGCGACCTTGCCGGAAACTTTTTTTACGGTATGGCATAACCTGTTTCAGCGTGCGCGTTTGATGGAAGGAGAAACATTATTGGTGCATGGCGGCAGCAGCGGTATAGGTACTACCGCGATTCAGTTGGCCGCTGCAAAAGGTATCCAGGTTTTTGCCACGGCGGGCAGTGCGGAAAAATGTGCGGCCTGCGAACAACTGGGCGCACGTAAAGCGATTAACTATCGCGATATGGATTTTGTGGATGCGACCAAACAACTCACCCACGGCCGTGGGGTGGATGTGATCCTCGATATGGTTGGGGGTGATTATATTCAACGCAATATCAGCGCCGCTGCGCGCGATGGCCGCATCGTGAATATTGCCTTTCTTAACGGCAGCAAGGTCACAGTGGATTTTATGCCGGTGATGCTTAAACGGCTCACGCTCACCGGTTCCACCTTGCGTGCGCAGTCGGCAGCTGTTAAAGAAACTATTGCACAGGAATTACAAACAAACGTGTGGCCCCTGATCGAACAACAAAAAATCAAACCGATTATCGCTGCGCGTTTTCCATTGGCTCAGGCCGCTGCGGCCCATCGGTTGATGGAGTCGAGCCAGCACATCGGCAAGATCGTGTTGTGCAATTAACAACAAATAATGTCTGGACATTTCATCATGACTGCAAGCTCTCGCCGTCCGCTCGACGGCATTCGCGTTATTGAAGTTGGCCAATTGCTGGCGGGGCCTTTTGCGGGCTGTATGTTGGCTTATTTCGGTGCAGAAGTTATCAAGATTGAACCGCCCCAAAGCGGTGATCCTATTCGCGGGTGGCGTGTGGTGGAAGATGGCACGTCACTCTGGTGGCGCAGCCTGGGGCGCAATAAAAAAAGTGTGACCCTGGATTTAAAACAGGAAGCCGGGCGCGCCTTGGCAAAACAATTAATCGACGGCGCGGATGTGGTTATTGAAAATTTCCGCCCCGGTGTGATGGAAGAGTGGGGCTTGGGTCCTGCCGACTGCAAGCAAACGAACCCCGGCCTGGTGTATGCACGTATCTCCGGTTACGGGCAGGACGGGCCCTACGCCAACAAGCCCGGCTTTGCCTCGGTGTGCGAAGGCATCAGCGGCTTTCGTTATGTTAATGGTTTCCCCGGTGAGGCGCCCGTACGCCCTAATCTAAGTATTGGCGATACCATTGCGGGCATTCATGCAGCCTTGGGCATTGCCCTGGCTTTGCTTGAACGGGAGCGGTCTGAAGAGCACCACGGGCAGGTGATCGATGTTGCATTATATGAAGCCATGTTCAATCTGATGGAAGCCGTGGTGCCGGAATATGACGGTGCCGGTGTTGTGCGGCAAGCCTCCGGCACCACGGTAACCGGCATAGTGCCTACCAATACTTATCGTTGTCGCAACGGTAAATACGTTGTGATTGGTGGTAACGGCGATTCGATTTTTCAACGCCTGATGCAAGTAGCGGGTCACCCGGAGATGGCAAAGGATCCGCGCATGGCAAATAATGCAGGTCGCGTTGCCCATGAAAAAATTATCGACCAGGCCCTGGCGGATTGGTGCGCGAGTAAAGACGCGGAGGACATTCTTGCCTTGCTGGAACAGGCGCGGGTGCCCGGCGGGCCAATCTATAACGTGGAGGATATGGTTGCTGATCCGCACTTTAATGCACGCGGGCTTTTTGAACAGGTTGAAATCAATGGCAAGCCGCTGAAAATTCCTGCCATACTCCCCAAACTTGAGCGCACACCGGGACGCACTGATTGGCCGGGTGCTGCGGTGGGTAGTCACACCGACCATGTGCTGCGCGAGCTGTTGCAATTGGACGAAGAGAAAATCCAGTCGCTGCGTTCCGAGGGTGTCATTTAACACGCGAATTTGATCGGCGTTAACCTGCCGCTGTTGGAAGCGAATGATGATTGAATTAACGCTATTTAATATTAACGATATTACCGTTATCTTCGGCGGATTCTTGTCGTTAGTGCTGGCCGTATTATTGGTGAGCAGACGCCACGAAGGACGGATCAAACAGCGTTACTGGATGCTGCTGGCCACATTTTTTTTGCTCAGCGTGTTTCATGCCATCGATACCCTGATGTACTGGAACATCAACATCCGCACCTTCCTGTCTTCGGTGTCCACTAACTTCTTCTTTCTGTTTGGCTTTGTATTTTTTTTGCAAGGCCCGCTATTGTACTGGTTTACCCGAGCCGCAATTTATCGCAACTTTGCATTAAAGCCCTACGATGCCTTGCATCTGCTACCTGCCTTGCTTTACCCCTTTTATGTGTATGCGATTTACCACCAGTACGACCATGATGCCAAGTTGCGTTATGTTTATGATTGGTCATTGGTGACGTCCGATCCTTATTTTGAAGGCTTGGTGTGGGCGCAGCGCCTGACGGTTTTTTTCTACAGCGCTCTGTGTGTCTCGCAGTTGTACCGCTACGTGCGCCATCTGAAAAGCACCCACTTTTCCCTCAATCAAATAGATTTACAGTGGCTTAAACTGTTGTTGATTGGTTTCCTGTGCGTTAATACCTGGGTTGTCCTTACCTTGCTGGAGTCCCGATTTACCAACCTCGGCTTTGACAGCCCCATGGGTATTGCGGAAAGTTATATCCGGTTTCTGTATGTAAGTGCGCTGATTGTGTATTTGCTGCAACATTCGAAAGGTTTTGCCGAAATTCAGGTCGAGCATACCATCAGCGATACACCGGTAGTCGAAGAACCCCATCAGCAGTTGCTGGAAAAGTTACTGCACTATATGGAAACCCAGCGGCCGTATCTGGAGCCTAACATCACGGTCGAACGTCTGGCGCAACGCTTGCAGGTGTCCCCCAAGCTCTTATCCAGCACCATTAATAGTCAATTGCATAAGAATTTTTTTGAGATGATCGGCTCCTACCGCCTCGAAGCGGCCAAGAAACAATTGGCCGACCCGCAATACCGCGAACTCTCCATCAGCGAGATCATGAAAAACTGTGGTTTTAACAGTAAGTCTGTCTTCAATCAGGCCTTTAAGAAAAGCGTGGGCGTAACCCCGAGCCATTACCGGCAACAATATCTAGGTTGACGGTTTGTTCGCTCACTTCAGGTAATACTTTTGGTTTTCGAATATTGCCTTTCTTAATCCCGATGCCCAGGGTTAACTGGTTGCCGACGGACGTATGCGCTGCATCCCCGCGCTGACGTCCATAGACAACGCCGGTCATTACACGCCCTTTATCCAGGCTTTATCCGCCGAATTAAAACCGCGCAATAAACTCCTTACCAGTGCAACCGCGTCCTATGAAGGGCGGCAAAGCCTGCGCTACCTACAGCGGCAAACCCACCTTGCGCGCGAAGACGCGCCTGGCCTTACAAGAGGGCGCGGGGGGTGATGATCTGGGAGTGTCTCAGGATGTGGCAGGCGAACATAATTTACTGAATATTATTGATGATGAAATCCAGCGGTATAAAACGGAACGCTCCAGCCGAACGCAATGAGCGAACAAACCGGCTTCTATTTTTGTGATTCCACCATGGTGCGCCGCGAGGCAAGGCGACGCACCAAAATAAAACTGCGTACTGTTACCAAGCTTCTTTTTGGGGCGAATAATAATGCCGCCTCATGCTGAACACACCTTTCTTCCTTCGTCTGTTTGTAACCTCAGGTTCTTCGAAATTAACAGGTAACAAATTCCCATCAATGCCCGCAAAGAGGGCTACCGCATTCATTTTTGCATTCGGTTACAACGTTGTCGCTTTAACAAACTATTTTTTCATTAAAATTTCTGCCTTCTAAAATTTATTTGCATATACCCCCGCCCATACGGCGTGGATTCAAGGGATTTAGCGCGACTATTTGCCTTCAAGGTGGTTCCAAAGCGTCGCAAGATTCCTGTTGACAACGTTGTCCGTTCGGGAGTAAAACTACAAGAAGTGATTGTGATGACAAAGTTTTCGTTTTCACGACGCTTTGTTTGTCACCGCCCACTGTTAAATGTTTCCAATCGTAGCGGCGGGTAACACTAAGGTCTGACAGAAAGTTTGGGGGCGCCTTGGTCGTATGACTGAGAGCAATATTAAAAAAGTTAGATTTATAGGACCAACTATGGCTATGCAATTCAAAAAAAATCTGCTCAACCTGGCGGTCTGCTCTGCAGTCGCCGGTTTGGCTCCGGCAATGACATTCGCTCAAGAAGCAGAAGTTGTTGATGAAATCGTGGTAATGGGAATGCGCAGCAGTATTGAGAGCGCCCAGGACCTGAAACGAAATGCGGACACCGTCAAAGACGTGATCACCGCCACTGATATCGGTGCACTGCCCGATAAATCAGTAACCGAAGCGTTGCAACGGGTTCCCGGTGTTACGATTGAACGTTTTGCGTCTTCTGATGACCCTAAGCACTATGCCGACGAAGGTACTGGCGTATTGGTGCGCGGCTTGGACCGCGTGCGCAGTGAAATTAACGGACGTGATGCATTCAGCGCTAACCCTTGGGGTGGCCTGAGCTACGAAGATTTTCCTGCAGAATTATTGGGCGCAGTGGAAGTTGTTAAAAACCAGACTGCCGACCTGATCTCTGGTGGTATTGCGGGCACGGTTAACCTGATTACTCGCAAGCCATTTGATTCTGATGAACAAATTATTTCATTCAATGCAAAAGCCAACTATGGCGATTTTCGTGAAGAAGTTACGCCGTCGTTCTCTGCACTTTTCTCAGATAGTTGGGAAACGAGTGCGGGTAAATTTGGTTTCTTGCTTGCCGGTTCGCATTCCGAATATCAAACTCGTGGTGATGGTGTGGGATTGGGTAACTTCCAATCGCGCGGGGTTGATACAACCACCGTTTATGATGAGTGGGGTACTCCTCAAGTAGGTATTACGCCCGGCAGTTTCTCGCACCCTTGTGTTCCCGACGCCTCAGATTGGCGTAATTGTGATAACTTGGGGTTCCCTGACGCTATCAAATACTCTGCTGCTGATGCGCCTTATGAAGGCACAGGGCTTACTGGTCAACCGGAGGGGGTAACTTGGTACACGCCTTCTCAGTATCATATGAGTACCGCTGAGAATGACCGCGAGCGTACCGGTTTTACCACCTCGCTACAGTGGGCTAACACCGATGAAACCATTGTTGCCACTCTGGAGCATATCAACTCTAAAGCCTCACTGGAGTATGATGAGCGCCGTGTCGGTCACGCTGCCCAAGGCTTCAAAAGCTTTATGGGGAGTTCGCATGATTGGCTGGATCAACCGGGTGAGGGGCGTCCCAGAACCTTCGATGCCAATAATCACTTGACGTCAGGTGTGGGTGTAAGCAGCAATGCTGAGGTACCACTCTTTTATATCACTCGTTGGAACTACACCGAAAATACGGTTGAAGATACGTCGTTCAATCTGACCTTAAGGCCTAATGATCGTCTGACAATCGGCCTTGATTATCAGCACATTGATTCTGAAAAATTAGTGCATAACTATAGTTTGTCAGGCCAGACGCGCGGCGGCGCAGCTGCTTCGGGTACGCTGTTACCCTTCTTCCTCGATTTGCGTGGCGATCTCCCCACTATCGAGTACTTGAATAATACGGATTTTACCGGCTGGATCAATGAGGGCGCTCTGGAACCGGAGGTATTTATCGGTTCGGGCATGCAACAGGAAGAGCTTAATACTGCTAAATTAGACAGCTTTAAAATTGATGTGGAATATGCCCTGGATGGTGTCGTCACTGCTGTTAAAAGCGGTATTTACTACTCCGATAAAACACTGACAGTGCGTGATACCGAGTATGCTGGCTGGTCAGCCATTTCTACCGCTTGGGTTAATGATCAACGTCCTGCGTCAGCTGCGGTAAACCATCCTGAACTGTACGAAAGAATTGACTTCTCAGATTTCTATAACGGCGAAGTCCTACAGGGTGATCTACAGAGCTTCCTGTTCCCTCGCGTCGATTTGGTAAAAAACTACGCCCAAACACTGCGCGACGGTTGTGCAGCTGGTTGGTCTACCGTGGGTGATGTTAACGGTAACGCTGCGGACGGGAGCGGCGGCTGTGCCATTCCTTATGAAGATATGGCAAGTCGTAACGGTACTCATTTTGCGCCGTATGATATAAGCGAATCGAACGAGGAGCGTACAGAATTTTACCTGCGTGGTGATTTCGAGTTTGCGGATCTTGCCGTACCTGTTAAAGGTAATGTTGGTCTTCGCTATGTTAACTATAAGCTGGAATCTACCGGTTATACGGTGTTGCCGCCCGAAACCAGTCGCGGTAATGCGCAAACGGCCGCAGCCCTGCTAGCCGAATACCCGAGCGTTTATAACCTTGCTGGTGGTGAGGCGCAATTAAGTACGGTTGACGGTACAGACTACGATACGGTTTTACCGAGCTTGAACCTGACCTTTGGCATTACTGATGATGTAGTAGTTCGCTTCGGTGTATCCAAAGGTTTGTATTACCCAAGCCTGGTGGATACTCGCAACCGGGTGATCCTCGGCCTGGATGTTGATCCGCTGCTTCAAGATGAGTCTCTGCCGGAAGAAGAGACCACCAACCCGGTTATTGGTATCGAAAGTGTGTCTCTGACCGCTCAGGCCAGTAACCCCTATCTGGAACCGGAAGAGTCAGTCAACTTCGATTTGAGCACTGAATGGTACTTCGCTCCGGCGGGCTCAATGAGTGTTGGCTTGTTCCACAAAGACCTGGATAACATCATCCGTAACAGACAATTTGATCTAAGCTTCACTCACGAGGGTGCAGAGAATATTGTTTCTGCCTATGGTCCGGCGAATACCGGGTCGGGTACGATCCGTGGTGTGGAGTTCTCCTACTCGCAGTTTTACGATATGTTGCCAGGTGCCTGGAGTGGTTTAGGTTTGCAGTTTAACTATACCTATATTGACCAAGATGGTCTGGAAGACCCTAATGGTGCGATAGCGCCGACCACTCGCTTTAACGCCGCTGGTGAGCCGATTGTTGATGAGCGCAATACCTTCCGTGTATTTAGCGGTTTGCCGTTACAAGGTTACTCTGACGAAAACCTGAATATTGTGGGTATGTATGAGTACGAGGATATCTCGTTCCGTCTAGCGTATACCTGGCGTTCCGAGTACCTGCTGACTCTGCGTGAATCTGAGGACTACGTCCCAGTGTTCGCCGAAGCGTCAGGCATGATGGATGCAAGCTTGTACTACACCATCAACGATAACTGGAAAGTCGGTATCGAAGGCAGCAATTTGCTGGATACTGAAACCAAAACCAGGTATCAGATGAACCAGGAAGGCATAAAAACTGATGCGTTAAGCTTCACCACTGACCGTCGTTACGCCTTGAGTGTCCGTGCAACTTTCTAATCTGTTATTTTTAATAGAATAGAAATTCGGTAAAAAGCGCGCAGTAGCAATACTGCGCGCTTTTTTGTCATAATCGCCACAGATAAATAGTTCGCTGAGTGGAAGCAGGCTATGCAAAAAAATCCCCTGAACTCCATCTGTATTGTCGGTGGCGGCACTGCCGGTTGGATGGCTGCCAGCTTGCTGTCTTCTGCCCTACAGGGTAGTAATATAAAAATCACCCTGATCGAATCGCCGGATATTGCCACCATAGGTGTCGGTGAATCCACTGTGCCTTCGATCATGGATTTTCTCTATACCTGTCAAATTAATATCAGGGAGTTTGTTGAGGCGACGTCGGCAACTTTTAAGCTGGGTATTCGCTTTGATGATTGGCTAAAACCGGGTGAGCAATTTTTTCACCCCTTTGGTCGTGTCGGGCAGGATGTTAATGGCTTTGAGTTTTATCAGCTGTGGTTAAAAAATGTAATGGATGGAAAATCCACCCGTTGGCTTGACCATTCTCCTTGCGCGATCATGGCAGAAAACCAGCGTTTCATGCTGCGCCAGCCCCCGCAGAAAAATTGGGTATTGAACAGCTACAGTCATGCCTTACATTTGGATGCGCTGTTGGCTGCTCGTTATCTGCGTGATTTTTCGCAAAAGCGCGGCATAGAAAGAGTGGAAGCGACCGTGGATAAGGTTGTGGTGGATGAGCGACAATTTATTCATTCACTTGAGTTGGATAATGGGCAAACTGTTGCCAGTGATTTTTTTATTGATTGTACCGGCTTCAAGGGATTATTAATTGAAGGTGCCCTTAACATTGGCTATGAAGAGTGGACGCATTATTTACCTTGTGACCGCGCCGTTGCCGTGCAAACAGAAAATGCGAGTGGCTTGCATCCGTTCACTATAGCGACTGCCCGCGAGGCAGGTTGGACCTGGAAAATTCCATTGCAGCATCGCACAGGCAATGGTTACGTGTTTTCAAGCCAATACTGCACGGATGACCAGGCAATTGATACTTTGTGTAAAGCGGTCACGGGGAAACTACTTGGTGAGCCGCGAGTCATTCCATTTACCACCGGGCGGCGCAACAAAATATGGCACAACAACTGTTTGGCCTTGGGGCTTGCATCGGGTTTTCTTGAGCCGTTGGAATCTACCGCCATTCATCTGGTGCATAAAACGCTGGTTCACTTTATTCGACATTTTCCCGATCGGGATTTTGAATCCTATACAGAACAGGCGTTCAATCAAAAAATTAATACTGATTATCAGGAAATTCGCGATTTTATTATTTTGCACTATTGCACCAGTGGGCGTGATGACACTGAATTCTGGCGTTGGTGTCAGACTATGCCGGTACCCGATTCCTTACATGAAAAAATCAGTTTATTCCGCGAGCGCGGTCAGATAGAACATGTTCCCGGTCAGCTTTTTACTATTGATAGTTGGTGTTCTATTCTGGAGGGCATGAAGGTGCGCCCAAAGAAATATCACCCCTTGATTGATGCATTTAATGAGCAATATTTAGCTGCGTTGATGCAAGAGAGTTCGCGTAACGTCCGTGAAACCGTTATAAATATGCCAAGGCATGACGATTTTATCCGGCAGCACTGCGCCGTAAAACTCCGGTGAGGAAAATGGCTATGACGGCATATAAACGAATTCCAGAATACCAACAGCTTGATGCTACCCAGTTTTTTGAGCAGATCGCCCCTGAGCAAAAACCGGTGGTGATTCGTGGATTTGCCAAAAATTGGCCACTAGTAGTGGCAGCGCAAAAAACACCGCAGGATTTTGCCTCCTACCTCATGCGCTTTTACACAGGTAAAAAAGCCCGCATTTTTGTTGCGCCACCCGCCGCCAACAAGCGCTTTTACTATAACGACGATATGACCGGTGTGAATTACCTTAGCGGTGAGGAGCGCGTGGATTTATTTTTGGGAAGACTGTTGGAATTGATAGGCAGGGAAGTATATCCCGCCATTTCCATGCAAAATTCCTTGCCCAAAGAATTGTTGCCAGGCTTGGTCGACGAGAACCCCTCCAGCTTTTTCCCTGAGGTGGAGCCGCGCCTGTGGATAGGCAATGAAGGTATCGTCAGCGCCCACTATGATGGTTCTGACAATATTGCTTGCGTTGTCGCCGGACGTAGGCGCTTTGTGTTGTTTCCGCCGGAACAGGTCGGCAATTTATATCCGGGCCCGCTGAATTTTACTCCTGCTGGTGCACCTACCAGTATGGTCAATTTGAACGAGCCGGACTTTGATCATTATCCTAGGTTCAAAACCGCACTGGCTAATGCCTACTTTGCAGAGCTTGATCCAGGTGATGCGATTTTTATCCCCATGCTGTGGTGGCATCATGTTGAGTCACTTGAAAAAGTTAATGCGTTGATGAACTACTGGTGGAACGGTTCTTCTGCCAAAGGCTCAACACCACCAAGCCCAATTGACAGTTTACATATCGCCCTTCTAGCTATGCGTGATTTGACTCCTAAACAGCGCAACGCATGGCGCAGCATGTTTGATCATTATTTATTTAGGCAAGGTGTTGATCCGGCTTCCTATATTCCTGAGCACCAGCAGCATGTCCTGGGAAAAGTGTCTCCAGAGTATGTCAGAGCTATCAAAGATAACTTTATTGAAAAGTTAAAAAAGTAGTGGCTGTGTTGAGTGACCAATCGTGAGTTTCAGAATATGACAAGTGAAAACCAGAAGCCTAAAAAAATCCTGATTGTTGGTGGTGGCACCGCAGGTTGGATGGCTGCAAATTTATTGGTTTCCCGTTGGAAGGATGTAGAAATCTATCTATTGGAATCCACAGATATTGGCATCATTGGTGTGGGCGAGGGATCTACACCACATCTAAAATTCTTCTTCGATGCAGCAGACATTTCTGAGTCGGAGTGGATGCCTCGCTGTAATGCCACTTATAAAAATGGAATTTCGTTTGTTAATTGGTCGTCTGTCCCTGGATTTGAATCCTATTTCCATCCGTTTCCAGCGCAAACGGATGATATTTTCACTGTCCCGGTGTTCTTCAATAATATTAAAGCGCGGATGCAGGGCAGTAACGCGAATGTACATCCAGACCACTTTTTTTTGGAAACTTATCTTACAAGAGAAAATCTTGGCCCTATTCCTGCGGAAACCTTTCCGTTCGGAGTGGCCTATGGTTATCACTTTGACTCTACGCTCTTGGGGCAGTTTCTCGCCGAGAAGGCTATTAGCCGAGGCGTTACAAGGATCTTTGGCACATTGACTGAGGTGTTACATGATGCGAATGGCGCATTAATCGCAGTCAGATTGGATGATGACAGCCTTTTGGACGCGGATTTTTTTATTGATTGCTCTGGATTCAAGTCGTTGCTCCTGCAGGGGGCATTGAAAGCCAGCTTTAAAAGCTTTAAAGAAAATTTATTTAACAATGCGGCAGTTGTGATGCCGAGTGCGATGTCGGAAGTCATACCGCCAGAGACAAGATCAACAGCGCTGTCCAGCGGTTGGGCATGGAAAATTCCGCTTACCAATCGTTACGGTAATGGCTATGTTTATAGCGCCGACTACATCACACCAGACCAGGCTGAAATAGAACTAAGGCAACACCTGGGATTACTTGACAGTGATGTTGCTGCCCGGCATCTCCAGATGAACGTCGGTCGCGTTGAAAAGCACTGGATGAAAAATTGCGTGGCTGTAGGTTTGTCCCAAGGGTTTATTGAACCATTAGAAGCCACTGCATTGGCGTTGTCTTTTGATACTATTTCACGGTTTATGACGTATTACGAGAATGGGTTATATACCAATAAATTTCAGGACGAGTTTAATAAGGAAATTAACGCGAAGTTCGATGGTGTCAGAGACTATATTGTCTGCCATTATAAGGCTAATCAAAGGCAAGATACCGACTATTGGCGGGATAACGCGACCAATACTAACTTATCGCAAAACCTGATTAAAATATTGCACTTCTGGAGCAATAGTAAAGATTTCGCAAAGGACATGTATATGAATAATCTGGTGCTGAGTTATCAGCCAAAGTCGTGGGCCTGCTTGTTGGCTGGTTATGGTGTTCTCCCGCCATTGAGGGTTGGCGAGGAAAGTGCGCGCTACAAGTCATCACAGAATATGGATCAAGTCGCCGATTTTATTCGTCGGTGTGGACTGAACTTTAAAAAGCATAACGATCTACTTATTTAATCGCGTATTTGATCAGATGTATCTGATATCTACTGATTGAAATCATAACTGATCAAGGTTCAATTGAACTGAACCTTGATTCAACCGTATTGGTTTACACCCCGTGTAATTCTCCTCTTATCTAGCATCTATCTCATAGCCAGAAATGAATGCTAAATCATCCTTTATAAATTAAGTCCGACAACGGATTCAGCTGTTCTGAAGAGCGGTTCTGCATTGTTTACATGTTCGGCAGGCGAAAAGTACGACTTTCGGAAGACCAAGTACGACTTTCGGATGCTTGTAGAACCCCTAAAAAACCGGTGGTAGATTCAAAAGCGCCCTCATATGCCAGTCCATACTCCGTTTTTGATGGGTTGGCTTTTGAGCGTCGGTATGAGGAGGTTTGTCTCTTCTATCAATTCAACGATAAGGCGTAGCTATAAGGGGTTGGATATGTTGCACCACAAAAATCAAGATAGGGCGGCAACGAAAAGCATGAGGTTTAAAAAATCTATGCTGGCAATGTCGATCATGGCATTAAGCACACCGTCATTCTCACAAGTAGCCAATGAGGGTGAGGGGCTGGAAGAAATTGTTGTTCTCGGTATGAAAACCAGCCTCGAGAATGCGCAGGACATTAAACGGGAAGCGGCGACGGTCAAGGATGTGATTACGGCATCGGATATCGGTGCATTACCCGATAAGAGTGTGACGGAGGCATTGCAGCGGGTGCCGGGCGTTACGATTGAGCGGTTTGCGTCCTCGACGGACCCGAATCATTTTGCTGCGGAAGGGCGTGGGGTCGTTGTGCGCGGCCTGGACAAGGTCAGAAGCGAATTTAATGGACGTGATTCCTTCAGTGCCAATACCAGTGGCGGTTTGAATTTTGAGGATATTCCGCCGGAGTTGTTGGGTTCGGTGGAGGTGGTAAAGAACCAGACCGCGGATTTGATTGCAGGTGGTATTTCAGGGACGGTTAACCTGATTACGCGCAAGCCGTTTGATTCTAATGAGCGCATTGTTTCGTTCACGGCTAAAGCTAGCTACGGCGATATGGTGGATGATATTGCGCCGGCGTTTTCCGGCCTGTTCAGTGATTCGTGGGAGACCGGTGCAGGGGAGTTTGGCTTTTTGCTCAGTGTGTCCGAGTCGGAATTCACTGCCCACGGTGACGGTGTGGCGGTAGAAAATTTCTACGAACGCAGTGCAACCCAAACCGAGTTTCCCGCTTATGGCTCTACCGAGTTTGTCTGGATTGACCCGGCTGACAGCACCAATCGGATAACCTACCGACCGGGCGAAACACTGTATATGCCGCACGGTGCGCAGATCAATACCTCTGAGTCCGAGCGGGATCGCACGGGTGTCGCAACCTCATTGCAGTGGCGCAATCCATCGGAAACTGTGTTGGCGACGGCGGAATTTATTCGTTCGGATTCTTCGGAAACCTGGCGCGAGCGCGTGGTGTATCCCGGTATTCAGGGGTTCAATGCTAACGTCAATGGTGCGAAATTATTGGATCTGGACCCTGCAACGCCGGGTATCCAGTCAGATGCTGTATTTGATAGCCGAGGTTATTTTGTCAGTGGCAGTATGACATTTGACGATCCATTTATTGCGTCGTCGCGCAGCCATCAGGTGGACAATGTTATTGAGGATTTGAGTTTTCATCTGACATTGACGCCGACAGATAATCTCAAGATAGATCTCGATGCCCAGCGCGTTGATACGACCGCCGATGTGGTAAACAACACCATCAGTAATGCCTTTAGAAACAGCCATCTGTATCTGGATGTGAGTGGCGATATTCCCCAAGTCCAATTCCTGCAAGACACCACCGCACTCGACCCTGCTGCGCCGGATCGTTATTACCAGGCGTCCATTATGGATACCGAAATTGCGGCAAAGGGCGATCTCGAATCCTTTTCGGCGGATGTGGAATATTCTATTGAGCGAGGCTGGTTTAAAGCGGCTTCAGCGGGGCTCTATTATTCTGAACGGGAACAAACCATTCGCGACGATGATTACGCGAACTGGGGTGGCGTGTCGGCAACCTGGGCCGCGACGGGTTTGCAATCCGGCCTGGTGGATCGTCCTGAGCTTTATGAAGCGCACACCTTTGGTGGTGATTTCTTTGACGGCGATGGTTTGCAGGGAGACAACCGGACATTTCTGTTTCCACGCATGGAAAACACGTTTGACGTCGTGGCGTATGACGAATACCTGGTCGGCAAGGGCATCAGTAATATTGATCGGGTAAACCGTCGCAACCGGGATTTTAATGGCGATGGTATTCCTGATACCGATGCCGACGGTTACTTGCCTTACGAAAAAACCATCACCGGCGAAGAGCGTCAGGAAGCTTATTTGCGCGTTGATTTTGCGAATGAAGAACTGGCCATGCCCATTAAAGGTAATGTCGGTATGCGCTACGTGCGTTATGAAGTCGAGGCGACTGGCTCATCGCGCTTTCTGGAAGTGGTACCGGAAGCTAACGAAAACTTTTATCCCTTCTATGCCGCCGGTTATCCGGAGTTAGCCGCTTTTTTTGATAATACCGGCTCGCTCGCCGAAACAAAAAACGCAGAACCTTATTCAACCGTGCTACCCAGTTTTAACATCAGCCTGGGCGTTACGGATGACTTTATTGTGCGTTTGGCGGCGTCCAAGGCATTGTATTTTCCGCAAATGCGCGAGCTTCGTAACACGGGAACTTATCGCGGTTCGTTTAGTGAATTATGGCTATATGACGACCTGGAAAAAACCACGGCTTCATGGGCCTGCGATACCTGGAGCGAACCCGGTGTGACACGCTGTAATGAGCCCGTCGGTATTACCGGTGTCGGGGTTGCCGGTTTCCGGGGCAATCCGGAACTGGAACCGGAAAAGGCAACGCAGTTCGACCTCACCGGTGAGTGGTATTTTGCAGACGTCGGTTCGTTAACGCTAAGCCTTTTCTATAAAGACATTGAGGACCTGATTCGCGAGCAGAACTTTCAGGAAACGATTGTTAATCCCAATTCCGGCCTGGAATTGGAGATGAGTGTTCGTCGCCCGGTGAATGAAGGCGAAGGAGAGATCAAAGGGTTTGAGATCGCCTATCAGCAATTCTATGATTTCTTGCCCGGTGCCTGGAGCGGGTTAGGTTTGCAGTTGAATTACACCTACATTGATCAAAAAGACTTGAATGATGAACGTGGTGATCTCGGTGCGCCTAACGACTTATCCGCCTATGGCGATACGCGCAATTCATTCCGCAACTTTACCGGTTTGAGTTTGCCCGGCTTATCGGAAGAAACTTTCAACATTGTCGGTATGTATGAGTACAACAATATTTCCGCGCGGGTAGCCTATAACTGGCGTTCGGAATATTTGCTGGCTCGACGTGACGCCAATGCTTTCTCTGCGATTTATGCCGATGCAACCGGCTTTATGGATGCATCAATCTGGTATGCCATCAACGAGAATATCAAGGTGGGGATTGAAGCGGCAAACTTGACGGGCGAAGTGGTATCAACCACCACGCAGTTGAATCAGGCCGGTGTGAAGACAGAGAAGTCCAACTTCCTCACCGACACACGCTATGCCCTTTCATTGCGAGCAACCTTCTAGCGGGCTCGGGACAGTTATCGGTCAAAGGTGGCCATCTTTGACCGATAACGTCCTGGTTATTCACGTTACTTCGGAAAAAATACTATGGCTGAAAATACTGCCTGGAGCACTGCCATCCGCAATGTTCTTATCGTAGGTGGGGGTACAGCCGGGTGGATGACGGCGGCGGCGTTATCAAATGTCTTCAGCAAAACGCAGTGTCGCATTCGCCTGATTGAATCGGATCATATCGGAACGGTTGGTGTTGGTGAGGCGACCATTCCCGTGGTGTTGAAGTTTAACCAGATGTTAGGTATTGATGAAGATGATTTTCTGCGCAGCACCCAGGGCACCTTTAAGCTGGGTATTCAATTTGTCAACTGGGGTAGTTTGGGCAATCGCTATATTCACCCCTTTGGTTTCTACGGCACGCCGATGGGAAATTTGTCGTTTTATCACTATTGGTTGAAGTATCACCGCCAGGGGAAATCAAAAGATATCGGTGAATTTTCCATCGCTGTGCAAGCCGCCCTGAACGGAAAATTTATGCGACCGGCCAATATGCCTAATTCGCCATTAGCACAAATTGCTTACGCCTACCATTTTGACGCGGGTCTGTACGCGAAATACCTGCGCAATTTTTCCGAACAAAAAGGTGTGGAACGTATCGAGGGTGAGATTATCGATGTTGCCATTCGCCCTGACGATGGATTCATTGAATCCGTTACGTTAAAAGATGGTGAGAAATATAACGCTGACCTGTATATCGATTGCACCGGTTTCCGTGGCTTGTTGATTGAGCACGCGTTGAATACTGGCTTTATTGATTGGAGTCACTATTTGCCCTGCGACCGTGCCGTTACTGTCCCCAGTAGCAATATAGGACCGCCAGATTCCTATACACGTTCAACAGCGCACACTGCGGGTTGGCAGTGGCGGATCCCCCTGCAGCATCGAACCGGCAATGGTCATGTTTATTCCAGCAAATACATGAGTGATGAGCAAGCCAGGGAGATATTGTTGAACCATACTGAGGGAAAGGCGCTGGCTGATCCGCGCATTATCCATTTCAGAACCGGTATGCGGAAAAAATTCTGGAATAAAAACTGTGTGGCTATCGGTTTATCCAGCGGGTTTCTGGAGCCATTGGAATCAACCAGCATTCACCTTATCCAATCCAGTATTGCCAAGTTGCTGGCACTATTCCCTACAACTGATTTCCCCCAACCAGTTATTGATAAGTATAACCAGATTCTCAGCGCCGAATTTGTCGGGGTGAGGGATTTTATTATCCTTCATTACAAAGCCACCCAGCGCACGGATTCGGCCTTCTGGAACTACTGTCGCCATATGGATATTCCCGAGAATCTCCACAATAAAATTGCACTTTATCAATCCAGCGGAAGACTTTTTCGCGATAACAGTGAGCTCTTCGATGAGATCAGTTTAATCGCGGTCATGCACGGCCAAGGAATTCGCGCCAGCCAGTATCATCCCATGGTTGACGATATCAATGACGAAGAATTTGATCGTTTAATGCAGGAAATAAAATCCGTGATAGATCGCTCGGCTCAAGCCATGCCTCGCCATGGTGATTTCATTGCCAGGCACTGTGCGGCACAAGCGTTGTGAACATCAATTAAAAGGTTAACCATGTCTATCGTCTCAAATCAACCTCGTTACCAGGCGCTGGATGCATTGCGTGGGCTTACTATTGCGCTGATGATCCTGGTGAACACTCCAGGTTCCTGGGCGTACATCTACGCACCATTCCAACATGCAGATTGGCATGGCTGCACACCGACGGATCTGGTATTCCCTTTCTTTTTATGTGTTGTCGGCGCGGCAATGTATTTTTCGTTTCGGCCCTCAGGTTTCTCCTGGTCCTGGCCCTTGGGCGTAAAAATTTTACGTCGGTTTATCATTATCTTCGGCCTGGGGATTTTCCTTAATGCGTTTCCATTTAATGAACCGGTAGCGCAGTGGCGTATTCCAGGTGTGTTGCAACGCATTGCTTTGGCCTATCTGTTAGCGGCTGTTGTTGTGTTGAGTTTTCGCCGTTTTGGGATCATTGTCATCAGTCTTGTTGTGTTGCTGGGCTATTGGTTGGTGCTCTGGCTGTATGGCGGGGATCAAGCTTATGGACTGGAAACCAACCTGGTGCGGCAGATTGACTTGCTTGTTCTGGGTGAAAATCATCTCTGGCTTGGCGAAGCCATACCCTTTGATCCGGAAGGGTTGCTTAGTACTTTCCCTGCCGTCGTCAATGTATTGATCGGCTTTGAGATTGCACGTTTGATTACTCAGCAGCACAATAGAACCAGGGTGCTGATAACCATAGGTGTAGGCGGGGTAATGGCTATTCTTCTCGGCTTGCTTTGGAATCTGGTTATGCCCATCAACAAGTCGCTCTGGACCAGCTCATTTGTTATCTATTCGGCCGGTTACTTTGCGCTTACGCTGGCGTTGTTTATCTGGTTAATTGATCTTCGTGGTTATCGGGCACTGGCGCAGCCGTTGATTATTTATGGTGCCAATCCTTTGTTTATTTATGTGCTATCCATCCTGTGGGTGAAAATTTATTACTTCATTCCGTGGGGCGAGGGCGGCCATTTTTATGAAGGACTATTCTCCATGCTAAATCAATGGATCAGTCCTCTGAATGCCTCGCTGGTGTTTGCCATCATTCATGTCATCTTGTTCTGGTTTGTCAGCGTCATACTGTTCAAACGGCATATTTTTATAAAAGTATAAGGCGGATTGTATGGCGTAGCCTCGACTTGGAAAATGTGAAACAGTCGAGGTTGTCCTTGCTGTATGAATCAACCATTTATGTAGCTTGTGGTGCCCCGTAACCAGTAGCGCTTTTATATCAAAAAGTGGGACACCGGTTTACGGTTTTAATGTTGCGACCATTGGGCTGATGAATAGGCCGTTGGTCGGTCATTACACCCGTAAGCCGTTCGACTTTTAGTAATGCCGGTACGAATTTGCGCGCATTGTTGCAGCGGCATTTTGCGAATGTTAGCTTGCTCCTGCAGTCGTTCAGCGATGCAAATTCAGATGTGCCATTACGGATTCTGTTAACAACGTTAACAATAAAAAATTGGAGATAAATCCTATGAAAATTTTTCGGCAGAAAAATCGGTTCATTCCCCAGGCCAAGTCACTGGTTTATGGTGTGCTGGGGGCAGTTGCTCTGGGTTCAGTGGTTCAGGTGGCCAATGCGCAAACCAAAGTGGTGGGTTATATTCCCTCTTACAAAAATATGACGGCGGTGGTCGATAATACAGACCTCAGCAAATTAACCCACATCAACATCTCGTTTCTGAATCCTAATGCCAGCGGTGCCGTGATGAGTGGTGGCGATCCTGTGTGTATGGCGGGCGCCTTTGGCGGTAACGCGGCGGGCTCCGAATTAAGTTACGTGGTGCAAAAAGCGCATCAGGCCGGTGTAAAAGTATTAGTATCGGTCGCGGGTGGTGTTATTCCGTCATGTTCCGGTAATTGGGCGACATTATTGCAACCCGGTAACCGAACGGCGTTGGTGAATAATCTGTTGCAGTTTGTGAATTATTTCAACCTGGACGGCCTGGATATTGATATTGAAGGCGCGCTACTGACCAACATTGATAACGCCGGTAATTACACGCCTTTTATCCAGGCGCTCAGAAACGGTTTACCTTCCGGTAAATTGTTGACCTCAGCCACTGCGTCCTACGTTGGCGGCATGGTGCCCACATCATCCTTACCTTATTTTGATTTCGTCAACATCATGTCCTACGACGCGATTGGTCCAGGTTGGGGGACGCCGGGTATTGAGCATTCTTCTTACAGCCAGGCGGTTTCGCATATCAATACCTGGAAAGCGCGCGGACTCACTAAAGACAAGCTGGTGCTGGGTGTACCTTTTTATGGTTATGGTTTCGGCAGTTATAACGCTGATTACAGCTTCGCCCAGATTGTCAGCCAATTCGGTGCAGCGGCGGCGCAGAGTGATGTGATCGGTAGTGTGTGCGCCGGCTGCAGTTACATTACCTACAACGGCATCCCAACCATTCGCAACAAAACCCAACTGGCATTGCAGGAGGGTTCGGGGGTGATGATCTGGGAGCTGTCGCAAGATGCGGCGGGGACTAACAGTTTGTTGTCGGCTATTGATAGCGAAATCGGGCAGGGCGGATCATCCAGCTCGAGCTCCAGTTCAAGCAGTTCATCCAGCTCCAGTGTCAGCGGACAACAGTGTAACTGGTGGGGCACGATTTATCCGATTTGCACGCACATCACCACCGGTTGGGGTTGGCAGAATAATGCAGATTGTGTCGGCATCAATACCTGCGCAACCCTGTCTCCGCCTTATGGTGTAATTGGTGGCTCGTCCAGTTCAAGCTCTTCAAGCGCGGGCTTCAGTCAAACGATTCAGGCGGAGTCCTACTCCAACATGAGCGGTGTACAACTGGAAACCACCACCGATACCGGTGGTGGCCAGAATGTAGGCTGGATCGATGCCAATGATTGGCTGGCTTACGCCAATATCAATATTCCCACCTCAGGCACATATCGCGTGGAATATCGGGTGGCCAGCATCAGCGGCTCGTTGTTGTCGCTGGATTTGAATGGCGGTCAAATCCAATTGGGCCAGGTCGCTATTCCGGCCACTGGCGGCTGGCAAAACTGGACGACCGTGTCGCATAACGTTCAGTTGTCTGCGGGTACTTTCAGTGTCGGTGTCTACGCCCA
>CAMLOU010000027.1 GCA_946481735.1 uncultured Cellvibrio sp.
TTACTTGGCTCATTTGCAGGGGACAGGGTGTGGATTTCAAACATCGGATGGGCTTGGTCTTTTCTGCTGATGGGGTTATTGCTTGTGCTGGCAGCACTTTCTGGATGGGGACGGCGGGGGGCCACTCACCGTGGTCTGGCATCGGAACAGTCCAGGCACACCCATAATACGGTTGCACTGGGAGTGGCTTCTGCCAGTTGGGCAATAGGGGTTGGCTTGTTCGTGAGTATGCTGGGCTGTTGGTTTACCTTGCCACCAGAGGTCAATGGCTTGGGATTGCAAGTATCACGCGAGTTGGTAGTGGCGGCTATGTTGATCATCATGCTGGCGTTACTGCGCCTGTTTCCGCAGGTACGACAGGACAACGTCCACTCACCCTACAGTATCTTCAATAACAAACACACATGGGTCATGAGCGTGATGTGCTCCATGAGTCTCGGGTCATTTCTGGGGTTGGCAGCGGCCTTGCCACTTACCCTGGAGTGGACATTTGGCTACGTGTTAGCCGCGGATGGTATGCGTCAGCCTAACCCCAATGCCCCGGGCGTTTTCACGTATGTCTGGATGGGCCCATTCATTGGCATTTTGATGCGGCCCGTAGGTGGTTGGGCGGCTGACCGGTTTGGCGGCGCACGGACCACTCAATGTTGTGCGTTGGTGATGATGTTGGCGGCAGCGGGTGCTGCTTTCTACCTGGGTGCCGCCTATCGGGCGCCTGAACCGGAACAGTATTTTTTTCCGTTTTGTCTGCTGATGTTTGTGCTTTTTTCGGCGGCAGGGGCTGGCCATGCGTCGGTACTTTTCTCGGTCGAACATTTATTTCCTGCCAGTCAGCAGCGCCATTTAAATACCTGGATGGCTGGCATCGCCGCGTACGGTATGTTTTATATTCCCGGTTTGCTGGCCGAGCAAATACAACGTGGAACACCGGAACAAGCGATGATCAGCTTCGCGTTATTTTATGCACTGTGCTTGCTTCTCAATGGCTGGTTTTACCTGCGGCGCGAAGGCACTTTTTACAATCCTTGATCAGACTGAATCTACCTCCAGCGAGGTATGAGCCCTTCCACCAAGGCATCATAGTTTTAGCCTCATCAGCTCTCTACTATCAAATTAACCCCTATAGCCATAGGGTTTTGATGGAGGGATTAGATGAACAACGTAAGTGGTGTCTCCCGATCTGAGCAGTATCGGGCTTTAGGGTTATCAACCCTGGCTTTCACCCTCTGCTTCGCCGTTTGGACGATATTTTCGATCCTCGGCATCAGTATCAAGCAGGATTTGGGATTGAGTGATACCCAACTCGGTTTGCTGATGGCTACCCCGATCCTGTCCGGCTCTATCAGCCGCATCTTTCTCGGCATCATCACTGACCGTTTTGGTGGGCGCTGGGTATTTGGCTCGTTGATGCTTCTCTCCGCCGTTTGTGTTTATCTCCTTAGTCTTGCCAACAGTTATGCCATGTTGCTGCTGGCCGCATTGGGAGTTGGTCTTGCTGGCGGTTCGTTTATTGTCGGGGTGGCCTATACCTCGGCCTGGTACGAACAAGGCAAGCAGGGCACCGCGCTTGGCATCTTCGGAGCCGGCAACGTGGGTTCGGCGCTGACCAACTTCGGCGCTCCGTTTTTGCTGTTGTTATTTGGTTGGAAAGGCACCGCGCAAATCTACGCAGCGGTTATGGCAACAGCGGGCGTTGGATTTATCCTGCTGGCAAAGCCTGATCCGGCAGCGCAGCTGCGACAACAGATCAAGACGCCACTGCACGAACAGTTGCAGCCACTGACCGAATTGCGCGTGTGGCGTTTTGCGCTCTATTATTTTTTCGTCTTCGGTGCCTTTGTCGCACTGGCCTTATGGTTGCCGCATTATTTGATGGAAGTTTACGGCTTGACGATTGTGGCCGCCGGTATTGTAACCGCGTTGTACACCGTGCCTGCCTCTCTGTTTCGTATTCTTGGCGGTTGGCTATCAGATAAATACGGCGCGCGAAAAGTAATGTACTGGACGCTGGTAGCTTCGGTCGCCAGTACTTTTTTACTGAGTTATCCCCCCACGGATTATGTTGTCCACGGTGTGGATCATCAGATTCACTTCAGCCTGGCAATGAGTTTGACAGCGTTTACCTTGCTCACGGCGGTGCTGGGATTTTTCATGTCCCTTGGTAAAGCTGCGGTATTCAAACATATTCCCGCCTATTATCCCCGCCACGTCGGGGTAGTGGGCGGCATGGTGGGGATGATTGGAGGCCTGGGCGGATTTTTTTTGCCGCTGACCTTCGGCATGCTCAACGATGTTGTCGGCATTTGGCAAAGCTGTTTTATGTTGCTGTTCCTCATCTCCAGTGTCTCACTGGGCTGGATGCACTACGCCATTCGGCAGGCGGAGCGGCACGAGTGGTCTAAAGGGCGTAGCGTTACCGATCTGCCGGAGCTCGCAACGCCGGATTCGTTGGTGTTGCACGAATGGTATCCTGAGGACCCGGCGTTCTGGGCGATCAAAGGCCGGCGGATTGCCCGGCGTAATTTGTGGATCTCCATTCCCAATTTGTTCCTCGCGTTTGCCGTCTGGTCTTTGTGGAGCATCCTGGTGGTGAAGTTGCCGCAGCTGGGTTTTCCTTACACGCCTAACCAGCTCTTCTGGCTTGCCGCCCTGCCGGCCCTGTCCGGCGCTACACTGCGCATTTTCTACAGTTTTATGGTGCCCGCGTTTGGCGGGCGGCGCTGGACTGCCATATCCACGGCGTCATTGCTCCTGCCGTGTTTGTGGCTTGGTGTCGCGTTACAAAATACGCAAACCTCCTATCTGGTGATGTTGATATTGGCATTGTTGTGTGGCTTTGGCGGCGGCAATTTTGCATCGAGCATGGCTAATATCAGTTTCTTTTTTCCCAAGGCGGAAAAGGGTAGCGCTTTGGGTATGAATGCCGGTTTGGGCAATCTGGGTGTGTCGGCCGCGCAATTGCTGGCGCCGTTGATCATTGCAGGTAGCGTGTTCGGGCCTCTGGGCGGCGAGGGCATGATCGCGATCAGCGGGCCGCAAGCGGGGCAATTGTTGTGGTTGCAAAACGCAGCGTTGGTATGGGTTCCATTTATTGTTATCGGTGCTGTTGTAGCCTGGTTCGGGATGAATGACATCGCTTCTGCCAAATCTTCGTTTAGTGAGCAAGCCGTCATCTTTAAACGAAAACACACCTGGTTGATGTGCTGGTTATACCTGGGTGCCTTCGGAAGCTTTATCGGGTTTGCTGCTGGTTTCCCATTACTGTCCGGCATGTTATTTCCTGATGTAAATGCCATGCATTACGCGTTTATCGGTCCGTTACTGGGCGCACTGGCGCGGCCAATGGGCGGCATAGTCGCCGATAAGTTGGGTGGTGCGCGCGTGACACTATGGGTTTTTGTGACCATGATCATCGGCGTTATTGGTGTGCTGCAATGTCTGCCGGGTGAGGACAACGCGGGATATTTCTGGGGATTCTTTTCGATGTTTTTGCTGCTGTTTGTGGCGGCCGGCGTTGCGAACGGTTCAACCTTCCGGATGGTGCCGGTGATGTTTCTTACTTTGCGTCAGCGTGCGCTGGGTGCCGGTGAACAAGCGGATATTGAGGGCAATCGCGAAGCGGCGGCGGTGATCGGGTTTATCTCTGCCATTGCGGCCTATGGTGGCTTTTTTATTCCAAAAGCGTACGGCACCTCGTTTGATCTGACTGGCGGCGTGGATGCGGCCTTGATGGGATTTATCGTGTTTTATATCAGTTGCGTCGCGCTAACCTGGTGGTATTACGCGCGACGCCATGCGGTGGTGCCTTGTTGACATGTGAATTTATAACTGTCGGGCAATGAGATTTCGTTGCTGTAGATAATCCGGTGTGAAGCGGAAGTACACACCAGTACCTCCATTATCGCGGCGGCGAATGGTTAACTCGCCGCCGAGGTTTTTGCCGCGTTCCTGCATAATAGCCAAACCATAGTGGTTGAGTTTTTCCGGCGATTGAGAAATACCTACGCCATCATCCTCGATGCTGAGGCGAACATTTTTTAAGTCGTCCTGAATGACGCTTATCAGTACCTTGTTGCCTTCGCTGTGATGAATTGCATTCTGGGCTGCTTCACGGATTATCTGCAGTAGGTGAATTTCTTCGTTGGGCGTCAAGGGAAGATTGTTCAATTGATAATCCAGCGTAATCTCCATGTCACATTGTTCGCTGAGCTGCTTGACACTGGTTTGTAAAGAACTCAGCAGGCCCGGGCCATCGACTTTTAATCGGAAGGTGGTCAGTAACTCTCTTAACTGGCGATAAGCAGAACTCAATCCCTCTTGCAATTCTGCGGAGACATCTTCCAGGGTCGGCTTGTCATTTTTTTCCAGCGCGCGGTTCAGACGGGTCACTTGTATTTTGAGATAAGAGAGTGCCTGCGCCAGTGAATCGTGCAATTCCCGCGCAATGACGGTGCGTTCATGCACCAGTGCCAAACGGCGCGCATTGTCTTCCTGACTTTGCAAACTCAGGGCCACGGCAAGTTGGTCCGCTACGGATTGAATTAACTGCTGTTTCCAATGCTCCAGGGTTTTGCCGTTATTCATACGGCACACCAATACACCGTAATGCTGTTGTTCGTAAAGCATCGGAAAGCTGTACCGACAAGCGCCGATAGTGTCGATCGCGCAGGCTTCCATCCCGTTACTGTCGTCGCGGATAATTTCGCCTTTCAGGCAGCTGAAGCAATTTTTTGCAGCGCACGGCGTTGTCGTATCATCGACGGGTTTGATTTGAAGATAGGGACTGTTACCAATCTCTGTCATCAAACATAATTCAATATCATCGGCTTCAATCAGCTGCGCAAGGCGTGTCACGATACGGTCATAATCAATGCCAAGCGGCTCATGCTCAATAATATTCTTTGCTGTGTCGTACAAAAATTGCAGTGTCGTGTTGCTGCGCTGCAATGCCCGGGTTTGTTGGTCAATCTGTTCCTCCATGCGCTCATGCATGTGCGCAATAGCTTCACTCATTCGATTGTGGGTTTGAGCGAGTATGCCCAGTTCATCAAGTTCCTGTGGTGCAATCCGATAACTGAAGTCGCCCTGACCAACGCGTTTGGCTGCTTGGGTTAATTCCGATAAGGGTTGCTCAACCTTGGCTTTTAACCAGTAGATGACAACCGCCGATAGCAACAAAATCAAGAATAACGCGGTAACCTGAACCATGCGCAGGTTGCGTGCATTGCGCTCGGCATGTTGTTGAATGCTGGCGACCAATTGGTTAAGCAGATCGACCTGTTCGGCTAGTACAGGCTGAATATCTTGCAAGGCTGCCCCGGCTTGCAATTGTGGCTGCACTGTTTGCCAATAATTACGGGCGGCGCGGTAGGTTTCACGCAACTGTGGATTGTCATGGCGCAGGCTGTTGAAGATCGGGTGTTGCCAGGTCTGCGTCAATTTGTCAGCCACTGCCGCAAGTTGCTGTTCGTCCGTGCCTGACTGGCTGATCAACATGCCGAAGTGATAACTTTGCGCCCGCAACGAACCGGCAATGTTAACCGCAGCGGCATCGCTGTCCGCTTTATCTGAAATCCAGTAAGACGTCATCATGGTTGCCATGGACAAGGCCACAATGCCCGCCAGGGCAATACTGATTCGAATCACAATAGACGATTGACGCATAAAAAATCTCGAAGCCTGCTACGACAAGCATAGAAAAAAACCGGGATGCCGGCAGTGAACAATTCCTCAAGCCATCATAGAGGATGTATTGCCGAACAGAAACCGTAAAAAGCAGGGCGGGCTGAAGGGATACCTCTTTTTCGTCTTGCTCCCGATTTTGTCAGATTGGCTTATATCATCTCGCAAAAATTATTTGATAAATCAATTCGTTACATCCATTGGGCTGCTACCCCTTTGGAGGTAGGTGTACATTTTTCAGGCTCAACGGCGGCGGCGCAGGATGGCGTGAGGTAAAGCATACTGTTGATGAAACAATTTTTCCCGCATTCCAGGATTCATCAGCAGGAGTTATACATGAGTCACCTTCTCGACAAGTTGCGCTTTTTTAAAACGCACAGGGAGGCCTTTGCCGACGGCCACGGCGTTACTACAAATGAAGATCGCCGCTGGGAGCGCGGTTATCGCCAGCGTTGGCAGCATGACAAGATTGTGCGTTCCACCCATGGTGTTAATTGCACGGGTTCGTGCAGTTGGAAAGTGTATGTAAAAGATGGCTTGGTAACCTGGGAAACCCAGCAAACGGATTATCCACGTACTCGTCCCGATTTACCCAATCATGAACCACGCGGCTGCCCACGCGGCGCCAGCTATTCCTGGTATATCTACAGTGCCAACCGCTTGAAATATCCAAAAGTCCGGCAGGAGTTGATTCGCTTATGGCGCGAAGCCCGCGAACAATTTTCTGACCCTGTCGATGCCTGGGCCTCCATTGTTGAAAATCCGGCAAAAGCAAAACGTTACAAAGAGCGGCGTGGTTTGGGCGGTTTTATTCGTGCCCATTGGGAGGAGGTGAATGAAATTATTGCCGCTTCCAATATTTACACCGCCAAAGTGTATGGACCGGATCGGATATCCGGCTTTTCACCTATACCGGCTATGTCCATGGTGTCCTACGCGGCGGGCGCGCGTTATTTATCCTTGATAGGCGGCAACTGTTTAAGTTTTTACGATTGGTATTGTGATCTTCCGCCATCATCGCCCCAGGTGTGGGGTGAGCAAACCGATGTGCCTGAGTCCGCAGATTGGTATAACTCAAATTACATTATTGTATGGGGATCAAACGTACCCCAGACACGTACGCCGGATGCGCACTTCCTTACCGAGGTGCGCTATAAGGGCACCAAGACGTGTGTTATCACCTCCGATTATTCCGAAGCGTCCAAATTCGGTGACACCTGGCTGGCGCCGCGCCAGGGAACTGATGCAGCGCTCGCCATGGCTTTTGGTCATGTGATATTGAAAGAATTTTATGTCGATAGCCAGAGTGACTACTTCACTCATTACGTGAAACGTTACACCGATATGCCCATGTTGGTCATCCTGGAAAAAATCGGCGAGCATTTAATCCAGGGACGCTTTTTACGTGCGGCAGATTTGGTAGACAACCTCGGCGAACACAACAATCCTGACTGGAAAACCATTGCCATCAACAGTGCAGACCAACGCCTTGTCAGCCCCAAAGGCTCTATCGGGTACCGATGGGGTGAAGAAGGAAAGTGGAATCTTGAAGCGAAGGAGGGAACGAAAAACACCGACGTGGATTTGCAATTGTCACTTCGAGAAAATGCAGATGAAATTGCGGATGTTGCTTTTCCTTATTTCGGCTGTAACACACACGAATACAATTATTTTCAACACACCGATCACAGTGACGTTTTGTTACATAAGGTTCCAGCACGCCGTTTGACGTTAGCGAGTGGGAAAGAAGTGCTGGTGGCTACAGTTTATGATTTGTTGCTTGCTAACTACGGTGTAGACAACGGGTTGAACGACATCAATTGTGCGAGCAGCTTTGAAGACGACAAACCCTATACCCCCGCCTGGCAACAAAAGATTACCGGTGTTAATCCCGCTGATGTCATCCGTGTAGCGCGTGAATTTGCGCGCAATGCCCATAAAACTCATGGCCGTTCCATGGTGATTGTCGGTGCAGCGTTAAACCACTGGTATAACATGGATATGAACTATCGCGGCCTCGTCAATATGTTGATGATGTGCGGTTGTGTCGGCCAGAGCGGCGGTGGTTGGGCGCATTATGTTGGCCAGGAAAAACTGCGGCCACAAAATGGTTGGCTGCCCTTGGCATTTGCGCTGGATTGGCAACGTCCCGCCCGTCAGATGAACGGCACATCGTTTTTTTATAATCACTCTGATCAATGGCGCTATGAAAAACTCGATATGAGTGAGGTGGTATCGCCTCTGGCCAATAAAGAAAAATGGACGGGTACTATTCTTGATTTCAATACCCGCGCAGAACGTATGGGTTGGTTGCCCTCTGCACCGCAGTTGGCGGTCAATCCCTTAACAATAAGTGCTGCGGCTAAAGCGGCCGGTAAAGAGGTAAAAGATTACGTGGTGGACCAGCTCACCAGCGGTGAGTTGAAGTTTGCTTGTGAAGATCCGGATCACCCACAGAATTTCCCACGCAATATTTTCATTTGGCGATCCAATCTGTTGGGGTCCAGCGGCAAAGGCCATGAGTACATGTTGCGCCACTTTCTTGGTACGAAACATGGTTTGCTTGGAAAAGACCTGGGCGAATTCGGTGGAAAAAAGCCGGAAGATGTGGTGTGGCGAGACAAAGCCCCCGAAGGTAAAGTCGACTTGTGGGTGACATTGGATTTCCGCATGTCCACCACCTGTTTGTATTCAGATATCGTCCTGCCTACTGCCACCTGGTACGAAAAAGACGATATGAATACCTCGGATATGCATCCGTTTATTCACCCGTTATCCAAAGCAATTGACCCCGTGTGGGAATCCCGCAGTGACTGGGATATCTTCAAAGGCATCGCCAAAAAATTCTCCGAATTAAGTAAGGGGCATCTGGGAGTAGAGCAGGATGTCGTTACGACACCCATGCTCCATGATACGCCGGAAGAACTGGCACAGCCCTATGGGGTAAAAGCCTGGTGGAAAGGTGAATGTCCGGCAATTCCCGGGCAAACGATGCCGAATATCCATCAGGTAGAACGTGACTATCCCAACACTTACCACCGTTTTGTCTCCCTCGGCCCGGCGCTGGAAAAACTCGGCAATGGCGGTAAAGGCATTAAATGGGATACAAAAGATGAAGTGAAATTTTTGGGGCAGCTTAATCGCGTTCACCACGAAGAAGGCGCGAATAAAGGACGACCCAAAATTGAGACAGCTATTGATGCCTGTGAAGTCATTTTATCGCTGGCGCCAGAGACCAATGGGCAAGTCGCGGTGAAAGCCTGGGCTGCCTTATCTGAAAAAACCGGTTTGGATCATACGCATCTGGCGCGCCCTAAAGAAGATGAAAAAATTCGTTTTGCGGATATCGTAGCGCAGCCGCGCAAGATTATCTCCGCACCGACCTGGTCTGGCTTGGAAGACGAACACGTTTCTTATAATGCGGGTTATACCAATGTTCACGAGTTAATTCCCTGGCGCACCATCACCGGGAGGCAACAGTTTTACCAGGATCACGAATGGATGCGCGATTTTGGCGAGACGCTGTGTGTTTACAAACCGCCGGTAAATCTGAAAACCATCGAACCGGTTCACAATCGTACCCCGAACGGAAATAAAGAATTGGTCCTCAACTGGATTACGCCACACCAAAAGTGGGGTATTCACAGTACCTATTCCGACAATTTGCTCATGCTGACGTTATCACGTGGTGGCCCAATCGTGTGGCTTAGCGAAGTTGATGCTAAAGCGGCGGGTATTGTCGACAATGATTGGATCGATGTCTTTAACGTAAACGGTGCAATTAGCGCACGAGCCGTGGTTTCCCAACGGGTTCCGCAAGGCATGAGCATGATGTATCACGCCCAGGAGCGCATCGTAAACGTGCCCGGTTCCAGCCTCACCAAAACCCGCGGTGGTATTCATAACTCGGTGACCCGCGCGGTGATGAAACCAACGCATATGATTGGCGGCTATGCGCAACAAGCCTACGGTTTTAACTATTACGGCACCGTCGGTTGTAATCGCGATGAATTCGTCATCGTACGCAAGATGAATAACGTCGATTGGATGGATGAGGAATAACCCATGAAAGTCAGAGCCCAAATCGGCATGGTGCTGAACCTCGATAAATGCATCGGTTGCCATACCTGTTCGATCACCTGTAAGAATGTCTGGACGTCTCGGGAAGGCGTTGAGTACGCCTGGTTCAATAACGTTGAGACCAAACCCGGTATTGGTTATCCAAAAGAATGGGAGAATCAGGAGAAATGGAATGGCGGATGGCAGTTAACCAGCAAGGGTAAATTACAACCGCGCATCGGTGGGAAATTGCGTGTACTGGCCAATATATTTGCCAATCCGGATCTGCCCGAAATCGATGATTATTACGAACCTTTCGACTTCGATTACCAGCACCTGCACACCGCCGGTGCGAAAAAGCACCAGCCTGTGGCGCGCCCACGTTCGCTGATTACCGGTGAGCGTATGGAGAAAATCGAATGGGGTCCAAACTGGGAAGAGATCCTCGGCACGGAATTTGAAAAGCGTCGCAAAGACAAGAATTTTGACAAGGTTCAGGCAGATATCTACGGCCAGTTTGAGCAGACCTTTATGATGTATCTGCCGCGACTGTGTGAACACTGCCTTAACCCGGCCTGCGTTTCTTCCTGCCCATCCGGTGCTATCTATAAACGTGAAGAAGACGGCATCGTGTTAATCGATCAGGATAAGTGCCGTGGCTGGCGCATGTGTGTGTCGGCGTGTCCATACAAGAAAATTTATTACAACTGGAAAAGTGGCAAGTCAGAAAAATGTACGTTTTGTTACCCCCGTATTGAAGCAGGGCAGCCGACGGTTTGTTCTGAAACCTGCGTCGGCCGCATTCGCTATCTGGGCGTTCTGCTCTATGACGCCGACCGAATTCAGGAGGCAGCCAGTGTGCCCAACGAAGCGGATTTATATCGAGCTCAATTGGATATCTTCCTTGATCCCCACGACCCTGGTGTGATTGCCGCTGCACAGGCTGAAGGTATACCCGAGTCCTGGATCACTGCCGCGCAAAATTCACCAACCTACAAGATGGCAATTGATTGGAAGATTGCACTGCCATTGCATCCGGAATATCGCACCTTGCCCATGGTTTGGTATGTGCCGCCACTGTCACCGATTCAAAGCGCCGTGCAGGCGGGCCATGTGGGGATGAACGGTGAAATTCCGGACCTCAAATCGCTGCGCATCCCGGTGCGTTATCTGGCTAACTTGCTGACGGCCGGAGAGGAGCAGCCGGTAATTGAAGCACTTGAAAAAATGATTGCCATGCGAGCCTTCAAGCGCGCGCAACAAGTCGATGGTGTAGAGGATCTGGACGTGCTGCAACAAGTTGGTTTGAGCGTCGCCCAAGTGGAAGATATGTATCGCTACATGGCGCTGGCTAATTATGAAGACCGTTTTGTTATTCCCACCAGCCACCGAGCCTATGCGGAAGAAGCTTATGATTTGAAGGGCGGGTGTGGCTTCAGTTTTGGCAATGGCTGTAGTGATGGCAACAATAATGTGAATTTATTTGGTGCTAAGTCAACCGTTGTGCGTCAGGTTGTTCCGGCAAACCATAAGGAGTAAACAATGAAGTCGCTACGAGTTCTTTCGCTGCTGCTGGATTATCCAACGGCAGATCTACACAACGCTCGCGCAGGCTTGCTTGAGTTAATTGAGGGGTTGCCGGTGACGCCGAATGCGATTGAGTCCCTGGCAGATTTTATCAACCAGCGTTGCGCAGGGGACTTGCTGGATTGGCAAGCAGAGTATGACGGTCTTTTTGAGAGGGGACGTTCATTATCGCTGTTGCTTTTTGAGCATATTCATGGTGAATCACGCGATCGCGGCCAGGCCATGGTGGATCTGCTGCAGCAATACAAAACCGCCGGACTGCAGCTGAACGCAAAAGAATTGCCGGATTATATTCCGTTATATCTAGAATTTTTATCGACCCAAGGCGAGAAAAATGCGCGCCTCGGCTTGCAGGAAGTAGCTCATATATTGGCGCTGTTGTTATGTCGTTTGCAGGAGCGCAGTAATAATTATGCGGCGGTTTTTAGCGCGTTATTACAGCTGTCCGGCGCAGACGTCGATTTAACTGATTTGCGTAAGCAGCTCGCCGATGAAAAGCGCGATGATACGCCCGAAGCCCTGGATAAAGTGTGGGAAGAAGAAGCCGTAACATTTACCGCTCAAAGTGCAGGTGATGCCTGTTCTGTGGCGAACTATCGGCCTACCGGCGATCAACGCCGCGATCAGGAACAGGTGCTGGATCTGAGTGGGTTTGCTCGCGCAGGAGCATCCGCAATCCCTGTGCGTGCGGAGTAATACCGCCTAATAACCGCGTTGCGTGAAGTCATTTTATACGCGCGCTTTAAGGAGTCATCATGTCTAATAGTCTTTTTTTTGCTTTCGGTGTTTATCCTTATATTGCTTTGGCGGTATGCATTATCGGCACCTGGGCGCGGTATGATCGGGAACAATACACCTGGAAAGCCAGCTCCAGCCAATTGCTGGAGAAAAAGCAACTGCGCCGTGGCAGCCTTCCATTCCATGTCGGTATCCTGGGTATCTTATTCGGTCATTTTGTCGGATTGCTGACCCCTGCAAGTGTGTGGCATGTATTTGGCATTACTCCTGCCATGAAACAGGTGGTTGCCATTGTGGCGGGTGGATTATTTGGGCTGTTGTGTCTTTACGGATTGGTTATTCTGGTTCATCGGCGTTTGATGCACGAACGCGTACGTGCGAGCAGCAGTAGAATGGATATCGCTGTGTTGTTGCTATTACTGGCGCAATTGCTGCTGGGTTTAAGTTCAATCTTTGTTTCACTGGGCCATCTTGATGGGCAAGAAATGCTGAAGTTGATGGCTTGGGCCCAGAACATCGTCACTTTTCATGGTGTTGCGGCGGCAGAGGCCATTCAAGGTGTGCATTGGGTTTTTAAAGCACATGTCTTTTTGGGCATGACACTGTTTATCGTATTCCCGTTCAGCCGGTTGGTTCATATCCTCAGTGTTCCATTGAAGTACCTCAATCGTAATTACCAAGTCGTGCGTCGCCGGGGGAATGCATAATGACCATACATCACCACACACCCGCCCAGGACACCACAGCACAAATTAACTCGGCGTTGAAGATTATTCATAGCGATACATTGATGGCCAGCGAGCGTCACAGCGTACCGGCTATACGGGTTAATCATCATCACATTTCGGGGGAAAATATTGCAGCCGAGATGCAATATCACCCGGCCACAACGCAACGGGAAGCCATGTTCAAAGCCGCTGAAGCGCTCATTATTGGTGAATTACTTCGCCAGCGCGCGGCGTCCTTACAGTTAGACAATACCGGAACATCCGAAGATGATTTGCTCGAGGCGTTGCTGAATGCTGAAGTGACAGCACCGGAAGCAACGGACAAGGAATGTGCCCAGTATTATCACGCTAACACAGCACGTTTCGTTACCTCACCGCTGTTGGAATTGCGTCATATTTTAATCGCCGCTGCGCCCGATGATGATGAAGCTCGTATCGCAGCAAAAATGCGCGCGCAGCAACTCCTTGTCGCTTTGCAATCCGGTGAGGATTTTTCGGCGCTGGCACTGCAGGAGTCAGCATGCCCATCCCGGACGTTGGGGGGCAGCCTCGGCCAGATTACGCGCGGCCAAACAATCCCGGAATTTGAGCGTCACGTATTTGCAGCCAAGCCCGGATTGCTATCTCATCCGATAGAAAGCCGTTACGGTGTGCATGTGGTGTGGATTGAGCGCAATATTCCCGGCACCCAGTTACCCTACAGTGCAGTAAAAGATCGGATTGCCGATTATCTGAATGAAAAAGTCCGTACCAAAGCGATTGCGCAGTACATTCACCGGTTGATTGCGCAAGCGGAGATTGAAGGTTATACGTTTGATGTATCCACTTCGCCATTGATGCAGTGACGCCAGAGCGCAGCAACGCCAGCCAGTGACGCACAGTTTTTGGCAACCCTGGCACAAGCCATGATCTCTCACCGCGTTTTACCTCCGTTGTTTCCTCTCACTTTTTTTCACGATCTTAACGCCGGTTCCCGGCGTTTTTTTACTGCTGCACTTTCTTCTCGGTCTACCTCCGACGGGGTAGGGTCACGCTCTGCGTTTTATGTTTTACTACATATAGATGGCATATATATAAAAAACACTATATATGGTGATTTCATGGAGTGTCTTCGCTTTACCAACGAGCAGATTGTCTGGCAGGAAGTACCGGGAGAAACGAGCCTGGCTTATACCATCAGTGGATGCCGATTGGGCTGTGTGGGTTGTCACAGCCGCCACACCTGGAACCCACATGCAGGCCAACCGCTTACCGACGATTACCTCAGTCGCCGAATTCAGGAGTATCGCGACATGATCACCTGCGTGCTTTTTCTGGGTGGTGAATGGCAACCACATGCGCTCTTGCCGCTATTGATCCTCGTTCGTAACGCTGGATTATATCGATGTCTCTACACCGGACTGGAACACATTTCTCCCTCTTTGCAAGAACACCTTACTTACCTAAAGACAGGTCCATGGCGACCCGAACTCGGCGGACTGACCAGTCCGAAGACAAATCAACGCTTTATTGATCTTCGCACCAACGAAATCCTGAACCATAAATTTACCCAAACCTTTTAAGGAGAATGACATGTTACGTCTCAATCCGGAGCAGCTGGACCATAAGCTGAATTTTATTGCGAATTATCTTGCGGCTGACAATGCGGCTGATAGTTCAAGGATGGACCCCAATGCCAATGTGACGCAAAAAAATATTGCGACATTGGAAACCGAGTTGATGAAAGATTTTTTTGTCCAGGTCAACCGTGCCAAGGTGAAACAAAAAATATCAGCATTATTTGGCGAAGCGTTGGCTAATGAATACCTACGCCAAATAGAACACCATGAAATTTATGTGCACGATGAAACCAGCCTGAAGCCTTATTGTGTGTCACTCACGCTCTATCCCTTCCTGCGCGACGGCTTAACCAAATTAGGTGGGGAGTCCCGCGCACCCCAACACCTCGAATCTTTCTGTGGCAGTTTTGTAAACCTGGTATTCGCGGTAAGCGCGCAATTTGCCGGCGCAGTAGCAACCGTTGAGTTTCTGACATACTTTGATTACTTCGCACGCCGCGACTATGGAGATAACTATCTGATCACGCATACCCGCGAAGTGAGCAATCATCTACAGCATGTGGTCTATGCGCTGAATCAACCTGCCGCAGCCCGGGGTTACCAAAGCGTTTTCTGGAATATCTCGCTCTACGACAGTCATTACTTTGAGGCTATGTTTGGTAATTTTGTCTTCCCGGATTTTACCAAACCAGATTGGACATCCGTGTGTGCTTTGCAGGATTTCTTTATGGGATGGTTTAATCAGGAGCGTACAAAAGCCATCCTGACGTTTCCAGTGGTCACGGTTGCGATGTTGACAGAGAAGGGTGGGTGCAAGGATAGCCAATTTGCCAATCGTATGGCGGAACAACTGGCCCAGGGAAATTCTTTTTTTATTTATCTGTCAGATAACGCCGATTCACTGGCATCCTGCTGCCGGTTGCGCAGTGAGATTAACGATCACACCTTCTCCTATACCTTGGGGGCCGGTGGTGTGGCAACGGGTTCAATCAACGTCATTACGCTGAATATGAATCGCCTGGTGCAGGACGGTCGAGATCTTGCTGAGGAAGTGCATAAGGTCCATCAATACCAGGTAGCGTATCGACAACTGATGGAGGAGTATCTGGCGGCAGGGATATTAAGTGTATACGACGCCGGGTTTATCAGCCTGGACAAACAATTTCTCACCATTGGTATTAATGGCATGGTTGAGGCCGCTGAATCCCAAGGCTTATTGCCTGGTAATAACCCTGATTACATCGCCTTTGTCCAGCGCCACCTGAGGATCATCTTTGAAGGGAACAAGACCGCAAGGAAACGCTGGGGTTATTTGTTTAACACGGAATTTGTGCCCGCAGAAAATCTCGGGGTTAAAAATGCAAAGTGGGATAGGGCAGACGGCTATTTTGTCCCGCGTGATTGTTACAATTCCTATTTCTATCCGGTGGAAGACGAAACTATCAATACGATTGACAAGTTTTTATTACACGGGCGTCAGCTTGTCGACTATCTGGACGGTGGCTCCGCATTACACCTGAATCTAGAGGAAGCATTGGATAAACAGGGCTTCATATCTTTGCTGAATATTGCGGCGCGTAGTGGCTGTAATTATTTTTGTGTAAACGTAAAAATCACCATCTGTAACCAATGTGACCATATTGATAAACGCACCCTGAGCGAATGCCCGGCGTGTCGTTCGCAGGATATCGATTATGGTACCCGTGTCATCGGCTACCTCAAGCGTGTTTCGGCCTTTAGTAGTGGGCGAAGAAAAGAGCACGCCCTGCGTCATTATCATCGGACACCCAGGGATCTACCCATACAACTACCTAAAAAGGCGCATAGTGCTGCTGCCTTGATACAGTTACTCTAGTTCGCTGATCGAGTATTTCATTTCGTGCTCTGTGGAATACTCCTTCTCCCCTTGAACGCTCACAAGGACGTGAGTTTTTTTTGCCGTCCCTGGCAAATTGGTGGTTGTTACGGATGAGCAAACGAAACAAGTAATTTAACGAATCCGCCGGCGGGATAAGCCGCATGAGACGGTGGTTCGGATTGCATTGAGATTACCTGGTCGGTATGTGCCAGTAATTCTTCCAGCAAGATACGTAATTCCAATCGCGCCAGTGGGGCGCCGGGACAAATGTGAATGCCACTACCATAGAGTAAGTTTTTCTGTTGGTCTCTATTCCATTGAAAATTTAAAGCATTCTCGAACACGCTATCGTCGCGGTTTGCAGAGGCCCAAAATAACGTTAACCGTTCACCCGCTTGAATGTCCCGTCCGCCGATAACAACCGGCCGGGTAGTCAGGCGCCGGTTGGTTAATAGTGGCCCATGAATTCGAAGGATCTCTTCAATAGCCTCAGGAATTTTTTCCGGGTGCTGGCGCAGCGTTAACTGTATGTCTTGTCGGCTGACCAAAAAGTAAATAATAATTCCTATCGCTGCGGAAATTGTACCTACCTCGCCGCCAGTCCAGTTGCGCACGATGCTAATGATCTCATCGTCATGCAGCGCTCGACCATGCACCTCCGCGCGGGTTAGCGAACCCATCACATCCGTTGCGCCTGAAAGACGTTTGCTCGCCAGAATATCACTCACCATATGCTGGAAATGCTCAGCCACTTCTGCCATGGCTGTGCGATCCCCCACCAATACGGCGGCTTGGTTGCGTTTCATCCAGCGTTGCAAATCGTCTTTTTTGTCACCCGGCCAACCGAGAAACGCACATTGAACTTCAAGTGCATAAGGTTCAGCCAATTGCGCGACACAATCAAAAGACGCTACTTTTGATAGTCCGCGCAGCAATTGGTCGGCCAAATTCCTGCACAGCGGTTCAAAGCGTTGTATGGCGTCAGAGGAAAAGTAGGGCTCGATTATTGCGCGGTAAACGGTGTGTTCCGGTGGGTCCATACTATTGGGCACAGAAACATGGGCCGATACCGTGCTGCTAAAGGTATTGTGATCGTGCAATACCTGGGAGATATCCTGGTGGCGAAATAAAGACCATTGCAAATAATCACTGTAGGCCACCGGGCATTGCTTGCGCATTCTATCGTAGGCGTGGAGAGGGTTATTGAGTACCTGCTCGGCGCGCGGGTTCCAATCATCAGACTTCGTCGTCATAAAATACCTCAATATAAACAGTAACAGGACGAATAGATCACTTGAAGATAATTGCTGAATGCTGTTCACTAAATGGGTAGCAACACAAGAAGCATAGTTGATGCAGCATCCTCTACCTATAACGCATTTGTGGTAGCTGGAATGTATTACTATAGTGGGTGCCAGTGAAAAGTAAATTAACCCGATTTACCTATTGTTGGAGAGCAAAATGCTTACGGTAGAAATTTATCGTTACAATCCCGAGGTAGACGATGTGCCTTATATGGCGTCTTATACGGTGGACGATGCTTTCCGCACCCGTATGGTTCTGGATGTTCTTGAATATGTAAAGACGCATGATGAAACACTAAGCTTTCGCCGATCATGCCGTGAAGGCGTGTGCGGCTCTGACGGGATGAACATTAATGGTCGAAATGGTCTTGCCTGTATCAATCGCGTAGAAGATGTGCTCGCTGGTGACAGAATATTAACGCTGAGACCATTAACTGGCATGCCCGTTATTCGCGACTTGGTGGTAGACCTGACGCTATTTTTTAAACAATACGAACGCATCGCTCCCTATCTGATAAATGATGAGGTGACAGTAGGCAGAGAGCGGCTGCAATCCCCCGAAGACCGGGAAAAACTGGATGGCCTATATGAATGCATTCTGTGTGCGTGCTGCAGTTCAGCTTGTCCATCCTACTGGTGGAATCCTGAGAAATACGTAGGGCCCGCTGGTTTGCTCCAGGCGTATCGTTTCTTGAATGATTCACGTGACCGCGCCACCGCTGAACGGCTCGAAAAGCTGCAAGATCCTTTTTCTGTCTTTCGGTGCCACAACATCGGCAACTGTGTTGCGGTGTGTCCCAAAGGACTGAATCCTATGGGAGCAATTGGCCACATAAAACGTATGCTTTTCACGCGGGGTGTTTAATATCTTGCTCCGCCAATTCCTCTGTCAACTCCAGCAGGCCGCGATACAAAAACGGTGGCAATATTTTCGTAATCTCTACTCGGTCAAGTAAATTTTTGACAGCGAGTCCCAGTTCCGTATCGCCGGTAATCCGCAATCTTCGTCGAAAAAATAATGTATCCGGGTCAATTTTTCCAGCGGCTAATAACATAAAGTCTTTTAACTCCGCTGCCACAAGAACATCAGCTTTATCATTTGTAATGTTGACCACCAGGCGGTTTTTTTTCTGGCCTACCGAAAAACGCAAAGCGATATCAGTAACCTGAATAAGTATCCTGCGCTGCTTAATAAAATCCAGCTCTCCCTGCTTTATGGGATCGCGAAAGGCGAAATTTAGCCAGTACGCAATGGAGAATCGCAGTAACGCTGAGGGTGTTTGCGTCACCAGGGTTTTGGTTGCATTAGGTAGCCTAGCTACCACTTTCTGGGTAACCCATTTGCGTTTAAACATCATGCATACCTCGATAATAAAAAATTTATACTAGCAGAACAGAAACAGCCGCCGCAGAGATTTTTTATCAGGTAAAGATATGGAACTTTTATGCCCCGCAGGCAGCATGCCAACACTCAAGGTTGCGCTCGAAAAAGGCGCTGATGCAATTTATGTGGGATTGCGCGATGAGACTAACGCACGGCATTTCAGCGGTCTCAACTTTACGCAGGATGAATTAAATCAGGCCGCGCAATACGTTCATCGTCAACGGCGGAGACTGCATGTGGCGATCAATACCTTTGCACATCCTGGGCACTATAGTCGCTGGCAATCCGCTGTCGATATTGCGGTAAAGGCCGGTGCCGATGTGCTGATTCTCGGCGATATTGCGTTGTTAGGTTATGCGGCAGAGCGTTATCCCCATGTTGATCGGCATTTGTCTGTGCAGGCTTCCGCGACCAATGCAGCGGCTATAGATTTTTACCAGCGCATGTACCAGGTCTCCCGCGTTGTCTTACCGCGCGTATTATCCATGCAGCAGGTTGCTGCACTGGCGCATTCGTGCAGCACAGAACTGGAAGTATTTGCATTCGGAAGTTTATGCATCATGGCGGAAGGGCGATGCTATTTGAGTTCTTACATGACCGGCGAGTCACCCAATAATTCCGGTGCCTGCTCGCCCGCAAAGTTTGTACGATGGGAGGAGCGTGACGGAAAACTGGAGTCGCGGCTAAACAACTATTTGATTGATCGGTTTGATCCCGATGAAAATGCTGGCTATCCAACATTATGTAAAGGGCGTTTTACGGTTGATGACCAGCGTTATCATGTGCTGGAAGAACCCACCAGCCTGAACACCTTGAATTTGTTGCCGAATTTATATCGTGAAGGAATTAAGGCAGTAAAGATCGAAGGCCGGCAGCGCAGCCCGGCCTACGTTGCTCAGGTTACACATATTTGGCGCGCCGCGATTGATCGCGTGCTGGCGAACCCTGAAGGCTATGTTGCAGCCGAGGAGTGGAACAGGGCGCTTGCACAACTCTCTGAAGGCAGTCAAACCACGTTGGGCGCCTACCATCGGCACTGGCGTTAGGGAAGTAAAAATCACTCAACAATGGTTAAACCATGAAATTTTCCTTGGGACCCATACTGTATTTTTGGCCTAAACAAAAAGTGCTGGAGTTTTATATAGCTGCGGCGGAGTCCTCTGCCGATGTTATTTATCTGGGAGAGACGGTTTGCTCAAAGCGGCGTGAACTGCGGCTGGCGGACTACCTAGCGATTGCGCATCAATTGCGTGAAGCGGGCAAGGAAGTTGTGTTGTCAACAATGACCCTACTGGAATCGCCGGCCGACCTTCGGGAACTGCGACGCTATTGTGATAACGGTGAATTTCTTGTTGAGGCGAACGATTTCGGCGCAATCGGTCTGTTACAAGAGCAAGGTTTGCCGTTTGTCGCCGGTGCTGCCATCAACTGTTACAACCATCACAGCTTGCGCCGATTGGTTGCGATGGGCATGCAGCGTTGGCTGATGCCTGTTGAGCTATCGCAGGAGTGGCTTGAAGCTATCCTTGTGCAACCAGAGGTCCAGGATGTGCGCGATTGTTTTGAGGTGGAAGTTTTCAGTTTTGGCCATCTACCACTCGCTTGGTCTGCCCGTTGTTTTACCGCCCGCTCTGAAAATCGACCAAAAGATGAATGCCAATTGTGTTGTATCAACTATCCGCAAGGTCGAGTGGTCAATAATCAGGATGGCGAACGGCTATTTTTGCTTAATGGCATTCAGACGCAATCCGGTGACCGCTACAACCTGATTAATGCCGTGCACACAATGGCCGGACTCGTTGATGTAGTGCGGTTGAGTCCGCAACCGGAAGAGACCTTTGAATGGCTTGAGCGTTTTCGGCTGCGTTACCACGATGGCGTTATGACTACATTAGCGGAACATGATTGCAACGGTTATTGGCATCGTTTGGCTGGTATTCGCCAACTTACGGGTGATTGATGTTGTTTGCCACAGCCGTTCTACAAAAAGGTAAATATGATGACTCAACAAGATTCTGCTGACGTGGGGATGTCCTCGGATATCACGGATTTACAACCGGCGTCTTATGACATCTGGGATAAAAAATATCGTTTGAAAGACGGCGATGTTTGTCTCGATCAAACAATGGCGGACACCTGGCGCCGAGTTGCAAAAGCTTTGGCCGAGGTCGAGCCGAAACGTAAAGCGCATTGGGAAAAAGAGTTCCTGTGGGCGCTGGAACATGGTGCCATTCCTGCGGGCCGGGTTATTTCCAATGCAGGCGCACAAAGCTGGAAGCCGGCAACGTCTACCATTAATTGCACGGTATCCGGGACAATCGAGGACTCCATGCACGGCATCCTGGAGAAGAATCTGGAAGCCGGGCTGACATTAAAAGCGGGCTGTGGCATCGGTTATGAATTTTCGACGTTACGTCCCAAAGGTGCCTATGTTGCCGGTGCGGGTGCCAATACATCGGGTCCGCTTTCGTTCATGGATATCTTCGATAAGATGTGTTTCACAATATCTTCTGCAGGGGGGAGACGCGGTGCGCAGATGGCGACCTTCGATGTATGTCATCCGGACGTCATAGAATTTATTCATGCAAAGCGTGAAGACGGGCGCTTGCGTCAATTCAATCTGTCCCTGCTCATTACCGATGAATTTATCCAGGCCGTGAAAGCTGATGCCAGCTGGCCGCTGTCTTTTCCATTAACGGAGCGGGACCTTGAGCGAACAGCGCTAGCGCTGGATGATCCCAGCCAGGTTATATGGCGCCGCCTGGATCACTTGTCCTTAGAATATCGGCATAACGCGATGGGTGAGGTGGCCTGTAAAATCTATAAAAAAATTCCTGCGCGGCAATTGTGGGACCAGATCATGCGCTCTACTTATGATTTTGCCGAACCCGGTTTTATTCTGATTGATCGGGTTAATAAATGGAATAACAACTGGTTCTGCGAAACGATTCGCGCCACCAATCCTTGCGGTGAGCAACCTTTACCCCCCTATGGAAGTTGTTTGCTGGGCTCGGTGAATCTGACCCAGTTTGTTGATCAGCCGTTTAGCGAACAAGCGGCCTTCAATTGGGAAAAATTCCGGCGGGTAGTGAGTGTGTTTACGCGGATGCTGGACAATGTTGTGGAGATTAACGGCCTGGCCTTACCGGAACAGCAGCAGGAAATCTATCGCAAGCGACGCCACGGTATGGGATTCCTGGGGCTTGGCTCGGCATTAACGATGCTACGCATTGCTTACGGCAGCCCGGCATCAGTAGCCTTCACCGAAGAGGTAAGTAAAGAACTGGCGCTGACCGGTTGGCGTGCCGGGGTCGCCCTTGCCCAAGAGAAAGGCGCCGCACCGATATTTAATGAAGACTTCATATTAACGCCAGGCATGTTGTCTATGCGTCCTGCATTGAAGCAGCACTACAAAGAAGGTGATAGTGTAGCGGGGAAAGTTTTATTGGCTTATTACAGTCGCTACATGAATTTGCTGGCTGAAGAAGATCCCCAATTGGTAAAAGATATCGCCACATATGGTTGCCGGTTCACTCACCATAGCTCTATTGCTCCCACCGGAACTATCTCATTGTCGCTGGCTAATAATGCCAGCAATGGCATTGAGCCGAGCTTTGCGCATCATTATTCGCGTAATGTTATTCGCGCAGGTCGTAAGACAAAGGAGAACCTGGATGTGTTTTCTTATGAGCTTCTTCGGTATCGTGAACTTTGTGATCCGCGGGCAAAACCTCATCCGCAAGAAGGTGAAACGGGCTTGCCTGAGTATTTTGTAGTAAGCGATCAGATTACGCCTGAGCAGCATGTCGATGTTCAGGCCGCTGCACAAAAATGGATTGACTCCTCTATCTCCAAAACCATCAATGTGCCTACCGACATCTCCTATGAAAATTTCAAGAATATTTATCTCTATGCATATGAAAAAGGGCTCAAGGGGTGCACTACGTTTCGGTATAACCCGGAGGCATTTCAAGGTGTGCTGGTAAAGCGACAGGATCTGGAAAACACTACGTATGTCTTCGAATTGGCTGATGGTTCCAGGGTGGAATTCAAGGGCAACGAGATGGTGGAGTACGAGGGAGAATTACACATGGCTGCAAACCTCTACGATGCACTGAAAGAAGGCTATTATGGGAAATTTTAAGGTGAGCCTATGACTGCGAAGATCGACCAGAAAATTACGGGTGTGTATGTAAAACCCAAAGCGGATGATGGCGCGAACGCGATAGAGCAAATGCATGAAAAATTCGAACGGCCGGAGATGCTGACAGGGTCGACATACAAAATAAAAACACCTTTGTCGGATCATGCTCTGTATATCACGATCAATGATGTGATTCTGAATGCGGGCACTGATCATGAAACGCGCAGGCCTTTTGAGATATTCATTAACTCAAAGAATATGGAACATTTTCAATGGGTGGTTGCATTGACACGGGTTATTTCCGCCGTATTTCGCAAAGGTGGTGACGTGACATTCCTGGTGGAGGAGCTGAAGGCGGTCTTTGATCCCCAAGGGGGATACTTCAAATCCGGTGGCCGTTTTATGCCGTCACTTGTGGCTGAGATAGGGGATGCCATTGAAGCTCATATGAAACATATTGGTCTGATAACCCCGGAGGAGCCAAGCGAATACCAAAAGCAGTTGTTACAGGAAAAGCGTAAGGAATATGAAGATCGTCATAATCTCGTAACCGCGAATAACGAATACCCCTCATCCGCTGAATTATGTTTGAAGTGCCATACGAAGGCAGTCATTGTTATGGATGGTTGTAAAACCTGCCTAAGCTGTGGCAATTCAAAATGTGGTTAATCATTATCGGCGTCTGTTAATGATTTCGGGAAAAATTGATCAAAGTCAATCTGTCCATTGGGTATCAAGATTAAAATTGCTGCGACAGTTGATTCCCTCTTTATTCGTGGGAGAAAAATGATGACTAACGTCAAACCTTTGGTTTATTCCTGCTCCGGCTGTTCGAATGTGGCTCAGTTGGCTAATGACGTTGCCGTAGTGATGGACCGTGAAGGGCTGGCACAAATGTCCTGTATAGCCGGTGTGGGCGGGCAAGTGAAAAAGCTTGTTAACATCGCAAGATCCGGGCGCGATATTTTAGCGATTGATGGTTGCCGCCTGGCCTGTGTTAAAAATACCCTGGCGTTGCACGGTGTAACCCCTAAATGGCATCTGGAGTTAACCGAGTTGGGTTTGAAGAAACGCGATGGAGAAGAGTGTTCGGTCGCCGATTTTTATCGGGTGCTGAGCCACACCTATCGCTTGCCCGATCTGATTCCGGTTAAACAGCTTCCTGTGTAGTCAAGTAACCGACAGTTTAACAACAGCTGTTAACCGGGGATGGTTAACAGCTGGACCAATTCCCCCCGTCGAGCTCCTGGAAGCAAGTCCGCCAGCGTGTACTTATCCAGCGTCTTAAAAAAAGCCTCAAGCGCTTCTGCCAATACAAATTTTAATTGGCATGCAGGTGTAATAATGCAGCCATTATCACTGCCAAAACATTCCACTAATGCAAAGTCCTGTTCAGTGTGTCGAACCAGGGCGCCGATATTAATGTCCTCCGGTCGGCCATTCAGACGCAGCCCACCATTTTTGCCGCGCAAGGCAATTAAATAACCTTCGCTATTTAATGCTTGCACGACCTTCATTAAGTGATTTTTGGAGATGTCGTAACTCTCCGCAATTTCGCGGATCGTTGAAATCTCTTCGCCTTTTAATGCCACATACATCAGTACGCGCAGGGAATAATCGGTGTAGCGGGTGATATGCATTTGGTAGCTCTTTAACAGGGGAGGCCGTCCAGGCGGATTAACCCGGACGACCATCCGCACGGGGGCGACTCAGAATCGGCCAGTAAATAAGTACAAATAAACTGAATGCGAGGGTCCATCCGATAGCGGCAATAGACAGACCGGCACGATAATCCATCACATGCACGGCCGTCAGCACGCGACTCAGGGCTCCGAGTGTAATGACCAGATAAATCAATACACCGAAAGGCGGCAAGGCGAGCGAGCGCCCGGTATGGCCGAGGGCGACACGGGTCATGATGCCAAGAATCAGTGTGCCCATAGCGCCAACACCCAGCGCATGCTGCCAGACGCTGGCGGCGACGAGGTTAAAGGCTGCGGCACCTTTGAGCAAGAGTGCAACCACAATCCACACATAACCCAGATGCAGAATCCACAGCAGCGGTTCGCGGCCCGTTTTCCAGCCGCCCCAGGTCGCCAGTCGCGCACCGTGAAGCACACCGGCAACCGCCGCAAGGAAGCCTGTTATCCAGGGAAATCCCATCAGCCAATCGGCGGGCACGAGCAAGGCTGTGGTGATCAGCGCTACACGATCAAGGCGCGCCGAGGGCGCTACCGCCGCAATATCGCCGCCAGTATTACGCAGCCAATTGATGGTGAAGAGTGGAATAATTCGTCCGCCGATGACGACCATCATCAGGGTAATCAAATTGAACGCTGTTAACTGGCCAAGGGTCAGCCAGAATCCACTGCCGGTCATGAATCCCGCATGCATCATTCCGTTAGCAAGGGTGAGCAGTAATAGTATGGCCACCATAATCAGGTTGCGTTTGTTGCCATGGGCCAGCAAAACCCGCGCGACGTAGATCGCCATCCAGGGCAAGAACAGCAAATCCACCACGGCGACCCATCCCGCCGGCCACCAACTCGCCGTCCACATCATTACTCGACCTGCCAGCCACAGGCACGCCAATCCCAGCAGCGCGCCGCCATGTAAGGGTGGTGCGCCGGTCCAGTTGCACATGGCGGTCAATAAAAAACCGGCGATGGCGGCACTGGTTAAACCAAACAGCATCTCATGGGCGTGCCAGTGTACTGAGGACCAGCCGAGCGGAAGTGCCAATCCGCCAAACAAATAACTCATCCACGCACCAACCGTGACCACGCCATAGAGCCCCGTTAACAGGAAGAACAAGCGAAACGGGAAATTGAACAATGCAAAGCGCGAATTATTCATGGAATGCCTCTGGATCACTGTAAACGCGAAGTTCGGCATACACCGGCATATCCCGGTACAGCAGAATGTTGTCGATCGGTGTGGATTGTTCGTGGGCTGGTGCCGGGCGAGTAGCAATAAAAGTCGCTATTGCAATTAACACGCCTGATAACAGGACAAGCCCCACGGGTGGTAGCGCCGCCCCGATCAACATCAGCCAGCTCAAGAACAACATAACCAACGCCATGCGCTTGGCAGAAGAGGGTATCGCACCCTCATTGCGCCAGGCGGCCAAGGGTGCGCGTAACCGTGGATGATTCACCAGCCAATTGTGAAGGCGGGGCGAACCTTTGGCCGAGGCCCAGACTGCCAGTAGCAAAAAGGGCGTGGTCGGCAGGAGTGGGGTCACGATACCGATCAGCCCCAACAATAGAGCCAACATACCTACAGTGAGGTAACCCGCCTGAGCAGATTGCGCTAGCCAATGCTTGAGCATGTTGCTTCTCCTTCTTCGGTTTCCGTTTGGTTTGTCTGGGATCAAAAAATTTGGCTTTTTAAACATGTATTTATTTTACATCTTTAAAAGATGCATTTACAATGAATCTTAAGAAGTGCGTCGATTTTTTTTAAAGCGCCTTCAATACCTCATATCCGCAACCGGAGATAAGCACATGACCATCCTCGACCAAAGCCTCGGCCAACTTGCCCGGAGTATTCCCGGCGCTACGGCCATTTTTCATAAATACCAGCTGGATTTTTGTTGTGGTGGTAAACACAGCCTGCGAGAAGCGGCTGCGGCGCGTGCGCTGGATGCCGAATCACTTGCGGGGGAACTGCAAGCTCTCGCACCTGCATCGGAAGGGCAGGACTGGAACAATTTGTCGGATGTGGAATTGATCGAGCATATCCTGACGCGTTACCACGACGTTCACCGTCAGCAGCTTCCGGAACTGATTCGCCTTGCCCAGCGGGTTGAATTGGTCCATGGCAGTCACACGGAATGTCCGGTGGGGTTAACGGCGCACCTGGAAGCGATGCAGCAGGAGCTGGAAAATCACATGAGAAAAGAAGAGCAGATTCTCTTTCCCATGATCTGCCAGGGCATGAAAGGCATGGCGGTACAACCCGTGGCGAAGATGCGTCATGAACACGATGACCATGGCCAGGCCTTGGCCAGGATTGAACGTGTTACCCGCGGCATTACGTTACCTAAAGGTGCATGTAATACCTGGCGCGCACTGTATCTGGGGTTGGCCACCCTGCAAGCGGATTTAATGAACCACATTCATCTGGAAAACAACATTTTATTTGATCGTATCGATGGCCAACTTGAGGGCGCACATCATGGCTGAATATCGCAAACTCTGGTGGCTGTTGATCGCCATCCTCATGGTTACCTTTGGCATTCTGGGCTACTTCGGCCGTGAAGTGTATCGCCAGGCACCGCCGATTCCGGCGCAGGTGATTAGCGATAGTGGTGTGGTGTTGATGACCCACGACAGTATTCTTGATGGGCAGACCGCCTGGCAATCGGTGGGTGGTATGCAGTTGGGGTCGATCTGGGGACACGGTGCTTACCAGGCTCCCGATTGGACCGCTGATTGGTTGCACCGCGAATTAATGATGTGGCTGGATCTGGCGGCGCGCGATGTGTTCGGTAAACCTTACGATGCACTAGACGGTGCGCAACAACACTCGCTGCAATACGATTTGAAGAAGGACTACCGGACCAACCGCTATAACCCTGACACCGATACGCTGATGGTCAGTGATAGACGTGCGGAAGCCATTGAAAAAACCGCTGCCTATTACGCCAGCCTGTTCAGTGCAGAGCCGGAGTTACGTAGCACCCGCGTCAGTTATGCAATGAAAGAAAATACCTTGCCTGATGCAGAACGCCGTGAACGATTGACAGAGTTTTTCTTCTGGACGGCGTGGGCGGCTGCTACAGAGCGGCCTGATAGCGAGGCCACTTACACCAATAATTGGCCTCATGAACCGCTGATTGATAATAAGCCCACCGCGGAAAATATTATCTGGTCGATAGCCAGTGTGATCTTGCTGATCGCCGGTGTAGGCGGGCTGATCTGGGCGTGGGCATTCCTGCGTAAAGAAGATGAACATGAACCCGCCGCGCCGGAAAGAGATCCCATTTCATTGGTATCGCTGACGCCGTCGCAGCGTGCATTGGGTAAATATCTATTTCTGGTGGTGGCGCTGTTCTGCTTTCAGGTGATGCTGGGTGGCTTTACCGCGCACTACACCGTAGAAGGGCAGGAGTTTTACGGCATCGATGTATCGCAATGGTTTCCTTATTCGTTGACTCGCACCTGGCACATTCAATCGGCATTGTTCTGGATCGCCACCGGCTTTCTTGCAGCGGGTTTATTTCTCGCACCGATTATCAACGGCGGTAAAGATCCCAAATTTCAAAAGCTCGGTGTGGATATTTTATTCTGGGCGCTGGTCGCGGTTGTTGTCGGTTCCTTTGTCGGTAACTATCTGGCAATTGCCCATATTATGCCGGCAAATCTGAACTTCTGGTTGGGTCATCAAGGTTATGAATATGTCGATCTTGGGCGCATCTGGCAAATCGGAAAATTCACCGGCATCGTGTTATGGCTGGTGCTGATGTTGCGCGGCATTGTGCCGGCGCTGTACAAACCGGGCGATAAAAACCTCCTCGCATTATTGACCGCATCGGTGGTGGCTATCGGTCTGTTTTATGGGGCAGGTTTCTTTTACGGTGAGCGCACAGTGTTATCCGTGATGGAATATTGGCGCTGGTGGATCGTGCATTTGTGGGTAGAAGGTTTCTTTGAAGTCTTTGCAACCGCCGCGCTGGCTTTTATCTTTTGCAGCATGGGCCTGGTGTCGCGCACCATGGCCACCGCGGCAAGCCTCGCATCAGCGTCGTTGTTTATGTTGGGCGGGATTCCTGGCACATTCCATCACTTGTATTTTGCCGGTACCACCACGCCGGTCATGGCAGTGGGCGCGACCTTCAGTGCGCTGGAAGTCGTGCCGCTGGTGGTATTGGGTTACGAAGCCTGGGAAAACTGGCGCTTGAAAAACCGCGCTGTCTGGATGCAACACATTAAATGGCCGCTGATCTTTTTTGTGGCGGTGGCATTCTGGAATATGTTGGGTGCCGGTGTGCTGGGTTTTATGATCAACCCTCCGGTAGCGCTTTATTATATTCAGGGGCTTAACACCACACCGGTGCACGCACACGCCGCGCTCTTTGGTGTGTATGGCTTCCTGGCCCTTGGTTTTACCTTGTTAGTACTGCGCTACATTCGCCCGGACTTTGTGTTTAACGACCGCTTGATGAAAGTTGCCTTTTGGTGGTTGAACGGCGGCTTGGTGTTAATGATTTTCACCAGCCTGTTGCCTATTGGTGCCATCCAGTTTTATGCGAGTGTGTCGGAAGGCCTGTGGTATGCGCGCAGCGAGGAATTTATGCAGCAGGACTTACTGCAAACACTGCGCTGGGTTCGTACCTTTGGTGATGTGGTATTTATCATCGGTGCCCTGGCGGTGAGTTGGCAGGTAGTATTGGGCGTATTCCAGCGGCGCCCGTCTGCGGCGCCCAAAGTTGTCAATCCGGCTGCTCATACTGAGGCGATATGCTGCGGCAGTTGCGGTGGCAGTAACAAAAAAGCCGGGAGTGCGGATACTTCTGCGGTATGACCGGTCGTATAAGGCCATACAGGATTGAAAAATTTACAGTTGTTTACCTTTATACGGGATGCTTTTGATTGCTAACGGATTGTTTTTAGGGAATCCTCACGGACGAATTCCCACCCTGTATTTGCAACCCTAGCGGAGATGAATCCATGAAGCTGAAATACCTGATGACCCCCGTTCTGTTCACCCTCGTGTCGATGCAGGCTATGGCCGACGATTGCAGTGTAACTATCGATAGCACCGACGCCATGAAGTACGATAAAAGCGAGATCGTGATTGATAAATCCTGCAAGGAATTTACCGTCAACCTTACGCATTCCGGCAAGTTGGCAAAAAATATCATGGGGCACAATGTGGTGATCACCAAAGCGGCTGATGCGCGTGCCGTGGCAAGTGATGCTATCGGCGCGGGTTTGGAGAACAACTACGTGAAGCCCGATGATAAGCGCGTGATTGCATTTACTGACATCATCGGCGGCGGTGAGAAAACCTCCGTTACCTTCAGCGTGGATAAATTAACGGCTGGTGAAGATTACACCTTCTTCTGTTCGTTTCCCGGCCATATCAGCTTGATGCAGGGCTCGGTCTCTGTCGGTTCATAAACCGGAGCGGGTAGCGGTGATATGCCGCTACCCTTGTATATATTTTCGCTGGAGCTCGCCAGCCGCTTTTTGAGATCCTCCGCTACAACATACCCTGACGCATTTTTCTTCTGCTATCCGTTCCTGCCGCCTGTTTTCCGCCAGATTTTTAACTATTTCCTTCCCGCACTATGCTGATGGTAGAAAAGTGGAACCAACCAGCATCTCCCCCCTGAAGTTCCCCTGTCACAAAAATTTCATCTAAATGTATAAAAGCGCGCAATAAAAATGAAACGAACGCCGTTTACCTTGCCGTTGCGTTTCTATTTCCCATCAGGAACCTGGGTACTCACAGGCACCGGGAAGGAGTCTTCTCTTGTTTACAAGAAGTAGAAATAGCTGAGCATTCATTTTTACTAACTGCGATGAATAAGAGGTAGGCAAGTTGAAAAACAGCACAACACATACCATCAAGTTAAACAAGAATAACTTGAGCCTGGCAATCGGCAGAACTATCGTGGGCGCGGCACTGGCGACGGGCTCCATTCATGCAATGGCGCAAGCGCCGAGTGAATCACAGCCATTCCTTGAGGAAATCGTTGTCACCGGCGGTTATGCAAAAAGCCTTGAACAAGCCATCGACATTAAACGTTCTTCGGTCGGTTTTTCTGATTCAATCGTTGCTACCGACATCGCTGACTTCCCTGAACAAAACCTGGCGGAAGCCTTGCAGCGTATGCCTGGCGTTACCATTGAGCGCAACAAAGGTTTGGGAAGCCGCGTTAATGTGCGCAGTTTACCCAGTGAATTTACCCACGTTTCCATCAACGATCTGGCGACGGCGTCTGGCAGTGGCGGTCGTGATGTTGAGTTCGATATCTTCGCCTCTGAAATTATTCAAAGTGTCACCGTACAAAAATCGCCCACCGCTGCCGATGAAGAGGGTGGCATTGCCGGTTCGGTGCTGATTTCTACGGCGCGCCCGTTCGATTACAACGAACCCAAATTTGTTGTCTCAGCTGAGGCGGCCCATAATTCAATCTCTGAAGAGGTTGATCCAAAAGTGTCTTTCCTGGCCAGCAACACCTTTGGCAACTGGGGTGCGCTGGTATCTTTCTCCGCATCCGAGCGTACCAACAGAACTGACTCCAATTCCGGTATCAACTTCCGTCCGTTATCACGCTGGACTGAAAAAACCGGTTCATCACAATGGCAATCAGATCAAACCATTGAAGTGCTTGAGCGCGATACCGGTGTGGTGATTACCGATCCGTTTGATCAGGAACAAACCAATCGCGTGGTATTCCACGATAAAGTCGGTGACCGTGCTTATTTGAATGAACAGGAAAAGTGGGGCGCGACAACCTCCTTGCAATTCCAGCCCAGTGGTAGTTTCAGTCTGACCTTTGATGCGATGCTCGGCGGTTACGACAATACCGAAGACGAATACGATGCAGCGGCTTACACAGCATCCAGTATCAGCGCGCTGGAAACCGTGCATGAGTTCGATAGCACCACCCTGGCTGAACACGGTATTGTTGTGTTGCGCGATGTGTCTTATGCGGCTACGCAGCACGAATTCCTGAGCAAGGAAAACGTTCATAAAACCGACTACACCCAATACAGCCTGGCGATGGATTGGGAAATTGCCGGTTGGATCATTGAAGGTTTGGTGGGTTACTCAGGTGCAGAAAAAACCTCTGATACCAGCAACCTGAAACACGTTGCTTTTGCACCATCGCGCTCACGTTTTACCTCAACCGGTGGTGTAACCGTTGTTAGCGACAATCCAGACAGCATCGACATGTATAACTCGCCAGAGCGGTATCTGTTCGATTCATATGAAGTCAATCTGGAGGAGATCCAGGACGATAAATCTGCGGCACAGCTGGATTTCATCAAGCCGCTGCAGTTGGATTTCCTGCCGGTTTTGGATCAGGTTCAATTTGGTGTGCGTTACACCGATAAATCCAAAGAGCGCAACCGCGGCACAAATAATGTGAGAGGCCCGGCAGAGGGTGATACCTCCTGGCGCAATGTGCGAACCTTGCAAGACAGCGAGTTAACCCCGATTTCCGATCTGGTTCCCGGTGGTGAATATTTGTCTGAGTCATCCAACAGTCCGAGCTGGTCGCAAGTCTCCAACAGCTATGCGCGGAACGAATTCCGTTACGATGGTTTCGGTGTGGATTTTGCCGATAGCGAGTACTATCGCGTTGACGAAGAAGTCGTAAGCCTCTATGCCATGGCCGACTTCAAGTTTGACATCGCTGATATGCCGGTACTGATCAACGCGGGTGTACGCTCGGTAGATACCTCGGTGCTGTCGTTTGGTTATCACCAGGTGCAAAATACAGACGGCTCTACGGGTTATACACCGACGCCGATCTCCAAAGAAGGTAGTTACACCGACGTATTGCCCAGCCTCAACATGACCATGGAGCTGACCGATACCTTGTTGCTTCGTGCAGCGGCGTCTGAGACGTTAATGCGCCCGGCCCTGGGTGATATTGCTTACAAGCGCACCGTTAGCGTCAACGATTTTAAATACTACGACGGCAACCCGGATCTGAAACCCACTTATGCTGATCAGTGGGAAATTGGTTTGGAATGGTACATGGATGAAGGTGTGCTTTTTGCCGCATCCTATTTTGAAAAAGAAATTGAAGGCGTTGTGCGTGAATCCCTGACCGGTATCGTCAGAGACGTCATCAAATACAATGCTAACGGTACCGTTGACGGCGTGTATGACTTCGAGATTTATCAGAAGGTCAATGCGGAAGGTGCTTATGATGTGTCCGGTGTTGAATTGATTGCACAATTCCCCTTGAACATCATTCACGAATCTCTGGACGGTTTTGGTATCAACGCCAACCTCACCATGCTGGATAACTCATTGACCGGTGAATCTGATCTGGATATTCCGGCACCACCGGAAGGTCTGGCGGATGAAACCTATAACCTGACGGCCTACTACGAAAACGATAAGTTCGACGCGCGTATTTCCTACAACTACAAAGACAAGTATGTAGAGTACATCGCGAGCGATATGTATCCGGTTTATCGTGATGCCTACGGCCAGACAGATATGGCGTTGGGATATCAGGTGACTGACAACGTGAAGGTTACCCTGGAAGGTATCAACATCACGGATGAAGAAACCTCTGCGTACACCATTGATCCGTCGTTCCCGAGTATGTACGAGTTTTCGGGCCGCCGTATCAGCCTTGGCGTCAGAGCTGACTTCTAAGTGTAACGGTTATCGACCTGCCAAAAGGGATGCCCGCGAGGGCATCCCTTTTTTATTTCTCCGCACATTATTTACGCAGGCCCTGCCATCGCCAATGGCGAATCTCCGGCATGTCTTCACCGTGTTCCTCAATATAAAATGTATGCTCCCTGAGTTTGTCATTGATCATCTGCCGTAGGCCGTCCAGGTCGAATCCGCTGTGGGGGATGCGCTCAATCACGGCGCGTAACAGGTGAAAGCGATCCAGCTTGTTCATCACCACCATATCAAAAGGCGTGGTTGTGGTGCCTTCTTCCTGAAAGCCGTGCACATGAAAATTCTGATGGTTGGTGCGGCGATAGGTCAGGCGATGAATCAGGGCAGGGTAGCCGTGATAGGCGAAGATCACTGGCTTGTCACGCGTAAACAGATTATCAAAATCTTCATTATGTAAGCCGTGAGGATGTTCACTGGGCGATTGGAGTTTCATTAAATCCACAACATTGATCAAGCGCACTTTTAGCTCGGGCAAATGCGTATGCAACAACTGTACGGTGGCCAGAGCTTCTATTGTCGGCACATCCCCGGCGCAGGCAATAACCACATCCGGTTCCTGCTCACCCGTATTGCTTGCCCATTCCCACACACCGATACCCGCCGCACAATGATCAATAGCGGCATCCATACTTAACCATTGCGGCTGTTCATTTTTACCGGCGACAATGACATTGATGTAGTTGCGACTGCGCAAGCAGTGGTCGGTAACAGACAGTAAGGTATTGGCATCTGGCGGCAAATAAATACGAATAACCTCGGCTTTTTTATTAACGACATGATCGATAAAGCCCGGGTCCTGATGGCTGGTGCCATTATGGTCCTGTCGCCAGACGTGCGAAGACAGCAAATAATTCAGGGACGCTATCGAGCGGCGCCAGGGAATATGGTTAGCCACTTTTAACCACTTGGCATGTTGATTGACCATGGAATCAACAATATGAATAAACGCTTCGTAACAGGAGAAAAATCCATGGCGCCCGGTAAGCAGATAACCTTCCAGCCAGCCCTGGCATTGATGCTCGCTTAATACTTCCATCACGCGCCCATCGGCAGCCAGTTTGTCATCGCCGCTAACTGTTTCTGCCATCCAGGTGCGCGCCGTCACGTCCAGTACATCCTGCCAGCGATTGGAATTATTTTCGTCGGGGCTGAAGAGGCGGAAGTTTTTACTCGGCAGATTCCGTGTCATTACGTCGGCCAAAAATTTTCCCATCACACGGGTTGCTTCGGCATCAACTGCGCCGGGTGCAGGAATAG
>CAMLOU010000028.1 GCA_946481735.1 uncultured Cellvibrio sp.
GAGGATATCCTGGAGCGCAAGGCGCTGATTGAAGCCCACGGGCTTGAATGGGCCGTGATTGAGAGCATTCCGTTACACAATGACATCAAGACCCGTACCGGTAATTACCGTGAGTACATCGCCAATTACCAGCAGTCCATCCGCAATGTCGCCGCCGCCCGCGTCTACGACATCTGCTACAACTTTATGCCGGTGGTGGACTGGACCCGCACTAACCTCAGCTACACACTGCCGAATAAGAGCCAGGCACTGCGCTTTGAGATGAGCGACTTTGCTGCCTACGACGTTTATATCCTTCAACGCCCCGGTGCCGAGGCTGATTACCAGCCGGATGTATTGAGCAAAGCCAAGGCGCGGCTGGATGCGATGACGGATGAAGAAAAAGTCCTCCTGGAGAAAAACATCATTGCCGGCCTGCCGGGTGGTGAAGGCTCCTACGACCGGGACGGGATTCGCACCGCTATTGATCAATTCATCCAGATGGGCGATGCCGGCATGCGCGCCAACCTGTTTGCATTCCTGGAAGAAGTCATCCCCGTCGCGGAAGAAGTGGGCGCGCGGATGTGCATTCATCCCGATGACCCACCCTTCTCACTATTTGGCCTGCCGCGCGTCGTGTCCACCGCCGATGATGCCCGCGCCTTACTGAATGCGGTGCCCAGCCCGGCCAACGGCCTTACCCTGTGTGCCGGCTCCTATGGCGCCCGCTGCGACAATGATCTGGTCGCCATGGCGCGGGAGTTTGGCGAGCGCATCTATTTTGTGCACCTGCGCAATATAAAGAGGGAGGACGATGGCTCCTTTTATGAGTCCGACCACCTGGATGGCGACAACGACATGGTGGGACTGGTCGAAGCCTTACTGGATGAAGAAGCGCGCCGGGACAAGCAGGGCATAAAGCTGCCGAAGATCAGTATGCGCCCGGACCACGGCCACCTGATGGGCGATGAGATCGGTAAAACCGGGATTAACCCGGGCTACTCCTTTGCCGGCAGGATGAAAGGCCTGGCAGAACTCCGTGGTGTTATTCACGCGGTGTCAGTCATGCGCAAACGCGCCAACGCATAAACGCCCCCTACAGCGGTTTCAGACAAGGATATTCCGAAGCCGCCCTTGCCCCCACTCTTGCTCCACTGCTCCCCCAATACCAGGTCGCGCCAAGTTATCCCTGTAGAACCAGCCCCTTATCGTTTAGAATGTGGGCCTTTCAATCGCCAATGAGAGTTAGTGTTCACTCATGTCTGTGACTATCAAAACCCCTGAAGAAATCGAAAAGATGCGTATTGCGGGCCGTATGGCCGCCGAGGTGCTGGAGATGATCGGCCCCTTTGTGCAGCCCGGCGTCACTACAGCCGAACTGGATAAGATCTGCCACGATCACATTGTGAATGAGCAGAAAGCCATCCCCGCCTGCCTTGGTTATCGCGGCTTTCCCAAATCTATCTGTACTTCGGTGAATCAGGTGGTATGCCACGGCATTCCGTCGGATAAAAAAGTGCTCAAAAACGGCGACATCATCAATATTGATGTCACCGTGATTTATGACGGTTACCACGGCGACACCAGCGCCATGTATTTTGTGGGCACACCGGCCTCCCATGCGGAGCGCCTGGTTAAGGTGACCCAGGAGTGTATGTACAAAGCGATCCAGATCGTCAAACCCGGCTGCACCCTGGGCGATATCGGCCACGTGATCCAGCAGCACGCGGAAGGCAATTACTATTCTGTCGTACGCGAATATTGCGGTCACGGTATCGGCAAGGTGTTTCATGAGGAGCCGCAAATTCTGCATTACGGCCGCCCCGGCACCGGCATGGCTCTGCGCGAGGGCATGTGTTTTACCATCGAACCCATGATCAACGCCGGCAAACCCCACACCAAATTGAAAAGTGATGGCTGGACCGTGGAAACCAAAGACGGGCGCCTCTCTGCCCAATGGGAGCACACCATGGTCGTTACCAAAGACGGGGTTGAAGTCCTGACCGCGCGTACAGGAGAAGTGTTTTAAATCATGCTGAACCCTTCGGTGCCCTACTTCGAAAGACCGCTGTTCTTTTTTGATCAAAGCCGTTTTCGTCGCGCCCTGAGTGAACAACCGATTATCACGGTGTTCAAGGATGCGCTGGCAGCAGCTAATGGGCAGTTCAACGCGCGCTTTTGCGAAGGGGAAGATATCCGCACCCTTGTGTACGAACGCGCGCTGTTTATTGATTGCATACTGCATTATGCCTGGTATCAATTCGAGTGGCCTGAAGGGATCAGCCTGGAAGCTGTTGGCGGTTATGGCCGTGGCGAACTCCATCCGTTCTCTGACATTGATTTATTGATATTACACACGCCCGAAGTCCTGCCCGCCTATAAAGACAATATTGAACGCTTCCTTACCTTGTTGTGGGATATCGGCCTGGAGATTGGTCATAGCGTCCGCACAATCAAGCAGTGCGTGGAGATCGCCCGCAACGACATCACCGTCGCGACCAACATCATGGAATCGCGCACACTGGTGGGCGACGAAAGCCTGCGGCAGGAATTACAACAACTTACCTCACCTGACCAACTCTGGCCTGTCGATGAATTCTTTCGCGCGAAATGGGATGAGCAGATCCAGCGGCACCAAAAATATAACGATACCGAATATAACCTTGAACCCAACATCAAGAATGCCCCCGGCGGCATCCGGGATATCCAGGTAATTTGTTGGGTGGCGAAACGCTACTATCAGGTACGCACACTGCGCCAGCTCCACGGCAAGAACTTTTTTACCGAGGAAGAATTCTCCATGCTTTACAGCGGCGAGGAATTCCTCTGGCGAGTGCGCTACGGTTTGCACATGGTGGCCAAGCGGGCGGAAGAGCGGCTGCTGTTTGATCATCAACGCGAACTGGCCAAATTGTTCGGTTACACCGACAACAGCGAAAACCTCGCGGTCGAACAGTTTATGCACAAGTACTACCGCACAGTACTGGCGTTGCGCGAATTAAACGATGTGCTCCTGCAATATTTGCAGGAAGTGATCCTGAACAAGGATGTCGCACATCATATCGTTCCACTGAATGAACGTTTTCAAATTCGCGATAATTACATTGAAGCAGTTCATAACACTGTTTTTGAGGATCGACCGTCAGCGCTACTGGAAATCTTTGTGCTGATGGCGCAGCACCCGGAAATCGAGGGGGTTCATGCATCCACCATTCGGTTGCTGCGGGAAAACCGCTACCTTATTGATGAAAACTACCGGCGTGATCCGAGAAATACCCAGCTTTTTATGAAGTTGCTACAGCAGTCTGCCGGACTGGTTGAACAGCTGAAACGCATGACCCGTTACGGCATCCTCGGTTTATATTTGCCGGAGTTCGGCCGCGTCACCGGGCAGATGCAACACGATTTATTTCACATCTATACGGTGGATGCACACACGCTCAAAGTGGTACAGAACATGTGCAACTTTTTGTTGCCATCGGCCAAAGAAGATTTCCCCGTGGCCGCCCATGTGGTCACGCGCCTACCCAAGCTGGAGCTCTTGTATATCTCCGGTCTGTATCACGATATCGCCAAAGGTCGCGGCGGCGACCACTCGACACTGGGCGCGGTAGACGCAGAAGAATTCTGTCAACGCCACGGCATTTCACCGCGCGAAACCCGCCTGGTGTGCTGGTTGGTGGAACAGCATTTATTGATGTCAGCGGTTGCGCAAAAGCAGGATATTTCTGATCCGGAAATTATTCACAATTTTGCCCTGCGCGTTGGCGACCAGCTACACCTTGATTATCTGTATTGCTTGACCGTGGCCGACATCAACGGCACCAACAAGGAGTTATGGAACACCTGGCGTGCCAGCTTGTTGCGGCAATTGTATCTGGATACGCGCCGGGCGTTGCGTCGCGGCCTGGAAAACAATATCGATAAACAGGATTTGATTGAAGAAACCCAGCAGGCGGCCATTCGCAAACTCGAACGTAAAGGTATCAGTGCGGATCGCGCATGGCAGATCTGGGGCGATATGGGGGAGGAATATTTCCTGCGCGAAAGTTTCCAGGATATTGCCTGGCACACCGCCGCCGTCGCCGAGCAACAGGACGATGCACCGCTGATCCTGATCAAGAAAACCACTAATAAAGAGCTGGCTGGCGCGACACAAATTTTTGTGCGCAGCAAAGAACGCAAGAATGTGTTTGTCGCGGTGGCCTCGGCGCTTGACCAACAAAATCTCAGCATTCAGGATGCGCGCATTTACAACTCCAAGTCGGGCTACACCATCGATACCTTTTTTGTGTTAAACCAGAATGGTGAGCCTTTGGGCAGCAATCCCGCCGTGCTGAAAAGTATTCACAAGGCACTGCAAGACGAACTGCGTCTGGCGGACAATTATTCCGAAGTTATCACCCGTCGCACGCCCCGCCGCCTGAAGTATTTTTCCATGCCCACGCGTACGTCACTGAGCAACGATATGATCAGCGGCTACACCATGCTGGAAGTTATCAGCCCGGACCGCCCCGGCTTGCTTGCCTGTATCGGCCGTATTTTTCTGCAATTCGGCGTGCAGTTGCAGAACGCCAAGATCGCTACGCTTGGCGAACGCGTGGAAGATATTTTCTTTATTAGCGATAACCAGGGTTTCCCGCTCAGCGACCCCGATATGTGCGAGCGCTTGCAGAAAGAAATATGTGAACAACTGGACCGGCGCGTAACCAGTCAATAATGAATGGAGCGCGTAGGTCGGATTAGCCGCAAGGCGTAATCCGACATTATCATTGAACAGTAAACCCGTCGGATTACGCCTGCGGCTAATCCGACCTACAATCTATAAACGCATGTGAAGTGTTGATAATGAATCCGGATTTGCAACAACTCCATCCCTACCCTTTTGAAAAATTGGCTGCGCTGAAAGCGGCGGTGACGCCACCGGCACATCTCCCACACATCGCGTTATCCATTGGCGAGCCCAAACACGAACCACCGGCATTTGTGTTGCAAACACTGGTCGACAACCTAACTGCCTTGTCCCAGTACCCGACCACCAAAGGATTGCCGGAATTGCGCCAAGCCATCGCGACCTGGGCGACGCAGCGCTTTCAATTAAAGCCCGGCAGCTTTGATGCCGAACGACATGTATTACCGGTCAATGGCACGCGCGAAGCCTTGTTTGCTTTTGCGCAGGCCCTGGTGGACCGTCAGCAACCCGCGCCACTGGTCGTGAGCCCGAACCCCTTTTATCAAATTTATGAAGGTGCAGCGATTCTTTCCGGGGCCGAACCCTTCTTTTTAAATTGCACGCCGGACAATCATTTTATTCCCGACTTTGCAGCGGTAGATCCCGCTGTGTGGCGCCGCTGCCAGGTTTTATTTATCTGTTCACCGGGCAATCCCACGGGTGCCGTAATGAGCAGTGCGCAGTTAAAATCCCTGATCGCGTTAGCCGATCAATATGATTTTGTTATCGCATCAGATGAATGTTACTCGGAATTATATTTTGACGAGCAACAACCACCAGCCGGCTTGTTGCAAGCCTGTGCAGAATTGGGTCGCGACGATTTCGCACGCTGCGTGGTGTTCCACAGTTTATCCAAGCGTTCCAATCTGCCGGGGCTGCGCTCCGGCTTTGTGGGTGGCGATGCAGAGATTCTTAAAAAATTCCTGCTGTATCGAACCTACCACGGTTGTGCGATGCCGGTGCCAACCCAGTTGGCCAGCGTGGCAGCATGGAAAGATGAAGAGCATGTGCGCGCTAATCGCGCGGCTTATCGTCAGAAATTCGAAGCCGTGTTGGAAATTCTTGACGGTGTACTGGATGTCAGCATGCCCAATGCCAGCTTTTACCTGTGGCCCAAAACACCCATGCGCGGCGAAGATTTTGCGCAGCAATTATTTGCGCAACAACATATCACCGTGTTGCCCGGTAGTTACCTCGCCCGCACCAGCGGAGGTTTGAACCCTGGCGAGGATTATGTTCGCATGGCGATGGTGGCGCCGCTGGCGGAATGTATCGAGGCAGCGCAACGAATCAAAACCTTTATTACCCATTTATGAACAGCATAAGAAACTTAACCAAACAGGAGCGGGTGGATTTTATCCTGCAGCGTTTGCAGGCACTTTACCCTGCGCCGCCGATTCCCTTGCAACATAAAGATCCCTACACCCTGCTGGTTGCTGTATTGCTGTCGGCGCAGTGCACTGACGAACGTGTTAACCAGGTAACGCCCGCGTTGTGGGAGCTCGCCGATAATCCGTTTGATATGGCCAAGGTACCGGTAGAAAAAATTCAAGCCATCATCCGCCCTTGCGGCCTGTCGCCACAAAAATCCAAAGCGATTTCGCTGTTGTCACAGATACTGATTAATGAACATGGTGGGCTAGTACCGGAAGATTGGGACGCGCTGGAGCGTCTGCCCGGCGTAGGACATAAGACCGCCAGCGTGGTGATGAGCCAGGCCTTTGGCCACCCGGCGTTTCCGGTGGATACTCATATTCACCGCCTGGCCCAGCGCTGGGGATTAACCAACGGTAAAAATGTGGTGCAAACCGAAAAAGATTTAAAACGGTTGTTCCCCAAAGACACCTGGAATGCCTTGCATCTGCAAATTATTTATTACGGCCGCGAACATTGCAGCGCGCGTACCTGCGATGGCACCGTCTGCGATATTTGTCGCACCTGTTACCCCAACCGCAAGAAACCGAAGGTTGTACTGAAAGCCTGATTTGAACAAGAGCATTGGTTATGACAATTACCCTCTACGGCATCAAGAATTGCGACACCGTCAAGAAAGCGCGTGATTGGTTAGCAACACAGAAAATCGATTATCGCTTCCACGACTTTCGCGTTGACGGCCTGACCGAAAACCAGGTTAAAGAATGGATCAATACTCTCGGCCTGGATACATTGGTAAACAAACGCAGCACCACCTGGAAAGAACTGGATGAAGCAACCAAATCCGGTTTTGATGCACAAACGGCCGTAGCCGTGATTGTTAACAACCCGACCTTGATCAAGCGGCCGTTACTGGATACTGGCAAGCAACAACAGGTGGGTTTTAAGGCAGCCGATTATGCGCGCGTATTTGGTTAATTGGAGAATTTGTCGGATTACGCCGCTGTGCAGCTAATTCGACCTACCCTTCGCACCCTGTAGGTCGGATTAGCCGCGCAGCGGCGTAATCCGACACAAAAAATTTTTACTCGCAAGCAATAGGAAAGACTATGACAACTCTTTATAGCCTCGGACTCGGTGTCGGCACCCACAATGCAAAAAGTGAATGGCTTGAAATTTTTTACGCGCAGCCGCTGCTGAACCCTTCGGCCGCTATCGTTGATGCCGTCACAAAAATCCTGAACTACTCGGGCGGTAATCAAGCAATCAGCATCACCACGAACCAGGCGGCCGATTTGGCCGGGGCTTTGGCGAGCGCTGGCGATGACACCCAGGCCGCCATTGCACGCTCACTGAGCAAGAGCCAAAGACCACTCGTGGTAACCTTGCTGGAAAGCGATACCGGCCCCGCGAGTGTGCCGGAAGCCTATTTGAAATTGCATCTGTTATCGCATCGTCTGGTAAAACCCCACGGTACAAATTTGAACGGCATCTTCAGTGTATTGCCCAATGTGGCCTGGACCAACCAGGGCGCCGTTGATCTCGCAGAATTACCGGAGCGTCAGTTGCAAGCGCGCGTGAATGGCGAATTACTTGAAGTGGCCTGCGTCGATAAATTCCCCAAGATGACCAACTATGTGGTACCGAAAGGCGTGCGCATTGCACACACGGCGCGCGTGCGCTTGGGCGCGTATCTGGGCGAAGGCACCACCATCATGCACGAAGGTTTTGTGAACTTTAATGCGGGTACCGAAGGCCCGGCGATGATTGAAGGCCGCATCTCCGCCGGTGTGTTTGTCGGTGCGGGTTCTGACTTGGGCGGTGGCAGCTCGACCATGGGCACCTTGTCCGGCGGCGGCAACATTGTGATTTCTGTCGGCAAGGAATCACTGATCGGCGCTAACGCCGGTATCGGTATTCCCTTGGGAGATCGCTGCAAGGTGGAATCCGGTTTGTATATTACCGCTGGCACCAAGGTGATTGTGCTGGATGACACCGGCGCTGAAGTGAAGACGGTAAAAGCCCGTGAATTGGCCAACGAATCGGACCTGGTATTCCGCCGCAACTCCATTACCGGACGGGTGGAAGTGGTTACCAATAAAAGTGCATTGCAGTTAAATTCGGCGTTGCACAGTAATTAAATTCTCCACATCGTTTTGTTCATCAATGTTGTCTGTTGCTATGAGTGAAACCTTGTGATGCTGTAACTTCATGTCGGATTACGCCGCGTTGCGGCTAATCCGATCTACTTTTAAACCTATCGGGAGAGAAACATGGGTGCCCAGTGGAAAGCAAAACATCGCGAAGCGGCGGCAAATGCCAAGGGTAAACTATTTACCAAACTGACCAAGGAAATCATGATTGCGGCACGCAATGGTGCGGACCCCGATATGAATCCCCGTTTACGCCTCGCCGTAGAGCAAGCCAAAAAAGCCTCCATGACGCGCGAGACACTGGAGCGCGCCATAAAAAAAGGTTCCGGCCAACTGGACGGTGCGGTGAATTACGAAAAGGTCACTTACGAAGGTTTTGCGCCGCATCAGGTACCGGTAATTGTTGAATGTCTGACGGACAACGTAAACCGTACCATCTCCAGCATGCGCGTGCTGTTCCGCAAAGGGCAATTAGGCTCGTCGGGTTCTGTGTCCTGGGATTTTGATCATGTCGGTTTGATTGAAGCCTCGCCGGCCAACGCGGATGCTGATCCGGAATTGGCCGCTATTGAAGCGGGCGCGCAGGATTTTGAAACGAATGACGACGGCGTAACATTATTTATTACTGATACCACGGATCTGGATTTGGTGTGCCGCGCTTTGCCTGCACAGGGTTTTACCGTGGAATCGGCCAAGTTAGGGTATCGCCCGAAAAATCCGGTGAGCTTAACCGGTGAAGCGCTCGAAGAAGTGGAACATTTTCTCGCAGCTATCGATGACGATGACGATGTGCAGGAAGTTTACGTAGGTTTGACTGATTAAACAGGTTGTCGGGCTACGCGGCGTTGCCGCTAACGCGACCGATGGGTATCGATTATTTGAGGCGGCTAAACAGTGAAGGTATCAACACATTCGGTATTAATTGGTTACATTACCTGGATCATGGGTTTTATGGGCGCACACCGGTTTTATTTTGGCAAACCGCTCACCGGGACGCTGTGGTTTTTTACCTTTGGTTTGTTGGGCATCGGTTGGTTGATTGATATTTTCTTCATTCCTTCCATGGCCCGCGAAGCGGATACACGCTTCCGCCCCGGTCCGATTGATTATTCCGTGGCGTGGATTTTACTGGCGTTTCTGGGACTCTTTGGCGTTCACCGCATGTATTTGGGCAAGTGGATTACCGGTTTGATTTACCTGTTTACCCTGGGCCTGTTTGGCCTTGGCTGGCTATATGATTTGTGGACGCTGAATGGCCAGATCGATGAGTGCAACCGCGATTAAGTGCAGTAGGTCGGATTAGGCGCACAGCGCCGTAATCCGACACAAGGTTTTAACATTCCATTATTTAAGTCGGATTACGGCGCTGGGCGCCTAATCCGACCTACGTGTTAACCGTTAGTTTTCTCCTTTTCCCCCTCGGTTTTTTGCTCTTCCGCTTTCAAGGCCAATTGCGGCTGGCGTATCTGGGTAATGCGATCATAGTCAAACTGGCTGACGGTGAAAGCTTGCTCCTGATCATCGCGCTTAACGAAATATTTATCGTCCGACTTCAGGAACTCATATTGCCGCTCACCGGTGCCCGTATTTACCGTAATAACAACCGGCTCTCCTTCCGGCTGTTGCTCAGCTACATCAATAATGCGCAGGTTACTTAAGGCGTTCGCCAGTTCCTGTGCTTTTTGGGTATCAACCTTGAGGCTTTCTGCATCCGTAGCGTCGTTTGCCTCTCCGGCAAATGACCATTGATCATCCGTTTTTTGCAGCGTGTAATCCGGCCCTTTAATCTGCTTTAAGTCCTTGGCGCTGAGCAAGGTTTTATCCAGCCATTCCGTGTCGGCGACCGGCATGTCAAACGTGTTCAGGCTTACCGAATAAACGTCATCCTCACCCGGTCGACGCACATGTACCTTGCGGAAACCGGGCGAGGTGCCCAGCAACACCTCACCCACTTTTTTATCGCCGGCAAACAGCTCAACACGGCGCTGGAAATTATCATCGGTGAGTTCAAAGCGTGCGTGACTTGATGTGGTTGTGGTCACTGGCCAACTCACCTTGGTCGCCTGGAGTTTATCGAGCAGCTCCGGCACTTTTTTATCAACGACCGGCAATGCGTGCAGTTCCGGCAATTGCCATTGATCGCCGGACTTTTGCAGCGTCACATGGTTATCCGCATCAGCAATAACCAGTTTATCGATTGCTGCCGTTTCAAAACTGAGCAAAGGCTCGCTGGTCGCCTGGGGCGTTGACTGCTCTTTATAAAAGAACAGCCCACCCGCCAGAACCACCTGTGCTGCCAGGATCCCCGCCAGCCAACTATGGTATTTTTTCATGGTGTGCTCCCTAGTGTGCGAGTAATTGTTGATAAGCTTTTTGACGTGAGCGGTTTATCTGGTAACGCACGCCCGCCACAATCAATAGCGCCAGTAACGCCAGGCCGTAGTTCAGGTATTCCCAGAACAATTGCGTGCTGTGCTCCAGGGTCGGTAAGGTGCGATTGAAATTGCCGCGCGAACGAATGCTCAGCAAGCCGGCATCTTCCAATGACCAGTCGACGGTGTTAGCCAGCAGTTGCAAGCTGTTAAGATATTCACCACCGCCCGCTGCACCGGCCATTTGCAATAACTGATCGGTGAGAAAATCGTTGGAGCTGAACAAAATAATCCGCGCAGACTCCGGCGACCGCTCGATCACACCGGATACCGTCGTGGTATCACTTGCGCCGTCTTGCGCGTTTTCTTCATCAGCCTGTGCCAATAACGGCGATGCTTTTCCGGCGAAATAGGAATCAAACCGGCCTGCCGATATAACACCGAGCAAGCGGGATTTTTGTTCGCCCTCCGGCGTAAACCGGCTCATGCTGCCACCGTCAATACGCGGCATGACCTGCGTGGAGCTGGATAACCAGGCGTTGTCGGATGAACGCAGCAATTCCGTTATCGTGCGCGACTTTTGTTTCTCCTGATCGACAATAATCGGCGATGCCCAGGCCAGGGTCGCTTGCGGCAGGTTGGCCGTAATCGGGTTGTCCTGATTCAACCCTTCACCCCGTACATCAACAAAGTAGGGATAATCCAGCATGCGGATTTCCTGCACGGTAAAGCCACCCACATTCCGTGCAACCGGCACCGGGAAAGGCACGTTTTGAGTGTCCATGACCAGCTGGTTTTCGATCTGCAAACCGTGATGCGTGAGCCATTCCTGCAAGCCGCTGGTTTGTGGTTGCACACTCAGGCTGCGATTGGAAACACTCGCCGAATACGGCGACGTTGCCGCGATAACCGTACCGCCCTGCATGAGGAATTGATCCACCGCAAAGAGTTGTTTTTCATCCAGGTTTTTGGGCGCAGCGAGTAACAGGATATCGGCTTGCCCTGAAACACGGCCATCGCTCAAGTCTTCCGTTACCACATTCAATTCAGCACCCAGGAAACTTTCCAGCTGATTAAACTGCGGCGAATTCATACCGCCAAATTGATGAGGCGTCGCCGGTGCAGGGGCAACCAGTGCTACGGTTTTGGTAAATCCGCTAGCGAAGCGTTTAATGGCCGAGGATAAATTTCGCTCAAAACTCGCTTCACTCATATCGTCCAACGGAATCTGTACGACCTGTTCACCCTGGCCGAGCGTCAGGTAGAAATAAAAGCGATCGTTGCTGAACAGATTGGTCGCCATGGGTTGGAAACCGTAGTCCTGTAAAATCTGTTGGCCCACTGCACCGCCGTTGGCTTCCGGTTCCAGGAAATTCACTGTTAACCGACCCTTGGACTGCTGCTGCATGGTTTGCGTGTGTTCGGCTACCACCTTGCGGAATTCTTGCAAAGGCTGCGGCAGACGCGCATCGGCAGAGATATAGGCATTGAAAGTGAGCTCGCCTTTTACGGTATCAAACAAATTGCCACCGGCCTGGTAAGTGTGCAGCACTTTTTTGATGGCACGGGTCAGGTCATGTTCCGGGTTGCGCAACTGCACATTCAGGTCGCCTTCACCGCGCGCTTTAATCTCAATTAACTCACGGAAGCCGAGCACCTGATATTCATCGCCATACTGCACCAGCACGTTGAAATAAGAATTCACCACCGCGGCTTGATAGCGATCTGCCACCTGGAAGGGCACCGGTTGGATGGCGTACTTTTGATTAGCCTCTTCTTCCAGGTCCGGTTGCGTCACCGGGTCGACAAACTCCACGCGCACCCGGTCGCTGACCACGGCATATTCCTGCATCAGGTCGCGCAGCTGCGGCACTAACGGCGATAACAGCGGGTGGGTTTTGCTGCTGAAGTAACCCCGTAACAGCAACGGCTCCTGCAATTGTTGCAGGTATTCTTCCGTTGCCGGTGAGATGGAATACTGGTTGCCGGCGGTGGCATCAATGCGCAGGCTGTTGACCTGGCCCAGCCAGAAATTTGCACCGACCGCATTGGCAACCAACAACGCCGTCATTACCCGCCAACCCGTGTGATGCTCGCGGCTACCGGTCAGTGCCCAGCGTTCGCGTTCAAGTGAGAAGGTATTCAGCGTGAGGAAAACAGCAATCAAACTCAGGTAGTAATACAGATCTCGCAGATCAACAACGCCGCGCGTAATGGATTCAAATCGCGAGCCGGTACCGAGCAAGCGCAACCACTCCCCAGCCTGGTTACCGAAAAAGTCTGTCAGGGTTTTGCTGCCCAACAGATAAAAGATACCGCACACCGCAACTGCGGTTATGAGGCTGACTATCTGGTTATCACTGCGCGAAGAAACAAACAGGCCGATGCTGAGATAGGCAGCACCTAGCAAAAAGGTTGCGAGGTAACCCGCCCAGACTGGGCCCCAATCAAGCTCACCGATGATGGCGACGGTAATGGGTAAGGGCAAAGTAATCAGCAAGGCAATCGCCAACAATGCCAGGCAACCGAGGAATTTTCCCAGTACAAAATGCCACAGCGGCACCGGTTGGGTCAGCACATGCTCCAGGGTACCGGTACGCCGCTCTTCGCTCCACATCCGCATGGTGAGGGTGCTGGCCAGGAAAATTAACAACAGCGGCATCCACTCAAATAAGGGGCGCACATCAGCGATGTTGCGTGAGAAAAATGCTTCGCCCCAAAAGAAAATAAACAAACTGACTGCCGCAAACACAGCCAGAAATAAATAGGCCACGGGCGACGCAAAAAATAAGGTAATTTCCTTGGCCGCAATACGGCGAATGGTGTGTTTAGGCTGCATGGCGCATACCCTCCTTGTCGGTTCCGGTTTGTTGATTAACTTCGCGGAACAGGGATTCAAGATCGCGCACTTCGGCATATAACTGATACAGGTCGGCACCCGCTGCAATCACTGCCTTTGCCAGTGCAGCCCCGACAACATCCAGTTCAGCATCTTCATTCAGGGTCACGCGATGAACGGCGCGCGCGCCATCACTGGACTGAAGTTCACATAAGTGAACACCGGGAATATGTGCGAGTGTACGAAGGCTGTCGTCACTCATCAGGCTGGTAATGAGTTGCAGGGAGCGGCTTTGGCGCAGGCTATCCAACCGCGCATCTATCACCAGGCGACCGCCCCGCACCATCAACACACGGTCACAAAGGGCATCGACTTCCTGCATGATATGGGTGGACAAAATGACGGTAGCTTCCTGGGCAATATCGCGAATCAGTTCACGCATTTGTAATGTCTGGGTAGGGTCCAGGCCGTTGGTAGGTTCATCAAGAATTAACAGGCTGGGTTTACCCAGAAGCGCCTGCGCCACACCAACCCGCTGCTTAAAACCGCGCGACAGGGTCGCAATAGGGGCAAGTAATTTTTCACCGATAGCCGTGGCTGATAAAACCCGCTTGACCTCTGCCTGCTTCTGCACGCCGTGTAAACCTTTCAATGAGGCAGCGTAATCCAGATAGTCGGCGACAGTCATTTCCGGATAAACCGGCAAGCTTTCCGGCAGATAACCGATGTTTTGCTGCACCTCTTTCAGATGCTGGCTGAGATCCAAACCATTCATTTTGATGTGGCCGCCACTGGGTTCCAGGTAACCACTGAGCATCTTCATGATCGTGGTTTTACCCGCGCCGTTGTGGCCCAACAGGCCCACAATTTCACCTTTTCCAATAGAGAAAGTCACACCGTCCACGGCAACGACGTCGCCATAGGTGCGCTTGAGAGAATTGACATCAAGCATAATGCCCTCCATTAATAGACGTAGCTAATAGAGAAAAAAATAAAAATAAATTTAATTAATTTTTACGCAAAACAGAGGGGGATAACGTGCGGTCTTGAGACGGCATATAGTCAAGTTATACATTGTTATTATTCCTGGTTAACCGGGGACATTCCCATCAACAATGGTATGAAATGATTACAGCGCCGCTTAGATAGGGGCATTTGATAAAAGTTTCAAGGTTTGTGGGTTGGGTTGTTTTGGGGCATCGTTAATCATGTCGGATTACGGCGCTGTGCGCCTAATCCGACCTACTCGCTTGCAAAATTTTTTTTGCGCGGGTATTGAAAAAAAAGTTGCCTGCCCTAGATAAATTATTGCCTCGGGTCTCTTGAGAACGAGGCGTTGATATTAACTGTATTGTTTATCGCTTCTTAATGGAGGATATCGTTATGAATACAATTGATCTCACCCCCCTCTATCGCAGCAGCATCGGTTTTGATCGACTCGGTGCACTGCTGGATACCGCGCTACGTGCTGAACAGGCTTCTGCCGGTTATCCCCCGTACAACATCGAAGTGGTTGGCGACAACCGCTACGGGATCACCCTGGCCGTTGCCGGCTTTGATCGGGACGAGCTGGATATCCAGGTAGAAAAAGGCGTACTGACCGTTCGCGGTAAAAAATCCGAGGACGGAAAGGAAGAGCGCAAGTATCTGTACCAAGGCATCGCCACCCGCGCGTTCGAGCGCAAATTTAATTTGGCCGATCACGTGGAAGTCACCGGTGCCGAATTGACTAACGGCTTGTTGACCATCAGCCTGGTAAAAGAAATTCCGGAGGCGATGAAACCCAGAACCATCGCCATCAACCAATCCGGTAATGTGCTTGAACACCAGGCCGGGAAAGACAAGGCTGCCTAGTGCAATCAGGGCGACGGCTCAGGCCGCCGCCCTTTTACTTTCGGACTTAAGCGAAACTGAGAGACTTCAGCGAAACTGAGAGCCTTCAGCGCAACTGGGAGCCTTCAGCACATAATGATAGAATCGCGGCCTTTGCCAAATCACCTGCCGATCCCCAGGAAGCCGCGTTATGTCTTTGTCCCCCACCCTGCAACTCGCTCTTGACCTTATCCGTTGCCCTTCGGTAACACCCGACGACGCTGGCTGCCAGGAGATGATGATCCAACGCCTGGAAGCTATTGGCTTTCGCACCGAGCGGCTGCGTTTTGGCGACGTGGATAATTTCTGGGCCGTGCGCGGAGACAGCGGCCCGCTACTGGCGTTTGCCGGCCACACCGACGTAGTGCCCACCGGACCGGAAGCCAACTGGAATAACCCGCCCTTCGCACCCCGGATTATCGACGGCATGTTGCACGGACGCGGCGCCGCAGATATGAAAGGCTCACTCGCCGCTATGGTGGTTGCCTGTGAAAATTTCGTGGCGCAACACCCGGACCATCGCGGGCGCATCGCCTTTCTGATCACCAGCGACGAAGAAGGCCCCTCCATTAACGGCACAGTGAAAGTGGTGGAGTGGCTCGAAGCGAATCACACCAAGATCACCTGGTGTATCGTGGGCGAACCCTCATCCACCCAGGTGGTGGGCGATGTGATTAAAAACGGTCGGCGCGGTTCACTGGGCGGGGTATTAACGGTGAAAGGTATCCAGGGCCACGTTGCCTATCCGCACCTGGCCGATAACCCTATTCACAAGCTGGCCCCGGCGCTCGCTGAGCTAGCCGCTGAACATTGGGACGACGGCAATGAATTTTTCCCGGCCACCAGTTTTCAGGTTTCCAACATCAACGGCGGCACCGGTGCCACCAATGTGATCCCCGGTACGGTTGAGGTGGTATTTAATTTCCGCTTCTCCACCGAACTGACCGATGCCATCCTGCGTGAGCGCACCGAAGCCATTCTGAAAAAACATGGATTGAATTACGATCTGACCTGGACACTCAGTGGTCAGCCGTTTCTTACACCACGCGGTGATTTGGTGAATGCGGTCGTAGCCGCCATTAAAAGCGAAACCGGGCGCGACACTGAACTTTCTACTTCCGGTGGCACGTCAGACGGTCGCTTTATCGCCCCTACCGGCGCGCAGGTTGTTGAACTCGGCCCCATCAACGCCACGATTCACAAAGTGGATGAGTGTATCAGCGCAGCGGATCTGGATACCCTGACGGGTATTTATGAAAAGGCGCTGGAGAATTTGCTCACCTAGGCAGCCGCCTGGAATAATCCGGCCACCGGACAAAATCAATATTATTCGGCGCGATTAAATTCCACCGCTTCCTGGACTTATGGGCGCTTTGAAGCGCGTATGAAACTGCCCGGCGGCTGGGGTACCTGGCCGGCGTTCTGGTTGTATCCCGATGATGATTTTCGCTACGGCACCAATCCGGTAACCAATTATGGTTGGCCCAACGCCGGCGAGATCGACATCATGGAGAACGTCGGTTATGACCAGAATGTTATCCATGCCTCGACCCACAGCGCGTGCTGTTTCTGGGCCGTGGGCACCCAGCGTACCGGCACCATCAATGTCGCGGACCCCACAGCAAACTGGCACGTGTATGCCGCCGAATGGTACCCGGATCGCATTGCGTTTTTTGTGGATGGCGTGAATTATTTTACGGTATGGAACGATGGCACCGGTTGGGAATCCTGGCCGTTTAATCTTAACTTCCACATTATTTTGAATCTGGCGGTCGGCGGTGATTGGGGCGGTGCGCAGGGCGTTGCTCCCATTCGAGCGCGCCGGCGGCGGCCTGATTTACTGCACCCACAAGTAAATTATTTGTCGGTGCAGTTGTTCAGCAAAATTTAATTCACCAAGTTTGTTATCTTCCACTCACAAGACCCCATGGGTTTTGCATCTATCGCTTTTACCGCATACAATCACGCCCCTGCACAACAGTTCAGCCATTTCATCTCAAGGAGATATCAAATACACAGCGGGAAAATCCCGGTGTAATTGCCGCAAATTTACTCAAAAAAACAGGAGGAAAATTTTATGTTTCTGCCCGATGACATGTACCCTTCGCGCACCGGCGCGGATGAACAAGTCATTCCGAGAAAAGATCCCGTTATTTATCACAACCCTTCCCTTTCTAAAAAACCACTCGCAAAAGATTCACTGGATTTCTATGCCGACAACGGCTTTCTGGTGTTGCCAGATTACCTGCCAGAACAGGTTGCACCGCTGCTCGCGGAGATTGAATCGCTGAAAAAAACCATGGCAGGTGAAGAGGCACTGGTGACCGAGCCGGAAAGCCGCGAAGTGCGCACCATCTTCAAACCTTTTCAGTACAGCGATGTCATTCGCGATTTTTTCCGCAACCCGAAAATTCTTGACGTGGCCCGTCAGTTGTTAGGTTCTGATGTGTATATGATGCAATCGCGCGTCAATATCAAACCGGCTTATACCGGGCGTTCTTTTGCGTGGCATTCAGATTTTGAAACCTGGCACGTAGAGGATGGCATGCCGCGCATGCGTGCAGTGACCGCCTGGATTATGTTGACCGAGAATCATGAGCACAATGGTCCGTTGTATGTTATTCCCGGTTCGCATCAATTGTATGTGTCATGTGCCGGTCAAACCGGAGCGGAAAATTATAAAACGTCATTGAAAGCCCAGAAACTCGGCGTACCGCAACCCGCCACCATGAATGAGATTCTCTCCATGCGCGATATCAAAGCCATCACTGGCAAGCCGGGCACAGTGGTGTTCCATGAATGCAATATTCTGCATGGTTCGCCGGATAATATTTCCAATGATCCGCGCACGATTTTAATGTGCGTGTACAACAGCGTGCTGAATAAACCTGTGGCGCCCTTTGGCGGGCTTGAGCCTCGGCCGGATTTTTTAAGTAATCGGGATCAGCGGCCAATTACCTCCCTGGCAGTCTAGGCCGGTTTTACTCGCCCAAACTTTTCACCTGCCATTCCAGCGGTAGCGCGTTTATCAAAAATTCGGTAAACGCGCGCACCTTGGGTGTCAGCTCGTGGCGATCACGCAATACGATGAACAGCTCAAGGGGTTCCGGAATCGCGCGGGCTATACCGGCGGTCTGGCAGGATTCAAATAGCACCTCCAGCTCGCCACGCTCCACATAACGACGCGCAATAAAATCTCCCAGGCGTGCAATACCGGCCCCATTGGCCGCCAACCGCGCAAGCACATCAATGTCATCGCTCACCGTCGCCACGCGTATCTTCGCATCAAAGGCAACACCATTGCGCGCAAAGCGCCAGTGATAAATTTTTCCGGTGGTGGGCATCCGAAACATCAAACCTGCGTGCCCAGCCAGATCATCGGGGCTTTTGGGTCGCCCCATCCGTGCCAGGTACGCCGGTGACGCACAATACAGGAAGGGAATATTGGCAATGCGACGCGCGACCATCCCGTCTTCCAGCTGTTGCTTGAAACGGATGCTGACGTCGACGGCATCGCGAACATGGTCAACGTTGCGATCGGTGGTGAGAATTTCTACCGATACTCGCGGGTAGGTCGCGTTGAACTCGGGTAATAGCGCCGCCAGCACATGGCGACCAAAGGCCGCCGTCGACGCAATCCGCAGACGCCCCTGGGGTTCACCGGACAATTCACTCACGGCACTGTTCGCCAGCTCCAGTTCATGGATGATATGGCGCACCTTGCTGTAGTACAGCTCACCGGCTTCAGTTAAACGCAAACTGCGGGTGGTGCGCGTGAGCAAGCGCGCGCCCAGCTGATTTTCCAGGCGGGTGATGTTCTGACTCGCCGCTGCCGCACTGATGCCCAGCAGCCGCGCGGCCGCGGCAATACTGCCCGCGTCCACCGTCTTGACGAAGCTGTCGATTCCGCGCAAGTTTTCCATAGCAATTTCCAATGAATAGATAAAATGATTCGTAAGTTTAGCTTAATACTGCTTGCAGCCAAACGGCTCTACCGCCGGCGCCCTATGGCAGGTAGATTGGCCGCGCATCTGTTCAAAGGAGTTCCTCATGACCCAGCAATCCTTACCCGCCAGCCGCAAACTCCATCCGCGTTTTACGCCCGTTGTCTTCGCGTTCTATATGTCCGGCATCATGGCTTTTCTGATTTGTATGGTGGTGACCGCTGCAAACCGGGGCTTCAGCGACCAGTATTTCTTGCAGGTGCTCAACGCCTATAAGCTCGCCATGCCGGTCGCCTTTGTGTGCGTGATGATCGTGCGTCCGCTGGTGGTTAAGCTGGTGAGCTGGACGGTCCAGCAGGGGTAGTCGGTTAATTACATGTACAAGCGGGTTGACCTGCTAATGTAGCCACGGGTACCTTTCGCGCTCATTCATCCGCTCAAGCAGGTTTCCGTGCAACGCTATTGGCAATTTATCGCCTCCTCCTGGCCGCTATTGGCCTTTGGCTTCGTCAGCATCTTCTGGGGCAACCTGGGGCAGTCATTCTTTATCAGCTGGTACGGTGCCAGCATCCAGGATTCCCTGTCCCTTTCCGCCGGTGCCTATGGCACCGTCTATTCGTCGGCAACCTTGCTCAGCAGCCTGGTGATCATGGCTTTTGGCGGCATGATCGATCGTTGGCCCTTGCGCCGCTTCGCCACCCTCGCGGCCATAGGCCTGACTGCCGCCTGCGTTACTCTGGGCGCAGCCAATACACTGCCCTTGCTGTTCCTGGGATTTTTCCTGGTACGCCTGTGTGGGCAAGGGCTCTTCCCGCACACGGCGCAAACCACCATGGCGCGCTATTTTGACAACCATCGCGGCAAAGCCTTGAGCATCTCCGCCAGCGGCGTACCGGTCGGTGAGATTGTGCTGCCCTTGCTGGCCGTTGCACTGATCAGTGCCGTCGGCTGGCGCGAAAGCTGGTGGGTGCTGGCGCTCACCATTCCGCTTATTTATTTGCCGACGATGTATTGGTTACTGCACCGGGCGCCGATCAACGAGCACGAGGCTCCGCTAAGCCCCGACAGTACCCAGCATCACACCAGCCGTGGGCGGCGGGAGATGTTGCGCGACTACCGTTTCTGGCTGGCCTTGCCAACGGTGGTTTCAGGCCCCTTTATCCTCACCGGTGTTTTTATTCATCAAGGTTTCATCATCGCGCAGAAACAATGGGACCCGTTATGGCTGGCCAGCTGTTTTGTGGTGTACGGGATTGTGCACTGGGTTAGCTCCATGGCCGCTGGTGTATTGGTGGACCGGTTCACCGCGCGCCGCCTGCTGCCAATGATTGTGCTGCCCCTCGCGGGTGCCATGTTCAGCCTGGCATGGCTGGACGGCTCCTGGGTCGCCCTCTTGTTTATGACCTTGCTCGGCATCAACATCGGCATCAGCAGCCCGATCACTGGCGCACTGTGGGCTGAGGTTTACGGCACCGGCAAGCTGGGCTCCATCCGTTCACTGATGACCTCCCTGGGCATGATCGCCACCTCGGCATCGCCCATTTTGTTTGGCCTGTTGATCGATAACGGTATCCACGCGCAAGCCTTGTTCGGCACCGCCGGGTTCGGCATTGTATTGGCGGGCCTACTGGTGTGGTTTTCCTATCCACGCTTAAGCGATGAGACATTGCATGAACAACGTTAGAAATTTTTTGCTCTGGCCTTTGCTGTTGCTCGGTCATTTATTAGCGGTCAGCCTGCTGGCCTGGCATCTGCTGGCGCAGGTTAATTTTGCTTACCCGCTGGGCTACAAGGTGCTGGATGTCGAACAACATATTCGTCACTTCGGGCCGCTGAATCGCTATAAAAAAGAGTTTGAACAAACCACAAAAGCTGAGCACCTGGATCTGTTTGCGCAGATTACCCGGGCCGTGCAAAACCACGGCGAAGGGCTGGCCGACATTCGTTACCGTCTGCCCAATGGCACCACCACACCGCTGATGCGTGAAACCGAAGTCATTCACTTGCAGGATGTGGCGAATCTGATTGATGTGCTTTATTGGGCCGGTTTTATTGGTGGATTGGCGTGGCTCTGTCTGCTCGCTTATGCCTACCGCCAACGCGTTCCCTTTCCGGCACTCAAAAAAATCCTGCTGGGTTTTGTTTCGGGGCTGGTGTTAATCACCTTGACCATTTTGCTGATCGGCCCTAAAGCCGTGTTTTATTGGTTGCATGAGCAAATCTTTCCCGATGAGCATGAATGGTTTTTCTTTTATCAGGATTCGTTGATGACCACCTTGATGAAAGCACCGGATTTGTTTGGCTTTATTGCGGTGATTCTGGTGGCGGTGATTATGGTGTTGTGGGGATTGTCAGTGTGGGGCATGACAAGATTACTGAAGCCGGCGGTAACGGGCGAGCCTGCTGTCGTGGCTCGCCCATCGAATAAAAAAACAAAGAAGAAATAATGATTGCGCAACAACCTGACATCAAGCGCGGGATTTTTTTACCACATCATAAGCCTTCTGAATTTCCTGGGAGCGCTCCGTCGCTTCCTTGATCATATCTTCCGGCATACCCTGCCCGATTAATTTATCCGGGTGATATTGGCTCATCAATTTGCGATAGGCTTTTTTGACTTCGGCATCGCTGGCTGTGGGACTAACACCCAGCGCCTCGTAAGCCAGGGCCACTTCATCCGCACGCGGTGGCCGCTGTGCGCCAGAAAACCGGTCATCGCCACCAAAGGTATTCTGTGCGCGGATCATGCGCAGCAGTTGCTCAAAGATAAACGACGAGAAACCGAGCTTCTCTGCCACCTGCCGCAGAATCTGTTCTTCTTTTTCATGCAGTTCGCCATCGGCCATGGCCAAGTTGATCAGGTACACCAGCAGCATCTGGATCAGGTTGGGGCTGCGACTGCTGTGAAATTTAAAATCGCGCAGTACGTTGTCGATATTAAAAATCGGTTCGGCACCCACCTTGAATAACCGAATGGCTTCGCGCTTGTGATCCGCGCTCAGGCCCATTTTTTCCATCAGGGATTCGGTGAGTTTGATCTCCGTTTCTGTGATGCGTCCGTCTGCTTTGGCAATGTGCCCCAGCAGCATAAATAACGTATTGAAGAAGCTCGTTTGTATCGCCTGCAATTCTTCCGGTGAAACATTCAGCGTGCGCTTCAGCGCACGGTCAAACAGATGGCCTATCACCACCCCGATAATGGCCAACAAGGGTCCACCCGCAGCGAAGCCGAGGAGGCCGCCGATAATTTTTCCGATCATAATCAAACCTTGGGGTTATTCAGTTAAAAATGTCTTTATGAAGCTATCTCAACATTGGCTGACGAGACTCATGAGCTGCACGACAACATCGAGCACCCCGCTTTATGCCGCGCCCACTCCGGACGTTTGGCAAAATAATGCTGGTTGTGCGGTTGCTCATCGTAGGGGTTGCGCAGCAATGCCAATAAATTCTCCACTTCCGTAAAGTCGCCTTCAGTCGCTTTATCTATCGCTTGCTGCGCCAGGTAATTGCGCAATACATACTTCGGATTGGCAGCATTCATGCGCGCGCGACGTTGTTCATCCGTGGTGCCGTGTTGAATATAATCCTGGATCAGACGCTGGCGATACTGTTGTAACCAGTCTATTAACGGCTGCAAAGTCTCCAGCGCAGGCCGTTGATAAAAAGCCTCATCCAAGGGTGTTAACAGCTGTTCTGGCGAGGCCTCACACAAGTCACGTTCCAACTGTAGATCAACCTCTGCCAGGCGGCGATAAAAGATTGTCATATCGGTTTCGGTTAATTGCAACACACGGTGTAACTCATCAACCAACTCATTGTCCTGCTCAACAAATTCGCTCAAGCCCAGTTTGTTCGCCATGTCCTTTTGCCAGGTCTGTTGATACTCCTGGCGATAAATATCCAATGCGGCCTGCAAAGGCTCCACATCATTAATCAACGGATAAATCGCGTTGGCCAGTTGAGCCAGATTCCACAGCGCTACCTTGGGTTGATTGCCGAAGCGATAGCGCCGCCCTTGAGCATCGGTAGTGTTGGGTGTCCACTCCGGATCAAACCCTTCCAGCCAACCGTAGGGTCCGTAATCAATTGTCACGCCGAGGATCGACATATTGTCCGTGTTCATCACACCATGCACAAAACCGACACGCATCCAGTGAGCGATCATCTGCGCGGTGGTGCGGCATACTTCTTCAAACCAGGCGATATAGGTCGCTGGCCCCGGCTCACCCAGGTGGGGAAAATCGGCGCGCAGGGTAAAATCCACCAGTTGCTGTAACACATCAAGTTCGTTGCGCGCCGAAAAGATTTCAAAATTACCAAAACGGGTAAAACTGGGCGCAACCCGACACACCACTGCACCCGGCTCCCATTGGGGATTACCGTTGTAAAACATATCGCGCTGTACCTGCTCGCCGGTCAACACCAGACTCAGCGCGCGCGTCGTGGGAACACCCAGGTGAAACATGGCTTCGCTACACAGAAATTCCCGCACGGATGAACGCAGCACCGCCAGGCCATCCGCCGTGCGCGAGTAGGGTGTCGGCCCGGCGCCCTTGAGTTGCAAGGTCCAGTGCTCGCCTTGCTGATTACATACTTCGCCCAGATTAATCGCACGACCATCGCCCAACTGACCGGCCCAATGGCCGAATTGATGGCCGCCGTAACAACAGGCGTGGGGCTCCATCCCGGGCAATAACCGGTTACCTGCAAATACCTGGGTAAAATTTTCGGTGCGACACTCTTCAGGGTGCAGCCCCACCAGGCTCGCCACTTCCTGCGCATAGGCCACCAGTTGGGGCTGGCGCACCGGTGTGGGATTTACGCGTGAATAGCAGGCACCGATAACCTGGCGACGAAAATTTTCACTGACAGGATCAGCCGGCAGCTCACGCACCAGGCGATTATCAAAACGCAACTGTTCCAGCGTCAACAAGGATGAGGATTCAGAGGGCGGATATGGCGGCATAAGTCAGGCTTCTGTAAAGAAATGAAAACAGGGTGCGGACGGCGGGTACATTTAGCGCACATCATCAACGCATCCTGCGCTATGAGCATGGCGGCACAGAGGTAAAATCCAATGTGGGGTTAAATTAACGCGGATACAAGCACACGTGCTAAATAAAACCCTGCCGCTGTTCGTTTCGACGCGACTATTTTACAATCGGGTGCACCTTCAGTCCCGCCCCGGTTCATGGCTGCATTTCAGGATTCACGACTTATTATGTCTACCGTTCTGCCCGAAAATTCCATTGCACGCTGGTTGTTGGTCTTTGTCCTGATCGCCGCCATTTATTTCTTCAGCGGCTTTGTGGTACCGGTACTCGCTGCGTTGATCATCGGTTTCGCCAGTTGGCCCTTGTATGAACGTCTGTTAAACCGGTGCCATCGCAACAACGTCATGGCAGCCACTATTGCCTTGCTCATCATCTTGACAGTGTTGGTTATCCCCATCGCCCTCGCCTTTTCCTATGCCATCGAAGAAATCAAGATTTGGGTGGAGTGGCTGGTGATCGCCAACCGCGAAGGCGCCGCCGCGCCAGCATGGATCGGTGCCCTGCCCGGTGTGGGCGAATGGTTAACCAATTACTGGAATGAAAATCTGGCCAACCCCCACGACTTGGGTGAATTGGTGCAACTCTTCAGCGGCGAACACATCGGCAATATCTACCGCTGGTTACTCGCACTGAGCGGAAAAGCCTTCGGGTTGATCCTGACCTTGTTATTCATGTTGATCACATTATTTTTTATCTACAAAGACGGCCTGCGATTAATCGCGCAAGTCGACAAAGTGGGCGACCGCATCTTACCGATTCACTGGCAACGTTTTTCACGCGTCGTGCCTGCGACCGTCAGCTCAACCGTGACCGGTATGGGTTTAATTGCCTTGGGTGAAGGTGTCGTGCTCGGCGTTGCCTACGCCATCGCCGGTGTTCCCTCGCCGGTAGCGCTCGGCGTACTTACCGGTTTTCTTGCCCTGGTACCCGGCGGCGCACCACTCGCCTTCACCATGGTTTCACTTTACCTGGTAGGCTCCGGTGATACGGTTGCCGGTATCGGTTTATTTATCTGGGGCTCGGTGGAATTATTTATCGTTGATAAAACCCTGCGCCCGCGTCTGGTGGGTGGCCCAATCAAACTCCCTTTTCTACCGACGTTTTTTGGTTTGATCGGCGGCGTAAAAACCATGGGTTTTGTCGGCCTCTTTGTCGGCCCCGTGTTGATGGCGATTTTGATTGCGATCTGGAAAGAGTGGCTGCATCACATCGATAACAGCTCACGCTCAGAAGAAGATTTATAATTTTTTACTGAACCGAAAGCAGAAGGACGGAGTATGATGCGCGACACGCCGTAAACCCATCCCTGGGGGCTCGACACCGACTTCCTGTCGGTGACGGTCGCGCATCATACTCCGTCCTTCTGCCAGTGCCACACGATAAAAATTACGTTCTCGAATGATGCTGATGGCAATAAATTATTCGATGCCCAGCAATTCAACCTTATAACCATCCGGATCTTCAACAAACGCCAGAATCGTTGTGCCGTGCTTCATCGGCCCCGGCTCACGCACAATCTTGCCGCCCGCTGCGCGAATTTTTTCGCAGGTTGCATACACGTCATCGCAACCCAGCGCAATATGACCGTAGGCCGTACCCAGTTCATATTTTTCCACGCCGTAGTTATAGGTCAGCTCAATCACCGAATGAGTAGCTTCATCACCGTAACCCACAAAAGCCAAGGTGAATTGTCCTTCCGGATAATCATGCTTGCGCAGAAGCTTCATGCCGAGGATGTCAGTGTAGAACGCGATGGATCGATCAAGATTGCCCACGCGCAACATAGTGTGAAGTAAACGCATAAATCACCTTTACAGATTATTGACCACGAATTGTAAAAGACTACATCAGAAGCGTTGCTGTGCGCTGACAAGCAACTGAAAATCGCTGATGCCGGATTTGGCGGCCAGTGGTGTGGCAAAGTTTACGTGAACCACGTTACCTACGCGAACTTTACTGGAGCTGAAGCGCAAGCCAAAGCCGATATTGGATAAGTGCGGATTGGGTTGACCGTCTTTATCGCCCCAGGCTTTACCGGCATCGAAAAAGAGCACACCGCCCATACGGACAATATTGAACAGGTGATAATCAGAAAAATAACGTCGCTCAAGCGTGAATAAATAACGCTGGTCGCCGCGCTGAAAATCAGTGGGATAACCGCGCAAACCGGTTTCATCGCCAGCGGTTAATTGTTCGTGCTGTAAAAGATCCTGGCCCACATCGTAGCGAACTCGTGCGTACCAGCGGTTTTTATCATTGATAAAATAATTGTAAGCAATTTCACCACCAATCACCGAACTGTCGTCGCGACCGGAATCCAGGTGGTGGCGGCCATCCATCTCGGCACTCATTTCCAGAATATGGTGGTTGCGCATATCGATCACGTTAGTGATCTTACCTTTGTAGCGCACCATCTCATCCGCACTATCCAAAGAGGTGCCGCCATAACCGATACGAAATTCGGTATTCACCCCCAACGCGATATCTTCTGCGCGCTGGATCTGGTTGACGTTTTTAAATACACCGAATTGATTGTGTAGCGATTGAAAGCCAATCCAGGGGTATACGGCTTTGCGATCTTCCGGAATACCGAGAAGGGTATCGTCTATCTCGTAAAAGGTGTCTTCTTCTTTGGTAAAACCAACCAGAATCCGGCGGGTGTATTCATCATCGACATGGGTCGCAACACCAAAAAACGCTTCCTGGAAAACCTGCTGGTGGCGGTATTCATTAATGACATCACCACCGGAGCGAATCACACTGACCTCGGAAATATCATCCAGCTGAATACCGGTTGCCCAAGGGGTCGCCAATGAATAAAAAGGCTTGGCGACATAGATTGAGCTGTTATCACCATCGCTGGTTTCAGCGAAAGAAAGTTTTACCGATACCGGCTTGTTGAGAAAATGTGGATTGGAAAAACTGTAACGGATACTGTTGCGATCTGCTGTTTGTTCGTAACCGATAACCACGCTGTTACCGGACCCCAGAATATTGTCATCGCTGAGCGCAAAACCCGATTCACTGTCATCTGCTTTTTGACTGAACGACACTTGCGGTTCCAGCGACCAGGAATCCTGGGTTACCACCAGGATATCAATCTCATCATCGCAAACGACATCGGGCACGATATAAGCTGTTGATAAATAATTGCGGGTACGCAGGATACGCGCACTTTCCTGAATCATCTTGCGATTAACTTTATCGCCTTCTTTGAACAGCAGTTGGGATTTAACGACGTGGGGTTTGGTATTGACGTGTACCTTGTTTAAAAAACGATACAGGCTGTTGTTTTCATCCGGATTACTTTCATCGAACACATCGATGTTATTGAATGCAATATTGCGAATGGTTTTGCCTTCGTATTGCGCAAAAATATTGGTATCGATACGTGTATTTTTATCGCGGGCAACATCGCCTTCTTGCCAGCCATGCTCAAAGCGAACGCATTCCTGATCCACCTCCTTTGCAGAAATAGACTCCGTTTGCGCCAGCGCCCCAGCACTGAACAGCAACATCGCGCTCACTACTAACCCATTACCCAGGGTCTTGATCATTTTTTGTTCTCTGGAAAATTAACTCGGTATACAGCCAAGCATAAGACAACACAATTTCGATTATAGTGATTGCAAATCATCATCCGGATGATTTTTTTGTTTAAGAGTGTTGGGCCGCGCACATTAACACGAGTCACAGGGCTTCACAAAGACACCGCATCAGTGGTGGTGGAGCTGGTCCTCAACAGGAGCGCTGTGTTGGTGGGGTGGCGTGTTCTCGGCCTCCGGGTGGTGATGGTTGTGTCCGGGACCACCGCCCATCATCGTCCAGACCCCGAAGAAAATAATCAACACCGCAAATCCGATCCGCACACCGCGCGCCTGCAGCAGGCCAGCCAGTTTGCGCGCAGCAAGGCCCGTAGCCAATACCGCGGGCAAGGTTCCCAAACCAAATGCCAGCATCACACCACCGGCCTGGCTGATATCCGCCTGGGCCGCCGCATAGGCGAGTGCGGTATACACCAGGCCACACGGCAACCAACCCCAGATCACCCCCAGCAGCGCTGCCTTGGGCAGACTGTTGACCGGCATCAGGGGCTTTCCCAGGGGCTGCAGGTAAGCCCACAGATAGCGCCCCACCCGCTCCAGATAAATCAGCCCGCGCCACCAGTCCGCCAGGTAAAGCCCCATGGCGATCAACAGGGCGCCCGCCACCATGCGCAGCCAGGTTTCACCGGCCCAGCCGCTGAGGGCACCGGCAAATGCACCCAATAACACGCCCATGAGGGTATAACTGCCGACTCGCCCGAGGTTATAGGTCAGCAACAACTGGAAACGACGCTGGCGTGCCTCAGCCGGAATTGCCATGGTCAGTGCCCCCATGATGCCGCCACACATTCCCACGCAATGGGCGCTGCTGAGCAAGCCGAGGGAAAAGGCGGTGAATAGCGGGGCCCAATCAATCATGAGGCGGCTCGGCCTGGCGGGGTGTCGGTTGAGGTACTTTGGATTCAGGCGCAACTTGAGCCGGATCCGTCGGTGGTGTCGGCTCACCTGGCCCCGTTTTTTTCGGCTTGTCTTCATCAAACAGGATGCGATGGGCCTCGGTGTCCAGGTTTTCGTACTGACCGCTGTGAATCGCCCAGAACAAAAAGCGCAAGGCAATGGCGACAAAGATCAGAGCGATAGGAATCAAAAAATAAAAACTTTCCACAACAAGTGCCGTCAGGGGTGATCCGCCCCTGAGCTGTCACTCAGGCGCAGGGAGTTGAAGATTACGATCAACGAACTGGCCGTCATACCGATTGCCGCTTGCCAGGGAGCAACCCAACCGGCGGCCGCCAGCGGCAAGGCCAGGACGTTGTACGCCAGGGAAAAACGCAGATTCTGCTGGATGATCCGCTTGGTGCGGTGAGCCAATACCACCGCCCTGTGCAATACCTCCAGGTTGTCATTCAACAAGACCGCATCGGCGCGGGTTTGTGCCAGATCCGAAGCGGAGGCCATGGCGATGGAAATATCTGCACCGGACAGAATCGGCACATCATTGATGCCGTCTCCCAGCATCAGCACTTTATCACCCTGAGCTTGCCGCTGGTGCAGGTGCGACAATTTGTCCTCCGGCCGCGCGCCGGCGATAAATTCCCTGATACCCAATGGTTCGGCAAGGGCTGCCACGGCACCGGATTGATCGCCGCTGAGCAATTCCACGGCTATCCCGTCGCGCTGGAAGGCCGCAACCACTGCCGCTGCACCGGGGCGCACCTCATCCTCCAGGGCAATCCAGGCCAGCGGTCCTTGATGGTCGCCCAACAGCAGCCACTGTTGCCGGGTGTCGGGCAGGATCGGAAGCGCGGTATCCGGTGAAAATAGCGCCGCGACAAAATCCACACTTCCCAGGCGATAGCGCACCTCTGGCGCACTCCCCCCCGGCACACCACCCTCTGCCACGTCACCCTCTACCCCGGCCCCGGTGATTTGCCGAACCCGGGTGGCTGGCGGCACATCCTTCTGGTGGCGAAACGCCATCGCCAGGGGATGGTTGGCACTGGCTTCCAGCGCTGCCGCAATGGCCAGGCACCGGGTTTGATCCAGGCTACCGCAGGTGCGCACCTCGGCAATACCAAACTGGCCTTTGGTCAGGGTGCCGGTTTTGTCGAAGATGACGCGATTGACCTGGGTCAGGGCTTCCACCACATGACCGCGCGCCACCAGGAAACCCTGCTTGCGCAAATTGGCGGTCACCGCGCTTAAGGCGGCGGGCATGGCCAGGGCCAGCGCACAGGGACATGTCACCACCAATACTGACAAGGTAACCCAGAGCGCCCGCGTCGGGTCGTACCACCACCAGAACGCAAAGACCAGCGCGCAGACCACCAGCAGGCGCGCAATAAAAAAGCGGGCGATCCGGTCAGCCACGGTTACCTGGGCGGGTTTTTCCTCCGCCGCCTGTGCGGCAAGCCGTTCAATGGCCGAGAGCTGGGTCGCCGCGCCGGTTGCCGTCACACTAACCACCAGCGGGCTATCGGTGTTGAGGGTACCGGCAATCACCGCGTCGCCGTGCCGCTTGGTCACCGGCCGGGATTCACCGGTCAGGATCGCCTCAACGGCACTACTCTCACCGGAAGCCACCAGCCCGTCACAGGGAAACGTCTCTCCGGCTTTCACCAACACGCGATCACCCGGCCGCAGGGTTTTCAGCGGAACCTGTTGCTCGGTGGTGCGGCCCTCCTGCTCGGTGAGGCAACAGGCGCTGAGGGGCATCAACTGCGCGAGATTACCAAAGGCCATGCGGTTGCGATGCCGCGCGCGCATCTCCACGTAACGCCCCAGCAACAGGAAAAACGCAAACATGGAGATGGATTCGAAATACACCTCACCGCCGCCAACGACGGTGGCCCAGCCACTGGCGATATAGGCGAGGCCGATAGCCAGGGCCACCGGCACGTCCATCACCAGATGACGACTTTTGATACTGCGCCAGGCCGATTTAAAAAACGGCCAGCAACTGAAAAACACCACCGGGGTGGCCACCAGAAAACTTTGCCAGCGCAAGAAATTTAACCAGGCATCGGTAGCGCCGGTGTACATACCCACCGCCACCATCATTGCCTGCATCATCGCAAAGCCCGCCACGCCCAGGCGAAACAGGGCCATGCGGTTCTCTTTCCTGACCAGGTCCTGTTGTTGTTCATCGGTAGCGGGGCGAGGTTTGTAGCCGATCTCCGCCAGGGCAGCCAGCAGTTCGCTCAGCGGCTGCTGTTGCGCATCCCAGATCAAGGTGCAACGGTGGGTGGTGATATTGATGGTGATTGACTGGACTGCGGGTTGTTTTTTCAGGTGGGTTTCAATCAGCCAGCTGCACGCCGCGCAGCTGATGCCTTCAAGTAACAGGTTCGCCTGGCGCAGTTGGCGCCCTGCATCCAGTTCAAGCACAAAGTCAGCTTGCACATCCGGCAGGTCGTAGATGTCCCAGCGGGTTTGCACCTCTTTGTGCGTGCCCGGGTTATAGGTATCCGGACGCGCGCTATTCTCGGTACGAAAGCGATAAAAATTTTCCAGCCCGCCATCCACAATGGCCATCGCCACCGCCTGGCAACCCGGGCAGCACATCCGTTCCTCTTTATCGGCAATAGTCACCGGAAAATGGGCACCGGCAGGTACAGGCAAGCCACAGTGGTAACAGGGAAGAGGAGTATCGGATGCGGGTATAGACACGGATATGGGCACTTTTCAGGATACGTCAAAGACTGGTTGATCACCGGTGATATGGATTGGCCGGTCCGTCGGGTGCAAGCAAAATCGCGCGGTCATTATAGCCGAGCCCTGCTGATCGCGCAGGCCGAATCATAGCGTCGAGGGTAACTTTTCATCCGGCTGTGCTACACCTATACCGTTACGTCACTTCAGCCACGACAAAGGATGCGTCCATGCCCTACCGCTTATCGTTGCGCCTGTTAATCCTGCTGCTTGCCTTGTGTCCTGGCCACGCGTTGTTGGCACAGGGCGACACGGCGGAATGGCGTCCGCGCACAGCCTTGATTCTCGGCGGCGGCGGTGCCCGGGGTGCTGCACATATCGGGGTGCTGGAAATCCTTGAACGCGAGCGGATTCCGTTCGACTGTATTGCCGGCACCAGCATGGGCGCCCTGGTGGCTGGCGCCTATGCGGCGGGCTTGTCGCCAGCTGAGATGCGCGCAAAATTAAAAGAGGCCGACTGGACCAATATGTTCCTGGATTCAGCGGATTACTCACAGATGAACTACCGCACCAAGCGCGTGACGCAGGGCCTGCTGCCGGGAGCCGAGGTCGGCTTATCCGACGAGGGATTGCAGATCACCTCGGGGCTGGTGTCCGGTGAAAAAATTAAACTCTTCTTCAACCAGCTGGTGGGCGATGATGTCGGTGGCCGCATGATCGAGGAGTTGCGCCTGCCGCTGGCAATCATCGCGACCGATATCGGCACCGGTGAAAAAGTCGTGCTCAAAAGCGGCAGCCTGACCCATGCCATGCGTGCCAGTATGTCCGTACCCGGTTTTATGGCGCCGGTGGAATACGAAGGCGCAAAACTGGTGGACGGCGGCCTGGTGGATAACGTGCCGATCCAGGTGGGGCGCGAGCTGTGCAACGCCGAACGGGTGATTGCCGTCGACGTGGGAACACCACTGAAACCCGCCGACAACGTGAACTCTTTGCTGAGCGTCACCGTGCAGATGATCGGCATCCTCACTCGCCAGAATGTGGCCCACGCCATCGCCAGCCTGGGCAGTAATGATATTTATATCACCCCGGATCTGGGCGATCTCACAGCCACCGAATTCGCCCGCTACAAACAGGCGGCCGATCTCGGTTACGCCGCTGCCGACGCGCGGGTTGCCGACCTGCAAGCCTTCAGCGTCACGCCGCAGGACTACACCGCATGGCGAGCACAACGGCGCGATGAACGGGAACTCATCGCCACCATCGATACCATCACTATTGCGCCCCTGACGCGCGTTAACCCGATCTTTGTGCGGCAATTGATTCGCCAGCAGGAAGGTGAGGCCCTGGACCGTGAACAATTGGAGGTGGATTTAATCCGCATTTATGGCATGGGCGGTTTTGATAATGTGGATTATCAAGTGCAGCAGATCGATGGTAAAAATAATCTCACCATCCTCGCGCGCGAAAATAAAGCCTCGTCGGATTACCTGACCTTTGGTTTCAGCATCAATGAAGAACGACGTGAAGGTTCCAGCGTGAATTTGCGTACAGCGTTTCGCAATGTCTGGCTGAATCGCTACGGCGGTGAATTGTTTGCGGTGATGGATCTCGGCAGTAATTCCTCTTTTGAAGTGGACTTTTATCAACCACTCAATCAACGCCAAAGCTGGTTTATTGAACCCAGCTACGTGACGCAACGGGATGAAATCAGTATTTATCTGGACAACGAAAAAATTGCCGAGTACGACCTGAAGACGGATTATGCCCAACTATTGATGGGCAGGAACATCGGCATTTGGGGGCAAGCGAGGATCGGTTGGCGGCAATACCATACTCGCGGCCGCTCGCAAATCGGTGTGGTCGAATTACCAGATATCGACGAGCGTTACGATGGCTGGGTCGCCGAGACGGTCTTTGACGGACGCAACCGATTGTATTTTCCCTCCAAAGGCTGGAGCGGCGGCATAAGTTATTTTGAATCCGCCGAACAGGATTATCGCAAGGTCAAAACAGAACTCAGCGGCACTTATATGGCAGGTGATTATGTCTGGGGAATGCGCACGTCTTATGTCACCGCTATTGACGATGAGCTGCCACTATTCGACGCGGAATTATTGGGTGGTTTTTTAAATTTATCCGGCTACGCCACCGAACAAATCTGGACCAACGGCGCTTTCTATTCACACCTGCGCGCTGAAAAAATTATCGGCCATATGCCGCTGGGTTTAAGCGGCGATCTGCGCATGGGGCTTGCCGTCGAAGGGGCAAAACTCGAAGAGCCCATCAATCTGGGCGAAGAAGACGAGTGGCTGGATTCTGCGATTGTGTATTTCGGTGGTGAGACGCCGCTGGGGCCGGTGTATCTCGGTTATGGTTTTACCTTTAGCGGCGACTTTAATATTTATTTTCAACTGGGCGCCTTTTAACCGCTATTGAAAATTTCTAGTCCCTGGCGATGCGCGGCTGTAACCGCGTTTCGTCGCTCACTGCAAAATTAATTTCACCACTTAACAACCATTCCGCCGCTTTACGTTGATGCTTATCCAGCACCGGCAATAAAGACAAGTACCAATTGTTTCTCGGGTTAAACTCCAGGCTACCGCGATAATGACCGCTGGATGTTTGCTGCAGTACCACTTGCTGGTCCAGGTCTGCTTCAAAGGGATGGTCTAGTAATAACAATAATTGCGCGGGCACAGCACTTTGCGACGGTATCTGTAAAAACACTTCGCCGGTGGTGCGATCAAAACGCAATTGCGCCGTTAAATTTAATTCCACTGCGCGCCGATCCTGCTCCATGGTTTGATTGATCATGCGCCCTTCTTTGTAATAGTTATCGATCACTACATCGTCAGCATGACGGAACGCAATGGTTACCGTCACCATGGAGACACAGACCACCACAATTAACGGCGTGAAAACAAACCAGAACCAGAATTGGCGATAGAAAGG
>CAMLOU010000029.1 GCA_946481735.1 uncultured Cellvibrio sp.
AAGTACCAACACTTCGGTGCTAACTACTTGTTAGGCTTCAACTACAAATTCTGATAGCGCTTATTGCAAGTCGGTAAAAATTGGCCCTGTCAGTGACAGCTGACGGGGCTTTTTTTCAGGTTGGCCATGATGAAGCATCCCCTAAAAAAAGTTGTCATTGTCGGCGGCGGCACGGCGGGCTGGATCGCGGCGGCGCTGTTAAGCAAGTTAATGGGTAGCGCATTAACCATTGAGCTGATTGAGTCAGATGCAATTGGCACTATCGGTGTCGGTGAAGCAACGATTCCACCCATTCGCCATTTAAACGACGCCTTGGGCATTAACGAAGCTGATTTCCTTCGCGCGACCCGGGCGACCATCAAACTTGCCATCCGGTTTGACGGCTGGCACACGCCGGGTCAGCATTATTTCCATGCGTTTGGTGCAGTAGGGCAGGACTTTGCGTTTTGTCCATTCCAGCATTTTTGGTTGCGCGCACGGCAGGCCAATATTGACACGGATTTGTGGGACTACAATCTCAATTACCACTGTATTGCGGCCAATAAATTCGCACCGCTTTCCACCAAAGATCCGAACCTGGAGTTGCCTTACGCCTTTCATTTTGATGCAAACCTTTACGCACAGTATTTGCGGCGCTATGCCGAGCAGCGCGGCGTGATACGTACCGAAGGGCTGATTGAGCAGGTGCAGCGCGATGGTGACTCGGGCAATGTCACGCAGCTCATACTGAAGAATGGTGTGGCTATTACCGGTGAATTATTTCTGGATTGTTCCGGGTTGCGTGGTTTGTTGATCAACGAAGCCCTGGACACGCCATTTGAAAACTGGAGCCATTGGCTCCCCTGTGATCGCGCGGTGGCGGTACCGTCCGAGCCACTGGAAAAACCATTGCCGTTTACGCGGGCAATTGCACATGAGTTCGGTTGGCAATGGCGTATTCCGCTCCAGCATCGCAACGGTAACGGTCTGGTATACAGCAGTGAATACTGCTCTGATGACGAGGCTGCCCATCGCTTGTTAACCCGGCTTGACACCACCGCCACCGACGAGCCGCGCTTGATTCGCTTTAGCACCGGACGACGTGTTGAAAGCTGGCGTCACAATGTGGTGGCTATCGGTTTATCCAGCGGATTTCTTGAGCCCCTGGAATCCACCAGCATTCATCTTATTCAGTCTGCCGTGGTGCGGCTGTTAAAACTGTTTCCGCATCAACAGATCGAGCCGGCGGCTATTGCCGAATACAACCGTCAATCGGTGTTGGAGTTCGAGCAGATCCGCGACTTTATTATCTTGCACTATCACGCAAACCAACGGGTAGGTGAGCCTTTCTGGGATGCGTTACGACACTCTGATATTCCTCACAGCCTCGCGCAAAAAATCGCTTTGTTTCGGCAAACCGGCACGCTCGTCAAAACCCAGGATGAATTATTTGTTGAATCCTCCTGGTTGCAAGTGTTGATCGGGCAGGGCGTGTTACCGGAAGACTATCACCCGATGGCGAATCAGGTCACGGACACGCAATTGCGCGCGCTATTAAACAATATGAAAAGCATCAAACAGTCACCACTGCAACAGATGCCAGGCTACAGTGAATTTCTCGCACAGATTAACAATAAATAATATGGAGTCGATATGAAAATCATTCTAATGTGTTGGGTGTTGTTGTTAGCAATCCCGGTATCTGCCCAACAATACGCCATCCAACACCTTGAGCCCGCGAACTGGTGGGTGGGCATGCGTTACCACGAGATCGAGATCCTGGTGCATGGCGAGGATATCAGTGAGCTGACACCAGTCATTAACTATCCCGGCGTTACCCTGGTTAACACGAAGAAGGTAGACAATCCGAACTATCTTTTTGTGACGGTGAATATCAGTGCCTCAGCAAAACCCGGACAATTTGCGATAGATTTTGGAAAAGAAGGGAAAACTCACGTCAGTGCCAACTATGAATTACAGGCACGGGAAAAACACTCTGCGCAACGCCGCGGCTTTGACAGTTCAGATGTGATCTATCTCATTACGCCGGATCGTTTTGCCAACGCCAATCCGCACAACGATAGCGTCGCACAGATGACGGAAAAGGCGGATCGCAAGAACCCGGGTGGGCGACACGGCGGCGATATTGCGGGCATGATACGTCACCTCGACTACATTGCCGACATGGGATTTACGCAAATCTGGCCCAATCCCTTATTGGAAAATAACCAGCCGGCTTATTCGTACCACGGCTACGCGGCTACCCATAATTATCTGATTGATTCACGCTTCGGCAGCAACGAGGATTTCAAACACTTTGTGACACAAGCGCGCAAAAAAGGTATCGGCGTGATTCAGGATATTATCCTCAACCACATCGGTTCCGAACACTGGTGGATGAAAGATATGCCCAGTCGCGATTGGCTGAACAATCCGGACACCTATGTTGAAACCAATCATCGCCGCACCACCATCCAGGACCCTTATGCCGCGCCGGATGATAAAGCCAGGTTTGTGAATGGTTGGTTCTCGCGGGCCATGCCGGACCTGAATCAGCGCAATCCTTTGGTGGCGCGTTATCTGATTCAAAACACCTTATGGTGGATCGAATACGCGGGCTTGTCCGGTATTCGCGAAGACACTTACGGCTACGCGGATGAAAAATTTCTGAGCGAGTGGGCGAGAACCGTGATGGAAGAATATCCCCATCTGAATATCGTCGGCGAGGAATGGAGCGGTAATCCCAACATTGTCGCGCACTGGCAAAAGGGTAAGGAAAACCCCAGCGGTCATGTGCCCTATGCCCCGAGCATGATGGACTTTCCCATTCACGATGCGCTACGAATCGCGTTGCTGGAGAAAGAGGCTTGGGACACCGGCCTGATTCGCTTGTACGAAACCCTGGCCAACGATTTTATCTACCCCGATCCCTACAATCTGGTGATCTTTCCGGAAAATCATGACACCTCGCGCATCTACAGTTTTTTGCATGAGGATGTGGATCTCTTCAGGATGGCCATGGTGTATATGGCCACCATGCGCGGCATTCCGCAGCTTTATTACGGCTCAGAAATTTTAATGACCAGCCCGCGCGAACGCGACGACGGTGCGGTCCGGGCGGACATGCCCGGTGGATGGCGCGGCGACAAGCAAAATGCTTTCACCGGCAAAGGCCTGGATAAAGCACAACGCGATACCCAGGCGTTTATCAAACGTTTATTGAACTGGCGAAAAGATGCAACAGTGGTGCATACCGGCAAGCTGCAACACTTTGCACCGATGGATGGCGTGTACGTCTATTTTCGTTACAACGAGGAAGACACTTTGATGGTTGTCCTGAATAAAAATGACGCGGAAGTCACGCTCGACCTGACGCGCTTCAACGACTTTATTTCGGATAACGCAGCAGGCAAAGACGTGCTGACCGGAAAAACAATGAACCTGGCCTCCGGCCTGACGCTGGGAAAAAAATCATCGACCATTATTGAGCTTCGTTAATTCATTATTGAACCGCGTGTGGAGAATTATATGACCATAAATTTAACTCTTGTACGGCGCAGTATCCTGCTATGTTCAGCGCTGCTAAGCCTGAACCTTTCAGCCGAAACGCTTAAGGTCGCGTCACCCGACGGCGATATTGTCTTCCAGGTTAATGATGACAATGGATTACCTGGTTACCACATTGCATTTCGCGGTAAAGAAGTGATTAGCCCCTCTGCATTGGGTTTGGAATTCAAGGGTGTCGAAGGGTTTGTGCGCGACCTGAAGATAACCGACCATAAAAAAACGCAACAGGACACCACCTGGGAACAACCCTGGGGCGAACGGCGCCTGGTGCGTGATCAGCACAATGAACTGGCGGTAACCTTTGCACGCGCCGATAAAAAGTCGCCTAACCATTTCACCCTGCGCGTGCGGGTATTTAACGACGGTGTCGGATTCCGCTACGAGGTGCCGCAACAGAAAAAACTGGCCGATAATCGCCAGGGAAAAATTGACATCATCGACGAAAAAACCACCTTTAGTTTGCCCGCACCCGAGCAAACCAAAACCTGGTGGATTCCATCGCGCGGCTGGAATCGCTACGAATATTTGTATAACACCACCATGCTTGATGTGGTGGACCGGGTGCACACGCCGGTTACCTTTAAATCGCCCACGGGCGTGCACGTGAGTATTCACGAAGCGGCGCTGGTTGACTACGCCTCCATGACCCTGGACCAACAACGCAACGGTGTATTGAAAGCTGATTTAACCCCTTGGTCCGACGGTATTCGTGTAAAAACGCAATTGCCATTCAAGACGCCCTGGCGGACGATTCAAATTGCAGCGAATGCTACGGGCTTATTGAATTCCGATCTTATCCTGAATTTGAATGAGCCGAATAAATTGGGTGATGTGTCCTGGGTGGAGCCGGGCAAATATGTCGGCATCTGGTGGGGCATGCACGTGGGAACGGCGACCTGGGGTTCCGGTGAAAAACACGGTGCAACCACGGCAGAAACCAAACACCATATGGATTTCGCGGCACAACATGGCTTTTCCGGTGTGCTGGTTGAAGGTTGGAACATTGGTTGGGATGGCGACTGGTATGCAAACGGTGACATCTTCAGCTTTACCGAACCCTATCCCGATTTTAATCTCCCGGAGATTGCCGCTTATGGAAAATCCAAAGGCGTGCGCTTGATCGGCCATCACGAAACCTCCGGTGCGGTAACGAATTATAAAAATCAAATGGCTGATGCATTCGATCTTTATCAACAGCATAACGTGGCCCAGGTTAAAACCGGTTACGTGGCCGACGGTGGAAAAATCAAGCGCATCGACGAACAGGGTATCGTGCGTAACGAATGGCACGATGGACAATTTATGGTGGGAGAATACCTGCGCTCCGTGACCGAAGCGGCCAAACGCAAGATCAGCATCAACACCCACGAACCGATCAAGGACACCGGTTTGCGCCGCACCTATCCTAACTGGATTGCGCGGGAAGGAGCACGCGGGCAGGAATATAACGCCTGGGGTTCGCCACCCAACTCCGCTGAGCACACCGCTATCCTGCCATTCACGCGGATGTTGTCCGGCCCTATGGATTACACGCCGGGTATTTTTGATCTTGCACCTTATGGACTCGACGCCGAGAACCGCGTGCGCTCCACGCTCGCCAAAGAATTATCGCTCTATGTGGTGCTATACAGCCCGATTCAAATGGTGGCAGACCTGCTGGAAAATTACGAAAAACATGCGGATGCATTTCAATTTATTCGCGATGTCCCCACTGATTGGGAAGAGAGTCGCGCGCTGGCCGGCGAAGTAGGTGACTATGTGGTGTTTGCCCGTAAGGAGCGCGGTGGGGAAGACTGGTACCTCGGTGCCTTGACTGATGAGGACGCCCGCAAGCTTAGTGTTTCGCTGGATTTCCTGTCACCCGGTAAAAACTACGAAGCGCAGATTTATCGCGACGGGCCGGATGCTGATTGGAAAACAAATCCCTACGCGATGGTTATCGAAAAGAAAAATATGAAACATGGCGATACGCTGCAACTCAGCCTCGCTACCAGCGGCGGTGCCGCGATTCGTTTTAAAGCCCTGGACTGATCAATGAAGCGAAAACATATATTACTGATTGGCGCTGCCCTTGCAGGACTGGGTGCTTGCGCCACGCACACACCGTCAACGGAAACGCTGGTTGAACCGGCGGGCAAGCCGGTGGTGTACCAGGTATTTACCCGGTTGTTCGGCAATACCAACACCACCAATAAGCCCTGGGGCACCATTGAAGAAAACGGTGTGGGAAAATTTAACGATTTTACCGATACCGCTCTGGCTGAAATCAAAGCCATGGGCGTGACGCACATCTGGTACACCGGTGTGCCGCACCACGCGGTGATTCGCGATTATTCTGCTTACGGTATCAGCCATGATGATCCGGACGTGGTGAAAGGGCGCGCGGGCTCACCCTACGCGGTAAAGGATTATTACAGCGTGAATCCCGATCTGGCGGTTGATCCTGAACAGCGCCTGGAAGAATTTCAGGCACTGATCGAGCGCACGCATCAGCAAGGGATGAAGGTCATCATTGATATCGTGCCGAATCATGTGGCGCGTCGTTATGAATCCCTGCACAAGCCGGCAGGTGTGCAGGACTTCGGTGTTAACGACGATACTTCGGTTGCCTATCAGCGCGACAATAATTTTTATTATGTGCCCGATAAACATTTCCGTGTGCCCGAGCCATTGGAAAATTATCGTCCGCTGGGTGGTGGTGCACACCCGCTCGCCGATGGAAAATTTTCAGAGGTGCCCGCCAAGTGGACCGGCAATGGTTCGCGTAAAGCCCAACCGCATTTCCACGACTGGTATGAAACCGTAAAGATTAATTACGGCGTGCGCCCCGACGGCAGCTACGATTTTCCGGCACTGCCAGCCGGGTACGCCGAAAAAAATTATCGGGCACACGCAGCCTTCTGGGCCGACAAAGATGTACCCGATTCATGGAAAAAATTTCGCGCTATCACCCACTATTGGTTGGACAAGGGCGTTGACGGTTTTCGGTTTGATATGGCCGAGATGGTGCCGGTGGAATTCTGGAGTTATCTGAATTCCTCGATCAAAGTGAAAAACCCGGATGCGTTTTTATTAGCCGAGGTCTACAACCCCAGGGAATATCGCAACTATCTGCATCTGGGCAAGATGGATTATCTCTACGATAAAGTGGAATTCTACGATACGCTCAAAACCATCATGCAGGGCACGGGTTCCACCGACAGCCTGGTGAAGATCCAGGCGGACCTGGCAGATATCGAAGCGCATATGCTCCACTTCCTGGAAAATCACGATGAGCAACGTATTGCCAGCCCTGACTTCGCCGGCAGTGCGGAGAAAGGCAAACCGGCGATGGTGGTGTCGGCTTTGATCAGCCGCTCGCCCACGATGATTTACTTCGGCCAGGAAGTGGGCGAAGACGGCATGCTGGACTCCGGTTTCGGTGACCCCACACGCACCAGCATCTTTGATTACGCCGGTGTACCCGCCCACCAGCGCTGGATGAACGGCGGCAAGTTCGACGGTGGCGGTTTAAGCGAACGGGAACAGGCATTGCGGGATTTCTATGTGCGGCTGATGAATCTCTCTGCCCAGCACCCGGCGATGCGCGGACCCTACCGGGAACTCCACCGCCATAATCGCCGTGCAACAGCGGGCTACACGGATGATGTCTTCGCGTTTGCGCGTTGGGCCGCTACACCGGACAAAGCCTATAAGTTGTTGGTTGTCAGCAATTTCTCAGCCACCGAAACCCGCTCGTTCAATCTGGAGCTTCCTGCGGACCTGGTGGAAACCTGGACGTTGGCGCCGGGTGATTATGCCCTGCGGGATCAGTTGGGCGGGCAAACAATACTTACCCTGGCGGTTCGCCAAAACCACGCCCGCGTACCCGTCAGCTTGGCACCGCTGGAATCCCTCGTGTTATCCATAGACGCTCCATAAATCATAAAGAAGTGGAGATCAGATAGCCGTTTGGTCAATTTCCTCCTGCTTCGTCCGCTATGGCGGGCGAAGCGGTTCCGGCACTCGCCCGATGATTTGTCCAATAAACCCGCCAACTGCGGTGAAATTGTGCAAAAAATGCGTAAACCTCGCGCAAGCTTGCAGATCATTGCACTTTCTGCTTGACTCAATGGAAGTGGAACATTAGAAAGGCATCTTTGCCGTCTTAGTTCAGTTTGCTAATTGTTCATTGGGTTCCTCCACGCAGTATCCTTCCGTCCGAACCCGGCAGTGTCATTCAGAGTGAAATCATGCAGCCCAAAGAAATCGTCACCCAGTTTATCCAGGGAATAAAATCCCAACATTTTGATCAGGCCAAGCAGTTATTGCATGTTGAAGGCTTCGAATACGTTGGCCCGAACATGTACTTCACTGACCCGGAAGATATGCTCGCCTACCTCTTCGGAATGGCCGGTATTCAGAAAGATATTGTGGTGCGCGAGATCGCGGCAGAGGGCAATTCGGTATTTGGCGTGCTGGATTACAAAACTTACTTTGAGCCCATTGGCGATGTGCGTATTGCTATCTGGTGCACGGTCGATGGTGACAAGATCCGTAAGGTGGAGGGCTTCTATAACGCTGCTGTGGTCGAAAATATGCTGAATGTTGAGGGCCAGACCTTTCCCCCAATGCCATGATTCCTTTTATAGGTATTGGCTATCTGATTCATAACATCAATTGTCTTTAGCTTTTGAGGTGCCGGGCGTATTCTGGGTTCAACACGTAATCCAAAGGAGCAGGCACCATGGCCAAGACAATGACTTTCGCAACCGTTCACTTCACCGTCGCTTTTTCCGTCGCCTACGCCCTGACCGGTGATGTCCTGGTGGGTAGCGCAGTGGCAATGGTTGAACCTGCCATCAATACCGTCGCCTTCTACTTCCACGAATTGGGCTGGAAGAAATTCGAAGCGCATAAACAGGTTCTACAACAATTTTTTGCCGAAACAGTTTAGGAACCGGGTCTGTTAACAGGCTCGGCCAAACACAGAATCCACAGGATGGGTAACCGGGGGAAAACCGGAGTGATTAACCACCACTCCGGTTTTTTTTTTATTGGACGGGTTATTGTCTTGGGTCGGGTGTCATGCGCAGGTAAGGCTTGATGACCTTGTACCCTTTTGGAAAGCGCTGTTTGATTTCTTCCGGGTCTTGCAGGGCTGGAACAATCACAACGTCCTCGCCCGGCTTCCAGTTACCTGGTGTGGCGACTTTGTGGTGTTCGGTCAATTGCAATGAATCAATCACCCGCAAAATCTCATCAAAATTGCGTCCGGTGCTGGCGGGGTAGGTGATGATCAAACGAATTTTCTTGGCCGGGTCAATGATAAACAACGAACGCACGGTCAGGGTGGCATTGGCGTTAGGGTGAATCATGTCGTACAGATCGGATACCTTGCGATCAGCATCGGCAATGATAGGAAAATTAACGCGGGTATTTTGGGTTTCGTTGATATCGTTTACCCAGGCGTGATGGGAATCGACCGGGTCCACACTCAGCGCAATGGCTTTTACGTTGCGCTTTTCGAATTCTTCTTTCAGCTTGGCCGTCAGGCCAAGTTCGGTGGTGCACACCGGCGTAAAATCAGACGGGTGTGAAAAAAGTACACCCCAGCTATCACCCAGCCACTCATGAAATTTGATGACCCCGGCAGTGGATTCCTGTTCGAAATCCGGTGCGGTATCGCCTAGTCGTAATGTCATAGCCATTCTCCTTTCCAGAACATGTGGGCACTTATCTTAAGTAGAAACCTAACCGCCGAGAAAGAATATTTTGCTCTTTGGTTAGAACGGAAACAGGTAAGCCACTTTAATCCTGCTTTGCTTGTTCGATCTCGCGGGCTTCTTTATTCTTGTGCAGCGCGCGGCCGACGAACACACCCACCTCAAACAGCATCCACATAGGTACCGCGAGCAGGATCTGCGAGAACACATCCGGCGGTGTCAGCAGCATGCCGACGATAAAACAGCCCACCACTATGTAAGGTCGTTTGGCCGCCAGGCTGTCCGGGGTCAGCACACCGGCATGGATCATCAGGATCACAGCAATAGGAATTTCAAATGCAAAGCCGAAGGCAAAAAACAATTGCAGAACGAAATCCAGGTACTTCGCGATATCGGTCATGGTGGCCACGCCTTCCAGGCCGATGCCGGTAACAAAGCCGAACAGCAGGGGAAATACCACAAAATACGCAAAGGTCATGCCCGCGTAAAACAGCAGCACACTGGATATTAACAGGGGCGCGGCAAGGCTCTTTTCATGCTTGTACAAACCCGGTGCGATAAACGCCCAGATCTGATAAAGAATGTACGGAATAGATAACAATACAGCGGCAAAGAAAGTCAGTTTGAGCGGTGTCAGAAAAGGCGAGACCACATCGGTGGCAATCATGCTGGTGTTTTCCGGCAACAGGTTTTGCAAAGGCGCCGAAATGATGTAGTAAATATCGTTGGCAAAATAAAACAGGCAACAAAAAACGACCAGCACAAAAATCACGGTATGCAATAACCGCGTGCGTAACTCAATCAGGTGTTGTACCAGCGGAAGCTCTTTGTCACTCATAGCTATCAATGGCCGCTTTTTTCGGGGACAGTGGAAGATGATGGCGCGTCTGCAGGTTTACTTGCATCTGCGGGTTGTTCATCCATATGGGCGTGATCAGGCAATTCAACATGTTCCTGGTAGGTGCGTTCTTGCGTGGTGCGCGGTTTCGGATCGGCTTGTTCACCATCCCTGACCGCGTTCTCAATCTCGCGGCGGGTTTTTTCCAGGCTTTGCATAATCTCTTCGTTATGCAGCTGGCGGCGAATATCGTCAGCACCGATCTGGCGCTCCAACTCGCTGCGTGTTTCGCGCAGGCTGCGTTTCAGGCGACCAATCCACAGGCTGACGGCGCGTACCGTTTCCGGCAAGCGCTCCGGTCCTATGACCACCAGGCCTACAATGGCACACAAGATTAATTCAAAAAAACTGATATCAAACACACAATTACCTGTCGCGGTTGATCGGGTCAGGGGCACACCGTTGAACCGGCGTGCCCCACCCTGGTTTGCACATTACTTCTGCTCAGTTTTTTCTTTCTGCGCGCTGGTGATGTTGTCCTGGGCAGTTTTGTCTTCAACATTTCTGGTGTCGTTTTTGGCTTCGTCTTCATCGCTGACGGATTTTTTGAAGCCTTTGATGGCACTGCCCAGGTCGCTGCCGAGGGAGCGCAGGCGCTTGGTGCCGAACAACATGATCACGATTGCCAGAATGATCAACAATTGCCAAATACTGATACCGCTGATACCCATAATGTTTCCTCTGTACGTTCAGTGGGAGTTATTGCTTGCGCGACGCTTTTTCGGTGTGGCCGGATACATCAAAACGTCGCGCCAGTTCGTTCAGAACCGAGTCGGCGTTTTCACCCAGGTGAGATAACATCACCAGGGTGTGGAACCACAGATCGGCTGTTTCATAAATCAAATCGCTGGTGTCACCACTGGCTTGTGCATCTTTGGCAGCAAGCAGGGTTTCGGTGCATTCCTCACCGACTTTTTCCAATATTTTATTCAATCCTTTTTTATGCAGGCTGGCCACATAGGAGCTGTCTGCATCGGCATTGTTCTTGCGCGCTTCCAGGATCTGCGTCAGTTGTTCCAGTATGTTGTGAGCGTTCATAAGTTGTGTCGAGCGTTATTATTGATAGATAGCTTTCGGGTCTTTGAGCACTGCATCAACCACCTGCCACTCGCCGTCTTTCAGGACGCGATAAAAACAGGACTCCCGTCCTGTATGACAGGCAATCCCGCCCACTTGCTCAACTTGCAGGACGATCACATCCGCATCGCAATCCAGGCGAATTTCACTCAGGTGTTGCACATGGCCGGAGGTCTCGCCCTTATGCCATAAGCGGTTGCGCGAACGCGACCAATAGACCGCCTGGTTCAATTCGGCGCTGCGCTGCAATGCGTCGCGGTTCATCCAGGCCATCATCAGGATACGGCCGCTCTGTGCGTCCTGGGCAATAGCGGGCACCAGACCGTCGCTGTCCCATTTAACGCTGTCGAGCCAGTTGTTCATACTGTTGGTTGTTGCCATAAATCGATTCAATCCTGATGCAGGGCAAGCAATGCCTTGCTCACGTTATCACGTAAATGTTGCGGGTTGATGGTGCCGATGATCGCACTGCTGACACCGGGGTGGGAAAACAGGAAATCCATACTCGCCTGCACCGGGTCTTCCGCGTTATCACCGACGCACAGGTGGCCGCTGGCCAGGGCTTTCTTGAGCAGCACGCCTTTATTCAGCCGCAAGCACTCATCAATGACGGCCTCTTCGGCACGGTGGTCGAGGTTGTAAGTCACCATCACCAGGTCGGCATGCTGTGCGGTCAACAGGCCGCCTTCCAGGGTTTTGGTCGACATGCCGAAGGCGCGCAACCAGCCGGCTCGCTTGAGCTCAGCCAACACATCAAAGATTTCATAACGCTCAATGATCGCGCTGTCATTGCCGTCAGAGTGTACCAGCACCACGTCGATATAGTCACGGCGCAAACGTCGCAAACTGCGTTCGATACTCAAACGCACCTGGGTGGGAGTGAAATCGAAATGAGATTCCCCATCGACAAAGGTTTCCCCCACCTTGGTGCTAATGACCCAGTCATGGGACGTGTTACCGAGTAATTTGCCCAGGCGTTCCTCGCTGGTGCCATAGGCAGGAGCGGTATCCAGCAGGTTGATGCCCAGGTCCCGCGCGAGCCCCAGTAGCTGTACTACCTGGTCATCGTCGGGGATCTCGAAGCCGGTGGGGTAATTAACCTTCTGATTGCGGCCCACTTTGACGGTACCCAGCCCCAGGGGGCTGATAGCAAGGTCAGTCTGGCCCAGGCGTCTAGGTGTCAGCATCGGTTATCTCGTCATCATTAAGGCTGTCGCCAGGTGGAGGCGGGAAGGCAATATCCCAGGGGGTTCTGGCCACAACCGGGCGGGGCAGGTGATGACCTAATGCAGATACATCGTCGGCTTTGCCAGGTGCAATCCCGTCCTGCTGCAGCAACTCGAGTATTTCATTGGCCAGATTGGGCGCCAGTGTCAACTTGGTTGGCCAGCCGAGGATCAGGTTGGGAACGCCTGCAACGGGGGAGGCAAAGGCATTGTCCGGCCGTGCAAAGTCGCGCTGTAAGGGCTCGGCTCGTTCCACCGGCAGGGTGGCCCATTCGGCCTCGCTGAAGTCGAGCCAGGGCATCAGGTTTGCCAGTTCCTGTCGGGCGCTGCCAATCAGCGTTGCAGCATCCTGCTGCGCGCCACGTTCCGCCAGGGTACCGCCCAGATACCACACCGGAGCGCCGTAGCTGGTCGTGTGGCTGGAGATGGTAAGGCGTGGTGTGGTATCGGCGCCCAGGCAATGGCCATAAAAGCGGTGCGGATATGCGTGCTTGACCATCACCTGTTGCAGCGGGCGCAACTGCATCGCTGGCTGGTGCAACCCGAGTTGCTGCAACAACGCGGCGTTCCCCTTGCCCGCCGTCAGAATAATGCGTTGCGCTGTCACTTCGATGATTTGTCCGTCCTGTTCAATGACCAGGCGCACGTCACCGTCGGTGGCGCTCAACCGCGAGTGGGCAGTTGCCAGTTGGAAGATGCGGCCCGGCAGGTTATGGGCAAGATTGGCGATCAGGCTGGGTACGTCGAGCACCAGGTCTTCCAACCGGTACAAGCTGCCGCTGAAATGGTGCGTACGCAGGAGTGGCGGGCGTTTGTCATCAGCAACCGGTTCAACCCGGCCACGGGTCAGTTTGCTCGCCAGGAAGGTGGTCAGGCGCGAAGCCATGGTTTCGCTGGACCACATGAAAAAATGGTCGCTGAGGATGCGGGTGGTGCGCAGGTCTACATCGCCCTCGCCACACAGGCAGGCGCGCCAGTGGCGCGGCATCTCGGCAATGGCTTCTGACGCGCCGGTCAGGGCCCCGTTGAGGGTATATTTCATGCCGCCGTGGATCATGCCCTGGGACGCGATGGTTTGATCGCTGCCCAAAGACCCGGCTTCAAATAGCGCCAGCGAGTAACCGGTATTCGCCAGGCGATTGGCCAGCCACAAACCCGCCACGCCACCGCCGATGATGGCGATATCGAGATGAACACGGATGGGCGCTACAGACATAAAGACTCGCAAATTCAGTGGGCGAAACCTGGGGTAAAAAGTGCGGGCAGTATAAAGCTTTTTGTCGCTCCTGCGGTGTAACTTGCAGGGGCGGGAATTTATGGCACACTGCCGCCAAGTGAACCGGCCCGGTTTGTCGGGCCGGGGTTAACATCGATGGAGGCGCGATGAAGTCCAAATTGCTGACCGGGTCACTGTTTGCAGCCCTGCTGATCGGCCTGGGGTATTTTCTGTCCCTGCCGCAAGACCCGCTGGTCAAGGCGAACCACGAGCATTTTCAGTACACCGGCCGCATTGATTTCTCAGCGCCGGAAACGCCGATATTTTCCTGGCCGGGTACCATGATTCAGGCGGGCTTTACCGGGCGTTCCATTGCGCTGGTCATGGATGATCACTACGGTATGAATTACTTCAATGTCTTTATTGATCAGGATTGGGATAACCCGATTGTGATCAAGGGCGAAAAAGGCAAAAGAACCTATCCCATCGCCGATAACCTCAGCGAGGGAGAGCACCTGCTGACCATCACCAAACGAACGGAAGGCGAGGAGGGTGCCACCACCTTTTATGGCGTGCTGCTCGCCGAGGATGGGGAGTTAACGCCACCACCGCCTCGCCCGGAACGGCGGATTGAATTTTTTGGTGATTCGATTACCAGTGGCATGGGTAACGAAGCACCGGAAGACGGGGCGGATGACAACAAAGCCGAGAAAAATAACTTCCTCGCCTATGGCGCTATTACCGCACGCAATCTGGATGCGGAGTATGTCAGCACATCGCAGAGCGGCGTCGGCCTGATGGCCAGCTTTGTCGGCTTTACCATGCAGGATTTTTATGACCAGCTCAGCGCCATCGACAACAATAATTCCAAATGGGATTTCAACCGCTGGACGCCCCATGTAGTAGTGATCAATCTATTCCAGAACGACAGCGCCCTGGTGGAAGAGCGGCTTGATCCGGTGCCCACTGACGAGCAACGCATTGCGGTGTATTACGATTTTGTCCGCCGGATTCGCGGCCATTATCCCGAAGCCTATATCATTTGTACCCTCGGTACGATGGATGCCAGCAAACCGGGTTCACCCTGGCCGGGTTATATACACTCGGCGGTTGAGCAGTGGAAGGCGGAGACCAATGACCAAGATATCGATGTCATGATCTTCGAGTTCAAGGATTTTTATAAACATCCACGGGTGCACCATCACCGTGAAAACGCCGAGGTATTGACGGCATTTATTAAAGAAAAAATGGGTTGGTAGTTTCAGCCGTTGCGAATGGATGTTTTTTATGCGTTGGATTTACACCCTGATTTTTTACCTCGCTATTCCGGTGATTCTGTTGCGGTTATTGTGGCGTGCCTGGCGCGCACCGGCTTACGCCCGCCGTTGGCGTGAACGTTTTGGGTTTATCCCCGAACTGGAAACAGAAAAAAAAGTTATCTGGTTTCACACGGTTTCGGTGGGAGAATTTTTGGCGGCCTTGCCATTGATTCGCATCCTGCAGCAACAGCCACACGTGCAACTGGTGATTACCACCACCACGCCCACCGGCTCGGAGCGTGTGCGCGCCGCCCTGGGTGATAGCGTTTATCACGTATATGCTCCCTATGACTTACCGGATTGTGTGTCACGGTTTCTGGGGCGGGTACAGCCACAGCTCTTGTTAATTATGGAAACCGAACTTTGGCCTAACACCATCGCAGCATGTGCTGCACGTGAAATTCCGGTATTGCTTATCAATGGTCGTCTCTCAGCGCGCTCGGCACATGGTTACGCGCGCTTCGGTGCAATGACAACGCAGATGTTGCAGCAATTGAGCTGCGCCGCGATACAACACGCAGATGATGCCGCGCGCTTTCAGGCGCTTGGTTTACCGGCTGCGGCAACCAAGGTCACCGGCAACGTGAAATTTGATCTGACGCTGGGCGACGATGTGCAGGCACAGGCACGCATCCTCAAGCATCAATGGACCCAGGGTGGACAGCGTCTGGTGTGGATTGCAGCGAGTACACACCAGGGGGAAGACGAACAGATTCTGAATGCGTTTGCTCAGGTGCGCGCCTCCGGTACGGAGGCCGCCAACACATTATTGCTGGTGTTGGTGCCGCGCCATCCCGAACGTTTTGATCGGGTAGGAAATTTGTGTATCGCGCGTGGTTACCGGATTGCGCGGCGCAGCCAAAAAGTGATTGCCGCTGATACGGATATTTTACTGGGCGATACCATGGGCGAATTGCTGTTGCTGCTGGGCGCCAGCGACCTCGCTTTTGTTGGCGGCAGCCTGGTGCCCACGGGTGGCCACAATTTTATGGAGCCTGCCGCCTGGCAGTTGCCTTTACTGAGCGGTACGCATGTCTTTAATTTTGCGGAAGCCTCGCGCTTGCTGGAAGAAGCGGGCGCGTTGCGTTTGGTAGAAAACGCTGAAGCTCTGGCGCAGGAAGTGCAGTTGTTGATTGGTGATGAGCAGGAACGTCAAAAACGCGGCCAAGCCGCACTTTCGGTAGCCAATGCCAATCGCGGTGCGATGGCAAAGACGCTGGCGGTTATCGAACAGTATTTATAGAAGCCATCCGCTGGCTTTTGCGTCGGCTTCTATACATCCACTAGGACTCAAGCTTGGCGTCGAGCGTAATTTCGGCGTTTAGCACTTTAGAGACCGGACAGCCGGTCTTGGCCTGGTTGGCGATAGTGTCAAAGGTACTGCGGTCAATGCCGGGAATATTTGCCGTTAAATCGAGATGGACTTTGGTAATCGCAAAACCACCGTCCACTTTATCGAGCGTGACGGCAGCTTGGGTTTTGATGCTTTCCACAGTCATGCCGGCTTCGGTTAGCTGGGCGGACAAGGCCATACTGAAACAGCCGGCATGGGCGGCGGCGATTAGTTCTTCCGGGTTGGTGCCGGGGCCTTCTTCAAAACGGGTATTGAAGCCATATTGCGCTTGCGATAGCACACCGCTTTGGGTTGAGATTTTTCCTTTCCCTTCTTTCAAATTGCCGGTCCACATGGCTGACGCTGTTCGTTTCATCGTCGCTCTCCTGTTTTGCAGATAAGTGAAAACCTGGCCCAGGTTTAGGGCCAGGGGGCCGGATTGTCATTAATATACTGGGCACCACCTTCGGAAGGTTCCGGTTCACGCATTTGTGGCGTACCAGCAATGGCGGTAGCCAAAAAATACTTGCGAACCTCGGTAAAATCCTTTTGGGTCAGGGGCGGGTCTTGTACCGGTGAATTATCAATGGACCATTGAATGAGTTCATCCAGCTTGTGATTAAGCTCCCGGGCGAAACCCGGTTTGACAGTAGTCTCTGACATAATCTTGCCCGGTGTTAATGTGCACCGGGCCACCACTGCGGTAGCCCGGTCGTAACGTGGAAATTCAATGTCTATCTTTTTTGGCAGGCACTGGTGAATGGCTAACCCACTCACGCAATTCTTCAATCAACTGATGAATGCCCGAAATCTCGCTGATAAAAATGTCCCGCCCCATCAGCGCACGGTACTTTGCTTCGGCAATCTGTTGTGCAACTTCGATATTGTCGCTGGCGTTTTTTAAGCCGTAGCGAGCGGAATATTCCTGGTGTTGAGGAGAGTGGATCATAGCGGTGACCTCAAAATGACTTGTCGTTTAATCGCTGAAAAATTCCCGTTATTTCCGACCCCTGCCAATAAGGCCATTGGTATTATCGGCAGTGTGTTTGTAGCGCCGGATTTGTAAACTTTACATGTTGCAATGCAAGGCTTTCATCCAAAGATTCGTACCAACCTTCCCACCATTGCACGTAATGAGTGGTTTTTTTGTCGTCTGTATTACTACTGCTGCCGCCCAGTAATTTCGCGAGATTGCTATCCAGTGTTGGCGCGTTAACTCCATTTCTGTGCGCTATTTTTCCGCATTCTTTTGCTGTGATCATTATCTACCCTTACTGCATTTTCATCATGATTTTTTTGTGAAATTGTGTTGCGTAAATAGTCATAGCAAAGCGTGTGCCGACTTTTTGCAAGCCAGTGAAATTCTATCTTTTGTTTCCAAAAAATTTGATTAAAACGGATTGTTATCAAAAAAAGGAAAGAATAAATTCGGTGCGGTGGGACACAAAGAAAGGAATAAAAAGTTATGACGGTATCTGTTGCTACTAACTATCCGTAAATAAATAGAATGTGTATATCGGGAAGCAGAATTAACCATCTGATTGTGAAGATAAAACAGCCGAGCCTGACGGCTCGGCTTCTAATGATCAGCGCTCAATTCGACGACTTTCACGCACGCCAGAATTGCCGCCACCGGCGCGTGTTTGATTGCCACCGCCAATGCCGCGATGAACCTGCGGTTGTGGCCGGCTTTGCTCAATGCGACGTTGGACTTGGGGTTCTACTTGCCTTGGGCTTCTTTGGGGCTGCTGCACATTTTCCGTGCGACGAATAATCTCCTGCCGGGGTTGCCGGGAATCCGGTCGCTGCACGCCTGATGGGCGCTGTTGATTTCCTTGCCAGGTGTTCTGGCGCGGAGCATTTTGCTGGGTCCGCTGGATCACATCGCGCCGTTGTTCAACATCGCCAGCGCTGCGTTGTACGGTATTGTTATTGCGATATACCGCCGTAGGCCGCTCTGGCTGGTTGTTGCGAAAATCGTCACGTTCACCGGTTTTGGTGGTGTTAGGGCCGGTGCGCTGGGGATATTTCCGTTCCACATTGGCTGAATCGCGCGACCCTTGGCTGGGGCCGTTAGCGAGCCGGTCACGGACGCGTTCCGCATCGCTTTGGCCGCGCCAATGGGTTATGGGGCGCGGAGTGTCGTTATGGCGGTTGTTGGTCAGCTCGGGGCGGTGTTGTGGCCGCGCGCTGTTGGGCCGCGCGTGACCTTCGCCGGTATGGCGGCGGCTGTAATCCCGCTCTTCCTGTAAGGCGCGGTAGCTCTGGCGATTGCTGTTGTAGTGATGCCGAATGCTGTCATTGCGGTAAACCACGCCGCGGCGATGTACCGGGTTGTGATGCCAATGTCTCGCGCCATGGTAATGAGCAATGTGCCGGCTGCTGTAAAAGCGTGGATGATGGTGGTGATGGTAGTCAATGACGACCACACGGCGGTGGTGCCAATGAAAGGAACTGAAGAAAAAGCTGGGCGCTACATAGACGCGCGGCCCCCAATAAAAACCACCGACAAACACGTGGTGGCGGGGGTGATGCCAATACACCGGTGGGTAATCTGACCACCACCAGTTGCCGTAGACCACGCGGGTGTCGTAGTAGGGCACGTACACCACGCGTTCCACCGCCGGTTCAATCACAATGACTTTTTCTTCACGCTGCACAGTGACATGTTCCATTTTATCCAGGCTGCCCGCGGCGTAAGCCTTTTGGCGCAGGTCCTGGATGACATTCATCACCTCGGCTTCGTCGGCAAGGAAGGCATCGCCGACGCGCTGGGTCCAGTCAAGGTCGTCACTCATGCGCTGTAATACCTGGGGGAAAGCCACCAAGGCCTTGACGCTGGGGTCCCAATTTTCGTTTTCCACCGCGGCCACGGCAGATTCGGCGCTGAGCTTGCTGTTGGCAGTGGCCCAGCGTGCGGCCTGGACAACTTCCAGCGGGTAGGTAGCGGCAATCAATACGTGGGACAGCACCGTATCCGGATACAGTGCGATGGGGGCGAGCATCTGGTCCAGTTCGGCGCGACTGAAGTCCGGTGGCGCGGTGCTGACGGTTTGTGTCTGCGCCTGACTTGCCAGCGTCAAACAGCTCAAAATCAGGGTCAATGCCAATCTGGCGAGGGCGTTCATACTGGCCTCTCTTGTGATGAATGATCACAACGTGGATGGAACAAGCCGGTGGCTCGGGTATCCTGTTGCCTGATACAGCATAGCCTGACGTGGTTTGCGGGCATACAGGTACAGGGTCTTTTATATCTTTGGGTGGCTTAACCCAAGCTGAATGCCGCCAATGGCCCGGTATGGTGTTATGACCCATAAAGGGCGGACAAGTTATCTGTATTGACTAATAAGCCAAGCCCTCGATAATGGCCACCTGATGCGTTACCCGTCGCCGACTGGCGTCCGTTATAGTGAGAAACGAATGATAGATGTGAGTTTTCAATTAAAAGGCAGTGCCCTGTCGGTCGTGGTGCTGGCCCTTATCGACTACGATCCCGCCGCTCTTCGTCAACAATTGCAGGAAAAAATTGATCAGGCTCCCCAGTTCTTTGTGAATTCGCCGGTGTTGATAAACCTGGATAAGCTGGAAAATCCCGCTGTTCTGAATGATTGCGCTGGCTTGCTGGGCATCTGCCGCGACCTGGGTTTGCAGCCCTTGGGTTTTACCGCCGTGCCGGAGGTGTTGTTGGAATCGGTGCGGGCCACGGGCCTGGCGGTGTTGCCGCGCCAGGGTGAGCGGGCATTGAAGATGCCGGAGACTGAGCCGCGTGCGCCGCAGGTGGAGACGGTGGTTGAGGAACGCTGGGTGCAGCGGTTGAGTAAGGTGATTACGCGGCCAGTGCGTTCGGGGCAGCAGATTTATGCTGAAGGGGCGGATCTGATTGTGCTGGCGCAGGTCAGTGAAGGGGCTGAGGTATTGGCGGATGGCCATATTCATATTTATGGTTCGTTGCGTGGCCGTGCGTTAGCTGGTGTGCGCGGTGATGAGGGTGCGCGGATTTTTTGCCAGAGTATGGAGGCGGAGTTGGTGTCTGTTGCGGGGAATTTTTTGTTGCGTGATTCGTTTGCGGATGAGGTGATGAAGAGGCCGGTGCAGATTTATCTGGACGGGGAGAATGTGCGGATTGAGAAGTTGTTGGCGTGATGGGCCATATTGACGTGACTTTGATCGAGACAATCGAGACGTTCAGGAACTGCGGGGCATTCTGAAAACGCATGAATACGTCCCTGTAGCTCCTTCACGTCGTCCTTGACGTGAAGGTTTCAGAATGCCCCGCAGTTCCTGAACTCAGTGCCAACTGCAGTTTTGGATTATTGAATTTATTGAGCGCTGGACCACCAGCGACTTTTGATTAAACAAGAATATAGAGGAGCCAACCTTGGCCAAGATTATCGTAGTGACTTCAGGTAAGGGTGGTGTGGGTAAAACCACTACCAGTGCAGCAATCAGTACCGGCTTGGCTCAGCGTGGTCATAAAACGGCGGTGATTGATTTTGATGTGGGCTTGCGTAACCTGGATTTGATTATGGGGTGTGAGCGGCGCGTGGTGTATGACTTTGTGAATGTCATCAAGGGTGAGGCGACCCTGAATCAGGCGTTGATCAAGGATAAGCGGACGGAGGGGTTGTTTATTCTGCCTGCGTCGCAAACCCGCGATAAGGATGCCTTGACGCCGGAGGGTGTTGAGACGGTGTTGAGTGATTTGGCGAAGGATTTTGATTTTATCGTCTGCGATTCGCCTGCCGGGATTGAGAAGGGTGCGCAGATGGCGTTGTATTACGCGGATATTGCGATTGTGGTGACGAATCCTGAGGTGTCGTCGGTGCGCGATTCGGATCGTATCCTTGGGATTTTGCAGAGTAAGTCTCGCCGTGCGGAGCGGGGTGAGGAGCCGATCAAGGAGCATCTGTTGTTGACACGGTATAACCCGGAGCGGGTGGAGAAGGGTGAGATGTTGAGTGTGGCGGATGTGGAGGAGATTCTGGCGATTCCGCTGCTGGGGGTGATTCCGGAGTCGGAGGCGGTGCTTAAGGCGTCTAACCAGGGGCAGCCGGTGATTCTGGATGATGAAAGTCAGGCGGGACAGGCGTACAGTGATTCGGTGGATCGTTTGTTGGGTAAAGAAATTCCCCACCGTTTTCTGGAAGTGCAGAAGAAAAACTTTCTCAAGCGTTTGCTGGGAGGTAAATAGTGAGTATCTTCGACTATCTGCGCAAGAAGCGCGCGCCCTCGTCGGCGGCTACGGCGAAAGAGCGCCTGCAAATCATCGTCGCTCACGAACGCAACCGTCGCAACCATCCCCAGCCGGATTTTTTGCCGCAGATGCAGCAGGAAATTATTGAGGTGGTGCGCAAGTACATCAACATTTCGTCGGACCAGGTCGTCGTTAATCTGGACAATACCGATGATTGTTCGGTACTCGAACTCAATATCACCCTCCCGGACTAATCGTAGGTCGGATTAGCCAAAGGCGTAATCCGACAATTAATTATGCACAACGCCAACACCGTCATCGTCCTCGACTTCGAAACCACCGGCCTCTCGCCGGAGATGGGTGACCGCGCCATTGAAATCGGCGCGGTCCTGATTGAGGATGGTGTTATCACTGATCGTTTTCAGCGTCTAATGAATCCGGGCAAGCGTGTAAACAGCTTTATCGAAAATTACACCGGCATAACCAATGAGATGTTGCAGGACGCTCCGCCGGTTGCGGAGGTTATGCAGGAATTCGCTGAGTTTATGGGCGGGTACAACCTGGTTGCACACAACGCCTCGTTTGATCAACGTTTTTTGCGCGCCGAATTAAAGCGGTTGCGACGCAATTGTGATAATCCTTTTTCCTGTTCCATGCTGGCCTCCCGGCGTATTTATCAAACCGCACCCAACCACACGCTCAGTGGTTTGGTCGAATATAAAAACATTCCGACCGACGGCATCTTTCACCGGGCGCTTGCCGATGCGGAGATGACCGCTAAACTTTGGCTGGCGTTACTGGATGACATCGCGAACATCTATAAAGTGTCCGCCTGTTCCTTTACGGTGATGCAGCAACTGACCACGATTCCCAAACGTTCAGTGCCGAATTTTTTTCAAAAGCTCTCCCTCAAACCCCATTAAATGTTCTCTTTATAAAAGGGATGTTGTATGAACCATTGGCGCAGCTTCTCTTTTCTTCTCGCAACGCTTTTTCTGCTTCATGGGTGCGGTTATCTGTTGCAACCCGATGTGCAACAGGGAATGGTGAACCTGGGAAAAGGTGAATACGAGCTTGATCCCCGCCATACAACGGTGCTGTTCAAAGTTGATCATTTGGGATTATCCAAATTTGTCGGGCGTTTTAATCGTGTTGATGCCAGTCTTGATTTTGATCCCGCTGACCCTGCCGCTGCTAGATTAACTGCCGTTATCTATACCGCCAGTATTGATGTGAATGATGCGGATTTTTCGGCGACCCTGGCCGGGCGCAGCTGGTTTAACAGTGAGCGCTTTCCTGAGGCGCGTTTTGTAACACGCGCGGTGGAGCTGGTTGACGGCAATCGCGCACGATTTATCGGTGATCTCACCATGCTGGGGGTGACGGCACCCATCGCACTGGATGTACATTTTAATGGCGGTGCGAACAATATGCTGACCGGGCGTTACACCCTGGGGTTTTCAGCAGCGGCGCGTTTTAAACGTTCGCAGTTTGGCATGGATCAATATATTCCTGCCGTAGGCGACGAGATAGATGTTGAGGTGCATGCAGAATTTTTGCGGCACGAATAAAAAATGTTTGCGGAGAAAAATATGTCAAACCGCTTCTTGCTCGGTGGTATCCCGGCACAACCGGTGGAATTGCATTTATCCATGGGGAATCGCCATGGTCTGATTGCCGGCGCGACCGGTACGGGAAAAACGGTCACCTTACAAATTCTGGCGGAAGGTTTTGCCAAAGCCGGTGTGCCAGTCTTTATGGCGGATGTAAAAGGCGATTTGTCCGGTCTGGCACACAGCGGCAAGCCGCATCCCAAAGTGGATGAACGCCTCCGGAAGATCGGTGTCCAGACTTATCAGCAGCGCGCTTATCCTTGCGTGTTCTGGGATATCTATGGCAAACACGGCCACCCGGTACGTGCGACGATTTCTGATTTCGGGCCGCTATTGCTGTCGAATTTTTTGGAATTAAACGAAACCCAGGCAGCAGTGTTATATGCGGCGTTTAAGATCGCGGATGATCAGGGATTGTTGATGCTGGACCTGAAAGACCTGCAAGCAATGCTCAGCTGGATGAAAGATGAGCGCGCCAGTCTGGAAGACGAATACGGCGGTATCAGCAGCGCCAGTATTGCGGCCATCCAACGTCGCCTGATGATGTTAGAGCAACAGGGTGCCGAAGATTTCTTTGGCGAGCCGGCACTGGATTTACAGCATTTGTTGCAGGTCACTCTGGATGGTCGCGGTGCGATTAATATCCTTGATGCAACCAGCCTGATTCATCAGCCGCGGTTGTATGCGATTTTTTTGCTGTGGCTGATTGCTGAATTGTTTGAGAATTTACCGGAAGTGGGTGACATGGATCGACCCAAACTGGTGTTCTTTTTTGACGAAGCACATTTGTTGTTCAACAATGCACCGAAGCTGCTGCTGGAAAAAATCGAACAGGTGGTGCGTTTGATTCGCTCAAAGGGTGTGGGTATTTATTTTATTTCCCAAAGTCCGGCAGATATTCCCGACGCAGTATTGGGCCAGCTGGGAAATCGCGTGCAGCACGCCTTGCGCGCGTTTACGCCCAAGGATCAAGCGGCGGTTAAGGTTGCTGCGCAAACCTTTCGGCCTAATCCCGCATTTAAAACTGAAGCGGTGATCAGTGAGTTGGGTATTGGGGAGGCATTGGTGTCGGTGCTTGATCATAACGGAACGCCAACGCAGGTCGAGCGCACTCTGATTGTTCCGCCGGAATCGCGCATTGGCCCATTGACAGTGGAGGAGCGTTCCGCCGTTATGGCGCGCTCACCTTACCAGACTATCTACAACAAATTGATCGATCGCGAATCTGCCTACGAAGTGCTTAAGGCGCGCGCTCTGCAAAAAACTCAACAGGAGAATGCAGCGCAAAAAGAGGAAGCGTGGACCGTGCGAGTACCGGACAACTCCGCACCCGCACCGCGCTCACGCAAAACGACGACCAGCACGGCGCGTTCATCCAATCGCCAGAGCGTTGCAGAAACCCTGGCCAAAAGCGTCGCCCGTTCCGTCGGCAGTTCACTGGGCCGTCAAATTGTGCGCGGCTTGCTAGGTTCACTCCTGGGTGGGCGTCGTTAACAGTAGGTCGCATTAGGCGCAAAGTGCCGTAATCCGACATGACAATTGAAAAACCAACGGAGGCCCATCCATGAAAACCGCACTCATCGTCCTGCTATTGCTGAGCCTGTTCCCCTACGCCTTCGCCTGGATTTCCGGCTACTACCGCCGCCAACAACTTGGCAACATCGACAATAAAAATCCGCGCCAGCAATACACCCAACTCAGCGGCCCCGGCGCACGCGCAGTCGCTGCACAACAAAATGCCTGGGAAGCGTTGGGCTTTTACAGTGCTGCTTTATTAGCGGTGAGTTTGACAGATGTAGAGATTGAACATCTCTCTCTGGCGGCGATACTTGTGCTGCTCTTTCGGGTTCTGCACGGTATTTTTTACCTGGCCAATCTTGATCTGCTTCGTTCTTTATCTTTTGTGGCCGGGATGCTGCCCAGTGTGTATCTGTTTTATGGAGCGATTACCAATAGTTAATTGACACTTGCTATGCAGTCAGCGGGCGTTGACTTGTCTGGCAGGGCAGAAAAGGTTATTACACAATTGCGCCCATTATCCTTAGCTGCATAAAGGGCTTCGTCGGCGGCGTTGAGTAATTCGTGCATTGACTGGAATACCTGGTTCTCCTGACATGCCAGGCCGATGCTGACGGTAATCTGATGCCGTCCAATCAATTTGCTGCAGATATGTTGTCGCAATCGTTCGGCAATAATCCTTGCATCTTTTTCATTCGTACGCGGCAAAATTACCGCAAACTCCTCGCCTCCAAATCGAAACGGCATCATCGGTTTGCGAATCAGGTTGCGCAGCTGCGCAGCAACGTTTTTTAATACGCGGTCGCCTTGGCTGTGGCCATATAAATCGTTGAATTGTTTGAAATGGTCGATATCAATCATCAACAGGGAAAATGGCTGACCGTTGCGTTGTGTGCGGGTAAATTCCTGGCGCATCACTTCGTCAAACATGCGGCGATTGGGAATTTCAGTAAGCGCGTCTGTGTGGCTCTGCTTTTTAAGTTCGTTAACGCGGCTGCTTAGCGCCAGCGACAAGAGCACCATCTCGATCAAGGACCCTATCTGGAAAATGTTTTCGGTAAAAAAAGTGCGTGGAAGGTAGCCGAAGACTTTCACCATATACACCATGATGCCGAAGATGAAAGTGGACCACGCCAGCATAAAATAGCGTGCCGGTGGATAGCCGGAGCACAAGCGCGCAACTCCCATGATAAATATCAATGGCATCACCACCAGTGTCAGGGTGGCTTGGGTGACAACCACCCAGGCATAGGGAAGAAAGATCGAGCTGAAGGTCACCAGCCCCAACAGGGCAATCACGCTCAAAGCTGCGATATCCAACTTGCGTGAGAACTGACTGATGGTCAGGATGTGGCGCGAGAACTGCGTGGCAAATAACAGTGAAAGGCCCAGCAGTATCAACAGGGAAAAGTTCGCAGAATCCGGGCTTTCCGGCATCAGCATCTGGTAAAAGAAACCGTCATTGGCGCTCATGTAGAGGCCAAAGCACAGGATATACAGCAGGTAATAAAGAAACGCTTTATCGCGCACTACAACAAAGATAAAAAAGTTGTACACCACCAGCACCAGAAAACCGCCGTAGTAAACGCCATAAGCGAATTGCTCGCTGCTGATGTTTTGAATGAGTTCCACCGGTGTGGAGGCGGATAATGCGATGTCCATAGCGCCTTCGCTTTCATAGCGCAGGTACAAGGTCGATTTGCTCATGGGCGCGAGCGTCAAAGGAAATAAAAAATCGTGGTATTGAATATTCCGCTGAGCGAAGGGCAGTCGGTCGCCAGTTTGATGATGCCGCCAGTTTTTGCTGGTGTTCTCCCAGAGGTCGAGGTAATCAATCAACGGGTACGCCTGACGCAAGATGATTTCACGTTCACGTGGGCTGTCGTTTGCGATGTCGATTTTTATCCACCAGGCAGATTGGGTAAAGCTGAGGTTTGAACCATTCTTGCCCGGCGATGTAAACGCGCCTGTGTAGTTACCCTGTTTGATGTCTTCGATGGTGAGCTTCCTGGAGGGGTCTTCCAGCAATAGCAGGTAAGGCGTCAGGCTTTCTTCTGTAAAACCGTCCTCGATTTTTAACGCGGGGCTGCTGAGCGGGTTCGCCAACACCTGAATGCTGCACAATAAAATCAATACCAATTTACAACAATGACTGGCGATCCATTGAAGGCAAAAACATGCCCGCAGGGCAGCACGCTGCGCTGGTGCGGACATTATGGTGCAATATGTTCTCACCCCGTATTTCCTTATCTACGTTGATATTCCATGCCGTAAGGCAGAAATCGATATCGAACCGACGCTCAACCGACACCGGTGGGAGCATCATTCGTTGGTTATCTTTATGGTTGCGCAAGGAGCGGTTCGGCGGTTACCTGGCCGAAAAAGAGGCGCACATTCTTGCACCTCGGGGGTTGGTGGTCAATTATTCATCAGACATAAGCGGCGGGTTTTTAATGTTGGAAATGCACTCCTTTCATCATGAAAGGAGCGCCGGTTGGTTATTGAGGGCCGAAGGGAGAGCGCTCATCTTTCGACTGGGAACTCCTCCGGGCATCGTCCGCAAGCTCATGACCAAAGCTGCGGGTTTTGTCATAGGTCTCTTTAACCCTGGTTGTTGATTTTTCCACAACCTTGTCTCGGGTTTTACCCATCAGTTTGTCTTCCTGCTGTGTAGACGGCAGTGCGCCGCCGAGCAATGCACCCAGCGCTACGCCCAGCGCGCCCAGCGCCAACGGCTGTTGCTCTAATAGTTGGGTAAAGCTCGCTCTCGCCCGCTCACCTTGGTGACGTAGCGAATCTGCCGCATGTTGCGCTTGGTGTTTCAGGTGCTCGGCGCCATGTTCCATTTTTGCTTTGGCACCGGCGGCGGAACTGCTCAAATCGTTTTTCGAGCTATTGCTCCGGTCAGTGATCGGGGTGTCGTCGGAGATACCGTTGCCGGTCGACGCAGTGCCGGATGACATGCCGCCGTAAGCCCCGGTATACCCGGAGTTGTATCCCGCTGAGGCGTGTGAATGACGCGATTGCTGACCGAACATCATCCAGCTCAGTCCTACGGCGGTCAGCAAGGAGGGGACAGGATTACGCTTGATGGTATCCACCAGGTTCTGTGAGAATTCACCACTGTTTTGGCGGGCATAGGTAAGTGCTTGCTCCAGCAGATGCGTAGGCGATAACCGCTCTTCCAACGCATGTAATGTCTCGCTCATGTGCGCACGACTTTGATCGACTTCGCGCTCCAATTGCGCCGGATCTTTGTGTGACTCTGCATTGATGCTGCTCATCGGGCGACTCCTTTGATTGTAGTTTGATCTTTGTGGAGTGAATTAATCGTGTGCTGAGGCTTGAGTGAAGAGGCTTCCAGTTTTTTCTTACCCGACTGCATCATCACAAAGCCAATCAGCATAACAACGGCACCCACGATCAACGCGGCCAGCCACAACTCCATGACCTCTGCCAAACCGAGTACACCGGCGAGTAGAAGGAACAAAAATCCGGCCTGGAGCACCGCACCACCGCTCAATACGCCCATTGCGCCGGTCTTGATGTCCGACATGGATTGGGAGATTTCCGCTTTGGCTAGAGCAACTTCCTTGGTAAACAACGAGGTAACGTCATTTGCCAACTCTTTAATTAAAGAAGTCACAGATTTTTCAGTCGTAGTGTTGCTGACCGCGCCAAGTTTCTGGTTTCTGCCTGGCTCATTCATAATGCACACCTCCGCTCATTGTTGATCCATTACCTTTATTGGAATACGTGTTCAGGCCTGTATTGCTCTCCTGCGTCCCAGCGCTAAAGTGACTGGTCGTCGTGGCATGTTCAGTGACATTCTGTTGCGAATACTGATCACTTTGAGATTCACGTGTGTGGTGGCCGCTGGCTTTGGCAAAGCGAGCCAGGCCCAACCCTATCGCGATGCTGCCGCCTATAAATAGCGCTGGATTACGCCGCGCAATCCCTTCTGCTTCGTGCATGAGTTCATCAATGCTTTTGTGGCGCAGGTTGTTGGCCAAAGCACTGATACTCGAAGCAAATTGCGTAACGTATTCCGACAAGGCTTGCTGTTGGTGGTCTTGCAAATCCTCTGCCGCTGCATCTGCGGCATGAGCGAGACTTTCCACATCTTTGGCAATTGTCTCCCGGTTTTCTGCGAAGGTTTGTGAGGCTTTTTGTTGAGCCGTTGAAGTGGCTTCCGACGCTGCAGATTTAACGTCGCTTTTCATTTTGTCGGCAGTTCTCTGGTTCTGCGGTTTCGTTTCGTCGAATTCCATTGGTGTTCTCCTTTAAATAATGAGAGTTATGGTAGCGAAATTTTTCTGGGCAATATGGGCCGTTCAATTAGTAGAAGCAAAAAGCAAACCGGCTTTATACTTTTGAAGCAGAAATTTAATTTTGTTCACGAGCGAAACGCATAAACACGAAAAAAATTCGCGAGAAGTTACGGTATGACGTCGCAGTCTTTTTATAAGTGTCGACGCGGGCATAGCTCCACGTTCCGTAGAGAGTTGTTGCCAAAGATTTTTGCGTTGCGCTCGTGTAAAGCTTACAAAGGAAGCCAACCCACGCTGTGCTCGAATGGCGGGAATGGTTCTTCTGGATTGAAGCTGGAAGGATGAAGTGCTTGCCCCGGTTGAGGCGGAGGGCTTAACCGGCGGGCTTTGCCAGGAGGGGCCGGGTGTATGAAATAAATTCCGGATTCCTATGATTTTTATGCATGGAAGAGGGCTGGGTGAATGGTGTACAATCCGCGCCTATTTTTCATCCGCTTCCCTGCTCAGGACTTACTCCATGTTTGATAAAAGCCAGACTATCGCCTCCTTTGACCCTGAAATCTGGGCCTCCATCCAAAATGAAGGTCGTCGTCAGGAAGAACATATCGAGCTGATCGCTTCGGAAAACTACACCAGCCCTATGGTGATGGCCGCCCAGGGCACCAAGTTGACCAACAAATACGCCGAAGGCTATCCGGGCAAACGCTACTACGGCGGTTGTGAATATGTTGATCAAAGCGAAGCACTGGCCATTGAGCGGGCCAAACAATTGTTCGGGGCAGACTACGCCAACGTCCAGCCCCACTCGGGCTCCCAGGCTAACTCGGCGGTTTACGCTGCGCTTTGCGCACCCGGTGATACCGTGTTGGGAATGAGCCTGGCCCATGGCGGCCATTTGACTCACGGTGCCAAAGTGAGCTTCTCCGGCAAGATGTACAACGCCGTGCAATACGGTCTGAACCCGGAAACCGGCCTGGTCGATTACGATGAAGTGGAGCGTCTGGCTCTGGAGCACAAGCCAAAGATGATCGTGGCGGGCTTCTCGGCCTACTCCCAGGTCATGGACTGGCAGCGTTTCCGCGATATCGCAGATAAAGTTGGCGCTTATTTACTGGTGGATATGGCCCACGTGGCCGGTTTGGTGGCTGCCGGTGTTTACCCCAGCCCGGTGCAGATTGCCGACGTAACAACGTCTACCACCCACAAGACCCTGCGCGGTCCACGCGGCGGCATCATCCTGGCAAAAGCCAACGAAGAGATCGAAAAGAAACTCAACTCCGCAGTATTCCCCGGTGGTCAGGGCGGCCCGCTGATGCATGTCATTGCGGCCAAGGCCATAAGCTTTAAGGAGGCCATGAGCCCCGAGTACAAAACCTACCAGCAGCAAGTTGTTAAGAACGCCAAGGCGATGGCGTCGACCTTCATTGAGCGTGGTATCAAGATCGTATCGGGTGGAACCGAGAATCACCTGATGCTGGTGGATCTGATTGGCAAGGAATACACCGGTAAAGACGCCGACGAAGCGCTGGGCAATGCCAACATCACCGTCAACAAAAACTCTGTACCTAATGATCCGCGTTCCCCCTTTGTAACCTCCGGTTTGCGTGTCGGTACGCCGGCAATTACTACGCGTGGCTTCAAAGAAGCCGAGTGCGTTCAACTGACTCACTGGATCTGCGATATCCTGGATGCACTCGAGGCAGGTAATGCCGCACCGGTGATTGAGTCTGTTAAAGCAAAAGTGTTGGATGTGTGCAAGAAGTTTCCGGTGTACGCTGAATAACCTGATGTGCTGGCTAATTTAAGCTTGACAAAAAGGGGGAACTGAATTCGGTTCCCCTTTTTTATTTATACACCTGCCCGCGCCCGATACGCTTTAATTCCCTGCATCACAAAGACGAGCACCACCCCCACCATTCCCGACATGACAATTGCTGCCAACAGGATGAGCATTCTCCTGGGCTTTACCGGGTCGAGCGATGACACGGCCGGGCTGGCTAGTTCAAATGCCTGAATACCTGCTTTTACTGCGTGCAATTTATTGAGGTCGTTCTCCATAATATCGCGCCAAAACTCCATGGTGCGAAGCTCGGGAACGAAGGCGCTTAAGGGATTATCCTGGCGTGCCTGTAAAGCATTGATCTCCTCTGTCAGCACCCGCGTGCCGAGCAAATATTGCCGGTCATCCACGACATTGAGTTCCACCCCGGCGAGCTGCGCGTAAGGTGTTTCAATAATCTTTAATGATTGTGCGACACGACGCGCTTCTTGCAACTGGATTAATTCGTCGCGTAACTTTTGTTGTTCGCGGTTTTGCAATGCGTTGTAGTCGAAGGTTAACTGTTGCAGGCTGGATGCATAACCCTTTTCCAGTTGCATCACAAATTGTTCAACAACGCGCGCGTTAAGGAAGTCGACATACGCACTGAGTAATGTGACGCCTTGCGCGGGTTCGGTTGTTTCCAGTGAAAGATGGCTGAGGGTGGACTCGGGTTTTTTAGGGTTAGGAGGCGTCAGCGTTAAGGCATTAAAAAAGCGGCGGAACTGCCGGTCGTTATCGCTAACGCCGGTTCGCGGATCGGTAGACAAGGGTTGTTTTGACCAGGATTCCCAAAACAGGCGCTGCGTATGCAACGCACCAGCCTGGGTTATCAGCGCGGTGTAAAAGGCATCCTGTTGCAAGGGCGCGACTTGATAGCGTTTCCCCTCATCATCCAGAACCGTGGGCTGGAGCGCTTGAATATCATAAACGGAGGTGCTGTCCAGCAGCGCCTCAACCTGATAAACCGGTGCCTGGTATTTCAACCAGATAATCACAGGTATCAGGCCTATTGCCAGGGTGGCCATAATCAGCCATTTTCCTCGCCAAAGCGTTGCACAAAGTTCCAACAGATCGATTTCATCATCGGCGTAATCGGGTTGTCGGGTAGGGAATGTATGTTGATAGGTGTTCATAAGCACTAGCTCATAATCCGGTAGCTGGCTTGTGGCATCATTGTTGGGTATCAGTGATGGTTGCGGCAGGCAATGTCATTGTTCGTCGCACGGTGAATCTACAGCCATCTTGCGGCTATACTGAGTTTTGCACTTTACCTGTGGGCATGCGGCAAGGTTGTAAGAAATTGTAGATTCTGGTCGTGCGGGTATTAAGAGAAATTACAGCGTAAGAGGCGGCTATGTTGGTAAAAGAATCCCTGGTACTGATGTCCCGTTACAACACCTGGATGAATCAGCGGCTCTATGAAACCGTTCAGGTGTTGAAGCCGGATGAATTTGTGCAAGACAGGAAAGCGTTTTTCGGTTCGATATGCGGAACCTTGAATCACCTTGTTGTAGCCGACACGATTTGGTTAAAGCGCTTCGCCAGCCACTCAGAAGATTTCACCGCACTTGATGCCGTTCGTCACATCAGTACGCCATCGGCGTTGAACCAGATTTTATTTGCCGAACTAAATGCACTCAGGGATTATCGCCAGTCTCTGGACAGCATCATTGAGCAGTGGGTGGATTCTTTGGTAGAGACAGATCTGGATTCCGTGTTGCATTACACCAACATGAAAGGTGTAACCACGGAAAAAATCCTGGGCCAGGTACTGCTTCATTTTTTTAATCACCAGACGCACCATCGCGGACAGGTGACCACTCTGTTGACACAGTGCGGCCTGGACATGGGGGCGACAGATTTGCTGCTGTTGATTCCTGATCAGGCATTGGCGGAATAGAATCGGGCTGCTTATGCTGAATATTCATCGAGGCGATTCATGATGATGGGAGGCGATGTCCATTGTGTAATTCGTCGATATCTATTCATCGTTTGTTTGCTGTCCGCCGGTGCGACGGCTGACACGGTGACCTTTTTAATTGCGGCGGGCACGGTAGAACCCTATCAGATTGTGAGTGATGATCCCGGGCGTACACCTCACTCGGGCATTCTGATTGATGTGTTGCGGCAGGCGTTGAGTAAGACAGACATCCAGCTGGAGTTTGTGGAGCGTCCCTACAAACGTATCCGTATGGATATCCTCGCCAACCGCCATCAAAATTGGATCAGCTACGGCTCGCCATCCTGGTTGGACGAGCGATTGAGGGCGGTCGGTGAATACACGCAACAACCTATCCTGCAAGCCCATTATGTGATGGCCACCATGAGGCGGGCAGAGCTGCCGTCACTCGATGATATCCACAGAAAAAGAGTCATCACCATCCTGGGTTACAACTATTTTTCCGGCTTCGATGCCTGGGTAAAGACCCATGACATCACCCTGGTCAGTGCACCTTCACATCGCCATGCGCTGGCGATGTTGAAGCAGGGGCGGGGCGATTTTTATCTGGCAGAGGATGTGCGGGTGCGCTGGGAATTGAGTCGGGGGGATATGCGCATGTCCGACCTCCAGCTGCTCGATTTTTCCAGCGTGATTCCGCCCTCCCGGTTGTATTTGTTGCTTGACGCGCGCATGCCAGGCAGGGTCAAGGAGCAGATCAATACCCGTTTACTCCAGCTCCATCGTGAGGGCGGTATGGAAGACATTCTGGATCGATACCGCTAGCGGGCTGGTTTTGCCCGATTTTGTGCTAGTATGGCCGCATTTTTCAATCAGCCGGATTGCCATACATGCACTGTCCCTTTTGTAGCGCTGAGGATACCAAGGTCATTGATTCCCGCCTGGTGGCCGAGGGTGATCAGGTGCGCCGTCGCCGCGAGTGCCTGTCCTGCCACGAACGATTCACCACCTACGAAATCGCCGAACTGGTGATGCCGCGCATCATCAAGCAGGATGGCACCCGCCAGCCGTTCGATGAAGACAAGCTGCGCGCCGGTTTACTGCGGGCGCTGGAAAAGCGGCCGGTCAGCACCGAGGCGATTGAATCCGCCATCAACAGCATCAAGCACTTCCTGCAAGCCACCGGTGAGCGCGAAGTGAAATCCCTGACTGTCGGTGAAAAGGTCATGGAGCAACTGCAAAAACTTGACGAAGTGGCCTATGTCCGCTTTGCCTCGGTCTATCGTCGCTTTAAAGACCTGAATGAATTCCGTCAGGAAATCGACCGCCTCGAACAACAGCCGGACAACAAGTAATCTGTTTTATGCCACTGACCCAAACCGACCATCTGTACATGGCGCAGGCGCTGCGTCTCGCCGAGCGGGGGCTGTATACCACCATGCCCAACCCGCG
>CAMLOU010000030.1 GCA_946481735.1 uncultured Cellvibrio sp.
TGTTTCGAAAACGCATGAATACATCCCTGTAGCTCCCTCAAGTCATCCCTGACTTGAGGGTTTCGAAACAAACACCCCAATGCCAAACTCACTTCAATGCAAATTCATGTCATTGATGCCTCAATCCCGGATCAGACGAACATAAGGTATAATCGCCGCCTTTTTCACCAGTCAGGCGCGGTTGTTCATGCATTTTATCGTCAAGGTTTTCCCCGAGATCATCATCAAAAGTCCGCCGGTGCGTAAGCGCTTTATCAAGCAGCTGCGCGATAACCTGCGGCGTTTGCTGGCGGATCTGGGGGTGGATATTGATGTGCAGCGGGATTGGGAGAAGATTGAGGTGGTGGCGCCGGGTGCGGATGCGTCGGTGACGGCGCAGGTGGCTGAGGTGTTGGCGCATACGCCGGGGATTGCGAATTTTTCGTTGATTCAGGCTTATCCGCTGGGTGATCTGGAGGATATCTTTCAAAAAACCCTGGCGCATTGGCGCGATGCGCTGGCCGGTAAAACCTTTTGTGTGCGCGTGAAGCGCCATGGCAAGCACGATTTCAGTTCCGTTGATGTGGAAAAGTTTGTGGGCGGTGGGTTGTTGCATAACTCGCAGGCTAAAGGTGTGGATTTGCACAACCCGAATATTATTGTTCCATTGGAAATCAAGTGGGAGCGCTTGTTTGTTATCGCGAGCAAAACGCAAGGGTTGGGCGGTTTTCCATTGGGCGCGCAGGACCCGGTGTTGTCGTTGATCTCCGGTGGTTTTGATTCCACGGTGTCGACCTATTTGTGCATCAAGCGCGGGTTGCGCGCGCATTATTGTTTCTTCAATCTCGGTGGTCGTGCCCATGAAATCGGCGTGAAAGAAGTGGCTTATTATTTGTGGAATAAATACGGCGCTTCGCATCGGGTGAAATTTGTTACCGTGCCGTTTGAAGATGTGGTGCGTGAAATTCTTGAAAAGGTTGAGAATGCCTACATGGGTGTGGTGCTCAAGCGCATGATGTTGCGTGCGGCGGAGCAGGTGGCGGAGTCGCTGGAGATTCCGGCGCTGGTGACCGGTGAAAGTGTGGCGCAGGTGTCGAGCCAGACGCTGGTGAATTTAAACGTGATTGATCGCGCGACGGATATGGTGGTGTTGCGCCCGCTGGCCACGATGGATAAAGGTGAGATCATCGATATCTCGCGCAAGATCGGTACGGAAACCTTTGCCGCCAGCATGCCGGAATATTGCGGCGTGATTTCCGTAAACCCCACCACGCGCGCGAAGTTGGCGCGGGTCGAGGCGGAAGAAGAAAATTTTGATATGGCGGTGCTGCAACGCGCTATCGACGAACGCATTGCACAGAATATCGATGAAATTGTGGACGACCTGAATGCAGATCTGACGGTTCCGATTGTGGCGGACGTCGTCGGTGCAGATCAGGTGGTGATCGACATTCGCCATCCCGATGAAGAAGAAGCGAACCCGCTGAAACTGCTCAATGTCACCATCGAGAAGATTCCCTTCTATTCGCTCAACAAACAATTTCCGCAATTGGATACGAGCAAGCAGTATTTACTCTATTGCCAGAAAGGCGTCATGAGCCAGCTGCATGCGGCCAACCTGAAAGATGCAGGGCACACCAATATTGGTGTTTATCGTCCTGAGCCGAAGAGTGCGTGCGCCATCTAGAAGCCGTCTCAAAAATCAATTGGCGTAACGCCGCTTATCCCCTATTTGAAGTCATGTTATGAGCCAGATGGAAACCCTAACTCCCGCGGGTGCAGTGCTGGGTGAGATACCGCCGGTTGCACCTGTGGTCGATGCCTTTGATCCGACCAAAACGATCGTGCCGGTGATTGGTGCGGTCAGCTTTGTCCATCTGATCAATGACTTGATCCAATCCATCTTGCCGTCGATCTACCCCTTGTTGAAAACCGATTACGCGCTGAGCTTTACCCAGATTGGCATGATAACGCTCGCGTTCCAGATGACGGCGTCGCTGCTGCAACCGGGCATCGGGCTGTATACCGACAAACATCCCAAGCCTTATTTGCTGCCTACCGGCATGCTGTTCACATTGGCCGGCCTGATCATGCTGGTATTCGCCCACAACTTCACCTGGTTGTTGATTGCTTCGGCGATGATTGGCTTGGGGTCTTCGACTTTCCACCCGGAAGCCTCGCGCGTTGCGCGTATGGCATCGGGCGGGCGTTTTGGTTTTGCACAATCGTTCTTCCAGGTGGGCGGCAATGCCGGTTCTGCTTTTGGCCCCTTACTCGCAGCGGCCATCATTATTCCGCGGGGGCAAGGCGCAATCGGGTGGTTCACGCTGTTTGCGATTGTGGGTTTTGCCGTATTGTTTGGGGTCGCCCGCTGGACGATCCGCTCCCATGCATCACTCAAAAGTGTAAAAAAGCACACCCATTTCGCACACTTGTCGCGGGCTCAGGTCATCGGCGCATTAACGGTGCTGGCGCTGTTGGTGTTCTCCAAATACATTTACATGGCAGCCTTTACCAATTACTACACCTTCTACCTGATCGAAAAATTCTCGACGTCCGTTGCCGACGCGCAGCTGTTTTTATTTTTATTTTTAGCCGCCGTGGCGTTGGGCACTTTTGCCGGTGGCCCGATTGGCGATAAGGTCGGTCGCAAAGCCGTGATCTGGATTTCCATTCTCGGCGCCGCACCTTTCACGCTGCTTTTTCCTTATTGCGACTTATTGTGGACGGCGGTGCTGTCGGTCGTGATCGGGCTGGTTTTATCCTCGGCGTTTTCCGCCATTGTGGTGCTCGCGCAGGAATTGGTGCCCACGAAAATCGGTATGATTTCCGGGATATTTTTTGGCTTGATGTTTGGCATTAGCGGCGTTGCGGCGGCGGGATTGGGCGCCTTGGCCGACGCAACAACCATTGAGCATGTGTTTGATTATTGCGCTTATCTACCCCTCATCGGCATGGTCACTATCTTATTGCCGCGCATGAATCGCAGGTAGGTGGCAGCGAAGCCGCGTGACTTCCTCCGCTTCGCTGCCGTTTTTCGACTAAAAAATCATCAATAAAACCCTATCTGTCATATCCCCGTCAGCCCGACATGGGTATAATGCGCGGCTTTTTACCGTCCTCCCTTGCCTCAGCTGGCGTCAAATCCTAGCCTCAGCTGGCGCCAAATCCAAGAGAAACAACACTGTGACAGATCAATCCGCTATCGAAAAACTGCGTAATATTGCCATTATCGCCCACGTTGACCACGGTAAAACCTCCATGGTTGACCAGTTGTTGCGTCAATCCGGCACCCTCGACCGCCGCGACGACACCGGCGACCTGATCATGGATAGCAATGACCAGGAACGCGAACGCGGGATTACCATCCTCGCGAAAAACACCGCGATCAAATGGAACGATTACCGCATCAACATCGTGGACACCCCCGGACACGCCGACTTCGGTGGCGAGGTGGAGCGGGTTCTGTCGATGGTGGATTCTGTCTTGTTGATCGTGGATGCGGTGGGCGGACCCATGCCGCAGACCCGTTTCGTAACCTCCAAAGCCTTCGAGCAAGGCTTGAATCCCATCGTGGTCATCAACAAGATCGACCGCCCGGGCGCGCGTCCGGAGTGGGTGATCGACCAGGTGTTTGAATTGTTTGATCGCTTGGGCGCCACCGAAGAGCAGCTGGATTTCCCCGTGGTCTATGCCTCGGCGTTGAACGGTGTCTCCGGTACCGATCTGAATGACATCAAAGACGACATGACGCCCCTGTTCCAGATGATCGTCGACAAGGTTAAGCCGCCGGTGGTGGATCTGGATGGTCCGTTCCAGATGCAGATCTCCGCGCTGGATTACAGCAGCTATGTGGGCGTTATCGGTATTGGTCGCATCAAGCGCGGCAGCCTGTCACCCAACCAGCAGGTTGTGGTGGTGGATCACGAAGGCAACCAGCGTAAAGCCAAGGTGTTGCAGGTGATGGGTTACCACGGCCTGCAACGGGTGGAAACCGACAAGGCTTACGCGGGCGATATCGTCTGTATTACCGGGGTGGACAAGCTGGGTATCTCTGACACCCTGTGCAGCCCCGACGCCGTTGAAGCCCTGCCGGCCCTGTCGATTGATGAGCCGACTGTGAGCATGACCTTCCAGGTCAACGATTCACCCTTTGCCGGTAAAGAAGGCAAGTTTGTCACCAGCCGCAATATCAAGGATCGCCTGGAACAGGAACTGATCCACAACGTGGCCCTGCGGGTCAAACAAGGCGACTCGCCCGATAAATTTATTGTCTCCGGTCGCGGTGAATTGCACCTTTCAGTACTGATCGAGAATATGCGTCGTGAAGGTTTTGAATTGGGTGTATCACGTCCGGAAGTGGTGCAGAAAATTGTTGACGGTGAAATTCACGAGCCCTACGAGCAAGTGGTTATCGACGTTGAAGAACATCACCAGGGTTCTGTGATGGAAGAGCTTGGCCTGCGCAAGGGCGAGTTGACCAATATGGAGCCGGATGGCAAAGGCCGTATCAAGCTGGAGTTCCTGTGTCCGTCGCGTGGCCTGATCGGTTTCCGCGGTCAGTTCCTCACCATGACCTCCGGCTCCGGCATCATGACCAGCATCTTCGACCATTACGGTCCGGTCAAAGAAGGTGAAGTGGCCAAGCGTCAAAACGGCGTGCTGGTGTCCATGGTGAAAGGTAAAACCCTCGCCTATGGTTTGCACCCGCTGCAGGATCGCGGTCGCTTGTTCCTCGGCGCCGGTGTGGAAGTGTATGAAGGCCAGATTGTCGGCCTGCACTCCCGCGGCAACGACCTGGTGGTTAACCCCACCAAGGCCAAGCAATTGACCAACGTACGCGCCTCCGGTACTGACGATGCACTGACCTTGTCACCGCCGGTTCGTCACACACTGGAACAAGCGCTGGAATTTATTGAAGACGATGAGCTGGTGGAAGTGACGCCGCAAAGTATTCGTCTGCGCAAAAAACTGTTGACGGAAAACGATCGTAAACGCGCTAAAAAATAATTTCTTGCGGTAATGATCATGCCCATTTACGGTCGGTAGTTCGATGCGGTAAATGGGCATTTTTATTGGAAGCTCTCTCAAAAATCGATGCCGGATATCCTGTTTTTCATTTCATTTTTTCTGTTAGGCGCCATTACTGGTTTGTGCGCAGGGCTTTTTGGTATCGGCGGCGGTGGCATCATGGTGCCGATGCTGACGCTGCTGTTTGCAGCGCATCAATTTCCTGACACGCATCTTGTGCATCTCGCCCTCGGCACGTCCATGGCGGCGATTGTGCCAACGGCGCTGGCAAGCGTAGGGGCGCATCACCGACACCGCGCGGTGCTCTGGCCAGTCGTTCTCAAAATTGCACCGGGCATTATCCTTGGCACCTTCGCCGCAACCTTTGTGGCGAGTTATCTTCCCGCTGAGCCCCTCGCGATTTTCTTTTCCTGCTTTATGGGATGTGTCGCGCTGCAAATGATCCTGGATCGTCGGCCGGCACCAACGCGGCAACTGCCGGCGGCGCCAACACTGGCCGGTGTGGGGGTGGGGATCGGTGGAGTATCTGCATTGGTCGCCATCGGTGGCGGCACTCTGACCGTGCCTTTTTTAACCTGGTGCAATGTGCGTTTGCCGGTAGCCATTGGCACCTCGGCAGCGGTGGGTGTGCCCATCGCCGTGGCGGGTGCGGCGGGATACCTTATCAACGGTTGGACGGTGACAGGTTTGCCGGATTTTACCCTGGGTTTTATTTACTGGCCCGCTGTGGTTGCCATGAGCCTGATGAGTTTTATCACTGCGCCACTGGGTGCAAGACTCGCGCACCGTTTGCCGGTGAGTCAACTGAAAAAAGCGTTTGCGGCGCTGCTGATCGTGCTGTCGCTGCAGATGCTCTATACGTTAACAACTGCAACTGCTGCAAACCCTCCGGCCAAATGCCAATCGCAGAATCACTGTTGATATGGCCAAGGTTTTTAAGGCGTAAAAAGTTCGCACCCCACAGCAACGCCCAATAAGCCGCTTTGCTGTCTTTCATCCAGGGATCATTACTGCTCGCAATCACATGCACCGGAACGCCGAGCGGTCGGTCAGGCAAGCGATGTGCGATATGAAATTTATCCGGATCAGCCGGCGCCACCAGCAACACCGCCACTACCTGCCCGGGAAAATCGGCGGCGATAGACGCGGCGGCCAATGCACCGAAACTGTGAGCGACCAGGATGGTCGGCGCGCCGATTTTATCGAGGGATTTTTTAATCGCTGCGCGCCATTTGTCCAGGTCAGCCCGGTGCCAATCCTTGACGGTAATTCGCCGGGTGTTCACCAGTTTTTGCTGCCACAGGGTTTGCCAATGGTTGGCGTCGCTGTTATTCAGGCCGGGCACGATCAGAACTGGATGGCCAGCGGTAAACGCCGCGGGATTTGAGAACTGCACGGTGCTGAAGTCCTCATTTGTCAGGGGTTGTTCACGGGTATGGAACGACAAACGCATGGCTGACTCCTATAGCAAGTGGTATTGGTGCGCAGCATAAAGACAAACAGCCTCCACGCGAAGGAATGATTTGTTCTGTGGTTATGACTGAATGTCGGGGTATTCTTGCAGTAGTTGTCGGATTACGCCTTCGGCTAATTCGACCCGAGAATCTGGATGCAACACTGTGATATTTTTGCCCCACCTGTCGGATTACGCCTGCGGCTAATCCGACCTACATTGCATCGTGCCACACCCGTAGGTCGGGTTAGCGCAGCGTAACCCGACAAACAAATCCGACAACAAATTCAATAGCCCCGTGGATTAGCGCAGCCTAATCCGAATCACCCTGCAAACGGAGCCCACCATGAGCGAAACCGTATTATCTTTTTGGTTCACCGAACTCACGCCCGAACAATGGTGGATAAAAGACGAAGCACTCGATCAACGCATCCGCGCGCGATTCAATGAAACACACGCGCAAGCCGCGCGCTGCGAATTATTTTCGTGGCGAGGTACCGCGAAAGGCCGATTGGCAGAAGTGATTGTGCTGGATCAATTTTCCCGCAACATGTTTCGCGATTCACCCGCGGCGTTTTCCTGCGATGCACAGGCCCTGGCGCTTGCGCAGGAAGCCGTCGCGTGTGGAGCCGATAAAGCGCTGACCGCCGTCGAGCGCAGCTTTTTGTACATGCCCTATATGCACAGCGAGTCGCTGGTCATTCACGAAGAGGCGGTGCGGTTATTCACCGCTAACGGTATCCAGAACAATCTGGATTTTGAATTCCAGCATAAAGCGATTATTGAAAAATTCGGGCGTTATCCGCACCGCAATAAGATTTTAGGCAGGGAGTCGACAGCAGAGGAGCGAGTTTTTTTGCAGCAGCCGGGGTCGAGTTTTTAGCTTGTTAACTGGGGGTGTTTGTCGGATTACGCCTGCGGCTAATCCGACCTACGGGGTAGCAGGTCGGAATCCGACATCGCGTGTCACGCCAAAAAATCATTCACTTCACCACATGCTGCGCAATATACATTTGCCAGGGTTCTACCAGCGGTTCTGCATAACCCACGGGCACGCCGCTCATATCCGGTAGGTGGTGAGCAATGCCTTTATGGCAATCGATACAGGTTTTTTCACCGCTGGCCAATAAGGTGGAATGCATTTGTTGCGCGCGCGGTGATTGCAGCGTGAAGTCCATGTATTCAAAGTTGTGGCAGTTGCGACACTCGAGCGAGTCGTTCGCTTTCAGCCGACGCCATTCCCGCTCGGCCAACATGCGCCGTTTTTCCACGAATTTATCGCGCGTATCAATGGTGCCGAAGATCCAGCCCCAGACTTCTTTCGAAGCTTCCATCTTGCGCGCAATTTTATAAGTCCAATCGTGCGGCACGTGACAATCGGAACATACGGCGCGCACGCCGGAGCGATTGGTGTAGTGAATGGTGGGGATCAATTCCTGATACGGATTGGCCTGCATCTCATGGCAACCGATACAAAATTGTTCGGTGTTGGTGTATTCCAGTGCGGTGTTGAATCCGCCCCAAAAAATAATCCCGGCAATAAATCCGCCCATGCTCAGCGTGCCCAGGCCGATATAGGCCGAGGGCCGGTTGAATACTCGCCAGTAGGTTTTCAATAATGTCCACATGGTTTATTCCGCCTGTCGCTCTTGGCTTTCTTGCAACACGGTATCGATGCTTTTGAAATGGTTTGTCGTCGCGGGGGCGACATCGTGTTGGGGCACATGGCATTGCAGGCAAAAGTAACGGCGCGGCGACACAGCGGCGAGCACCTGGTTATCGCGGTCCAGGTAATGGGTAATGCTCACCATGGGCGCGCCAGTTTCCGGGCTGCGGGTGCGACTGTGGCAGGTCAGGCATTGGTTAAATTCTTTCGTCAATTGATAACCGCGCACAGTGTGCGGAATCATCGGCGGCTGGTCGGGATAGTTGCGCACCGGTCGGCGGTTGGGTGTGGTTTCGCGGGGAATCTTCGGTGCGGGTAATTCCTGGCTTAAGGTGCCGCCGGGGCGGACACCGTCAGGGCCGGGTGCGTCAGGTGTGTCTTCCGCGTGCAAAGCCGTGGTCAACAGCAAGGCCAGTAACAGGATATATTTCATCGTCATACTCCTTTACGCCAGGCTGATGAGTTCGAGTTTTACTGCACACTTTTTGAAATCCGTCTGCAGTGATATGGGATCGGTCGCGTCCAGCGTGACTTTATTGACCAGCCGGTTGGCATCAAAAAAGGGAACATAAACCAACCCGCGTGGCGGCTTGACCCGGCCCCGGGTTTCCACGCGCCCCCGCATGGAACCGCGCCGGCTGATCACCCGGACTTCACTGCCGCGCCGGAAACCGAGTTCGCGCGCATCTTCATAATGCATGTAGATCATTGCCTGGGGGACAGCCGCGTTAAGCTCCGGCACGCGTTGGGTCATGGAGCCGGTGTGCCAGTGTTCCAGCACGCGTCCGGTGCTAAGCCAAAAGGGATATTCCTTGTCCGGCGACTCCGCCGGCGGTTCATAGGGCAGGGCAAAGATCAGCGCGCGCTTGTCTTCATGACCGTAAAACTGCACCCCGCTGCCTTCGGCCACATAAGGATCGTAGCCTTCGCGGAAACGCCAGCGGGTTTCCTTGCCGTCCACCACCGGCCAGCGCAGGCCGCGTTCCTGGTGATAGCGATCAAAGGGCGCCAGGTCGTGGGCTTTGCCGCGACCGAAGCGCGCATATTCTTCGAACAAACCTTTCTGCACATAAAACCCGAACGCCTTGGCTTCATCATTGCGATAGCCGGCCTCGATATCGGCCAGCGGGAACTGGTCTACCTGGCCGTTGGCGAATAACACCTGATAGAGGGTTTTGCCGCGATAATCCGGCGCCTTGGCTAGCAGATCTTCTGGCCAGACATCATCGGTTTTCAGGCGTTTGGAAAATTCGATCAACTGCCACAAATCCGAGCGCGCCTCACCCGGCGGCGGTACCAGTTGATGCCAGAATTGCGTGCGGCGCTCGGCGTTACCAAAGGCGCCTTCTTTCTCCACCCACATGGCCGCCGGCAGGATCAAATCGGCCGCCTGCGCTGAAGCCGTGGGATAGACATCGGACACAATCACAAACGCTTTCGGGTTACGCCAGCCGGGCAGGGTTTCCTGCATGATATTCGGCCCGGCCTGCACGTTGTTGCACACTTGCGTCCAGTAAACGCGCACCACGCCGTCTTTCAATTTGCGACTTTGGGTTACGGCCGCAAAACCCACTTTGTCGGGGATGGTGCCGGGCGGGAGCTTCCAGATGTCTTCGGTTTTGGCGCGATGCTTGGGATTGGTGACGAGCATGTCTGCCGGCAAACGATGGGAGAAGGTGCCCACTTCCCGCGCTGAGCCGCAGGCAGACGGCTGGCCCGTCAGGGAAAAAGGGCTGTTGCCCGGCTCGCTGATCTTGCCGGTCAGCAGGTGCAGGTTGTACACCATGTTGTTGGCCCAGACGCCGCGCGTATGCTGGTTAAAACCCATGGTCCACAACGACATGACTTTTACCTTAGGGTCCGCATACAACTCCGCCAGTTTCCTGAGCCGTTCAGCGGGCACGCCGGTTTCTTCAGCCGCGTGCTCCAGGGTGTAAGGCCGCACAAAGGCCGCGAAGTCTTCAAAGTTAATGTCGGTCCAGGTGTTGGCCTTGTCCGCGCCTTTTGCGTTGACCTGACGCGGATCTTCCGGGCGCAAGCCATAGCCGATGTCATCCTGCCCGCGCACAAAGCGCGTATGTTTATTGACAAAGTCGCGGTTCACCTTGTCGTTCTGGATGATGTAGTTGGCGATGTAATTGAGGATGATTAAATCCGTGTGCGGCTTGAAGATGATCGGAATATCCGCCAGCTCAAAACTGCGCGTTTCGTAGGGCGACATCGCCACCACTTTCACATGTTCGAAGGACAGCCGCCGGTCCGTGATGCGACTCCACAGAATCGGATGCATCTCCGCCATGTTTGCACCCCAGAGGACAAACGCATCGGCATGTTCAATATCGTCATAGCAACCCATGGGTTCGTCGATGCCGAAGGTCCGCATAAAGCCGCCCACCGCCGACGCCATACAATGACGTGCATTGGGGTCGAGGTTATTGCTGCGCAGGCCGCCTTTAAACAGTTTGCTGGCGGCATAGGCTTCCCAGATAGTCCACTGCCCGGAGCCGAGCATGGCCACACTTTCCGGCCCGGATTCACGCAGCGCTTCTTTAAACTTTTGCGCCATGATGTCGAACGCCTGGTCCCAGGTCACCGGCGCAAAATCGCCCTGCTTGTCGTACTTGCCGTCTTTCATGCGCAACAGCGGTGTTCGCAAACGATCACCGCCATACATGATCTTGGAAAGAAAATAACCTTTGATGCAATTCAGCCCGCGATTCACCTCAGCCTTCACGTCGCCGTGGGTGGCAACCACCTGGTCATCTTTGGTCGCCACCATCACGCCGCAGCCCACGCCGCAAAAACGGCATGGCGCCTTGTCCCATTTGAGCGTGGTTAATTCGCGGTTGGTGATAAGGTTGGTCGCGCTGGCGGGTAAGGGGACGCCGATGACGGCTGCGGCTACGGCAGCAGCATGGGCTTTGGCAAATTCGCGGCGGGAAATTGTCATAGGGGGCCAGCCTCCTCATTCAAAATTTCGTGATACACGAGCGCCGCGTTAAGCGCGCCGGGTTGTGCGGTAATGTCATCAATGAGATTCAGAATGGCCTGCTCCTGGGCTGCCTCTATCACAATCACCAGCTTGCCCTGATCACTGACTGCATGAATCTCCACGCCGGGTTTTGTTTCCAGCCAGCGCTGGATATCCAGCACCGCAAAGGGGTGCACATGCGCAATGACACTGGCGATGTGCACCATGTGCGGCGGTTGGTGTAACGGAATTAATTCAGCAGACACGGGCAATCCTTATTCCATGAAGAAAAATGTGCAGGCTTAGAGAGGGCCGGGTGGGCCGGCAAAGAGCTGATACATCCACACCACAAAACCATAGCCGCCAACAATAGCGACACTGAGGATAGGAAATAAAAACACGATAATAAAAATAAACAGGCGCCATTCCTGGCGCCGCTGTTCCTGATCGGCTTGGGCAAGCTGAGGTTTCTGCATCACTGCGACCCCTTATTGGTGTAACAACGGTTTTGTGAGGATAGTTGAGAAAAAATACTTTTCAAAAAGGAATAGCGGGTGAAATTGATTTACATCAAAATTTCCGTGAAATAAACCCGCCGGATCTGCGGCAATTTCACTAATACCATCACGCCAAACACTGCCGCTGCTGCACCGAGCAACCATTGCAGATTCACCCACTGCGCACAGGCGCCGAAGATAAATGCGCCCAAAGCCGGGCCGGCGCGAAAGATCAAACCGTACAACGCCATCACCCGACCCTTCATTGCCGGTTCACTCAAGGTTTGCGCCATGGTTTGCATACCGATATTACACACCACATGAAAAATACCGGCGATGGCGATGATAAAAACCACCCATTCCAGTTGCGTGGTGAATGAAAAAATCATCAGGGTCGCAGCAATACCGACGGCGGAGCCAAAGGTAATTTTTATGAGATGGTCTGCCGGTTTGGCTTTTAACATCCATACGGCACCGAGCAGGGCGCCGAAGCCTTGCGCGCTCATCAGCCAGGACAGGGTTTGCGGACCGCCGCGCAAGATATCCCCCGCAATCGCAGGAAATAATTCGCTGAACGGCCGCGCCAGCAACGCAAAACCCAGCGCCAGCGCAAATAACGTAGCAATCACTGGCGTGTGACGAATATAGGAAAAACCGGAATGGATGTCGTGCAGGATATGCACGGTGCGCGGTGATAAACCCGGCCGATTGATGTGGCGGCGTACCCACACGATGACGGTCACCAAGGCAATAAACGAAAAGGCATTGATCAGAAATACCTGCTCGATATGGCCGGTCACCATCACCACGCCGGCAATCGCCGGGCCGAGGCTGCGCGCAAGATTCACGGCAATGGAATTGGTGGCAATGGCCTGCGACATGCGCTCCGGCGGCGCCAGTGAACCAATGACCAACATACGCACCGGTTGATTAAAACCTTGCACACTGGCGTCGGTGATTGCCCAGGCGAGTAATAACCAGATGGTCACCACACCGCTGGCCGTCATGGCCCAGAGGATCAGCGTCAATACAATCAGCAGGGTTTGGGTGAGCAACATCAGGCGAAAAGGATTACTGCGATCTGTCACTGCACCGGCGAAGGGGGCGACCCATAAGGCCGCAATTAAATCGCTCATCGCGATGGCGCCCACCCAGGCGGGCGAATGCGTCAGCTCCCAGGTCAACCAACCCACGGCCGTTTTTTGCATCCAGCTACCGAGCGAGGATAAACCGTGCCCGGTGCTGAAGATCACAAAGTAGGGAATGCCATGGCGGGTCGCTAATGAATTCATGAACCTCTTGACCAGTAAACTCCTTTGTTTACGCCGCGAGGGTGGTGTCGGGTTACGCTGCGCTAACCCGACCTACGGGAACACGCGCGTCCCACCATGTAGGTCGGATTAGCAAAGCGTAATCCGACACTTACAACTTCTGGCGAATAATATCAACCAGCGCACTGATATGATCAGGGCGATCATTCAAGGCGGGAATGTAGTGATACGACTCGCCGCCATGATGTAAAAAAATCTCCCGGTTCTGTTCCGCCAACTCTTCCAGAGTTTCCAGGCAATCTGCGCTGAAGGCAGGGGAAACTATCGCAATCTGTTTAATGCCCTGTGCGGGTAATGCTTCCAGCGTTTTATCGGTGTAAGGCTGCAACCACTCCGCGTAGCCAAAGCGCGACTGAAACGTCGATAAACACACGTCTTTATCCAGCCCCAATTTTTCGGCGACCAGGCGTGTGGTCTTCATGCAAAAACAATAATAAGGATCGCCCAACTCCAGATTGCGCTTTGGCATACCGTGGTAAGAAAAAAGAATTTTTTGCGGCAAGCCCTGTGCATCAATATGTTCTTTAATACTCTGCGCCAGGGAATCGATATATAGCGGGTTATCGATATAACCGTTAATAAAATCCACCGACGGCACCCAACGCCAGGTCATGAGTTCGCGCGCAACGGCATCGAACACAGAGCCGGTGGTGGGCGCGGCGTATTGCGGATACAACGGCAAGACAATGATGCGCCGAATACCGGCTTCACGAAATTCCCGCAACGCGCTGGCAATGGAGGGGTTGCCGTAACGCATGCCCAACTTGACGCTGACGTCGCTGCCTAACTCTTGTTGAACAGCGGCCTGCTGACGCTGGCTGATCGCCAGCAACGGCGAGCCTTCATCGGTCCAGATACTCTTGTACAAGGCGGCGGATTTTTTCGGGCGCACGCGCAGGATAATGCCATGCAAAATCAGCTTCCACGCCAGGGGCGGAATTTCAATGACGCGCGGGTCGGACAGAAATTCTGCAAGATAGGTGCGCACCGACGGTGTGGTGGGCGCATCCGGCGTACCCAGGTTCACCAGCAAAACCCCGGTGGTGACGCGCGGCGCCGTCTCTTTCCGGTGGAATAACGCATCAGCAGGTTGTTGCAGCGTGCTATAAGTCATGAAGCCTCCTCGACAGGTTGCGAAAAAATAGCCGCTTATACCGGATAAATCCAGTAAAAGATCGCAATCGTGCTAATTGGTCACAAGCAGGTTGTTTGCGATCAGCCGGCGCTGATTGTGCGGAGAATTTTTGTTGCCGTGCCTTGATTTATATTCACGCCTGATCCAGCCTTATAGTAAGCGCGTATAGCGTCAGTAACGCGTCGCTTTTGCCAAAGCTGCATCGCTCGTTATTACCGCGAACAGATGTTATTAACGCGTATCAATGCTGTCCTTTTTTGAAGGTGACTGATCGTGCGCAACTCGCCTGCTGCCAATAAATCCTCGACTGAAATTGTCTCGTTTGTGCTGGATAAAGCCACGTTGTTTTACGATGGCCAATGTCCCATCTGCCTGCGCGAAATGCACTGGCTCAATAAGTTCAAAGCGGCGGGATTGCAGTTAATCAATGTGCACGACATGTTGAGTTTATCGGCGGATGAACGCGAACGTTTGCTGCGCCGTTTGCATTTGAAACAGGCAGACGGCCGTTGGTTGATGGATATGGATGCGAGTGTCGCCGCCTGGTCGTATACGCCATTTGGCTTCCTGTTGCGCCCCCTGCGTTGGCGCCTGTTCGCCCGGTTGGTGGATCATTTCTATGAGCGCTGGGCCGATAAACGTTACTGCCGCGTTTATGGCTGTTCCTTACCGCCGGGTACTGCTGGGAAATATTGAGAAAGAAAGCGAAGCGCCGGAATACTTCTTCCGGCGCTGTCATCAAGGCAATTATTTTTTGCTGGCGGGCTCAAGGCGATAAATCTTGCCGTTGTTTTCATCAGAAATCAGATACACAAAACCATCCGGCCCTTGCACCACATCGCGGAAACGCTCACCGACTTCTTCTTGCAGCAGGCGTTCTTCGTGGGTGATCTTGTCGCCATCCAGTACCAGGCGCGCCAGGGTTTGGCCGCGCAACGCGCTTACCAATAAATTGCCTTTCCACTCAGGAAATTTATCACCGGTGTAAAACGTCATGCCCGCAATCGCGATGGACGGCACCCACTTGTGCAAGGGTTGCTCCATGCCTTCTTTGTGCGTGCCGATACCGATCTTGCCGCCGCCGTAATTTTCACCGTAGGTAATCACTGGCCAGCCGTAATTTTTTCCGGGCTCGTCCAGGTTAATTTCATCGCCGCCCTGTGGGCCGTGCTCGCCGGTCCAGAGTTTGCCGGTAGTGGGATGCAAGGCCGCGCCCTGCACATTGCGGTGACCGTAAGACCAGATCTCGGGCAAGGCACCTTCAGTTTTTACAAAAGGATTATCCTCCGGCACGCTGCCGTCGGGTTTGATGCGCACCACTTTGCCGTGGTGGTTATCGAGGGTTTGGGCATCATCCATGCGCGAGTAGCGATCACCCAGGGTGACAAACATATTGCCGTCTGGCGTGAACACAATGCGCGATCCGAAGTGCGCCGTGCTGTCGAATTTTGGTTGCTGACTGAACACCACGGTCACGTCTTCCAGCGCATCGCCTTTTAATACGCCGTAAGCCACAGCCGTGCTGTTACCTTTGCCTTCTTTGGCCGGTTCAGAATACGCAAAATACACGCGCTTGCTGGTCGCGAAATCCGGTGCCACGGTGACATCCAGCAAGCCGCCCTGACCGCGCGCAATAATCTCGGGTAGCCCTTTCAGGGCCGGGCCTTTGGTGCCATCTGCGTCAACAATGCGCATCTGGCCGCCGCGCTCGGTCACAATCATCTTGCCGCCTGGCAGGAAGTCCAGACCCCAGGGATTTTTCAATCCCTCGGTGACGGTGACCACGCGCAGCGGTGTGGTTTCTGTTTTGACATTGATCGTTTTACTGTGCGCCGCACCGGCACCCAGCAGCAGGCCGAGTGCTACAGCGAGTAATGAATAGGAGCGGGTTAGGGTTTTCATTTATCGTCTCCGATGACGGTTGCAGTGATTCGGCAGGTTAACAAAGGCGCGCCGCCGGTCGCAACGGGCGCAGCTTTAAGAAGTGTATAGATGCGCCTGAGCGCCGCGCGATAGATGTGGTAGGCTCATCACCCACATCAACGCCACCCACATGAAAGGAGAAGCCTATGGCCCGCACACCCTCAACCATGGTTGCCCTCGGCAGCGCTGCCGCTGATTTTCGTTTGTTCAATCCCGCTAACAATCAGCAGGTCGCGCGCGATGATCTGCGCAAAGCCAAAGGCTTGTTGGTCATCTTTATGTGTAACCACTGCCCCTTTGTTAAACACATCCTTGAAGGGTTACGTGCCCTGGGGCGTGATTACCGCGACAGCGAGATCGGCCTGGTTGCCATCAGTTCCAACGATGCCGAACAATATCCCGATGACGCGCCGGAAAAAATGCCGCAACTCAACCTCGGCATAACCTATCTTTATGATGAAACCCAACAAGTTGCCAAGGCTTACGATGCCGCCTGTACGCCGGATTTTTTCTTATACGATGGTGATCTGCAATTGGTTTATCGCGGTCAGTTTGACGATGCCCGGCCGGGCAATGACGTACCGGTTACCGGTAAAGATTTGCGTGCAGCAATGGATGCACTATTGGAAGGAAAGCCTGTATCACCGAGCCAGGTGCCGAGCCTGGGCTGTAATATCAAGTGGAAGTAAGGGTGCTGATGTTAAAGCTGCAACCTCGCAGCTTTAACATCAATCGCTATCTTTTTATTCGCTGATTTGCTGGTGAATAGCAGGGTAGTTGGCTTCAAACTCTTTTGCCCGCGTCGCCCACACGTCATCCCAGGAAAACCAGGTATTCGCCCAGAAGGCATCACTGCGCGGGGCATTATCATTGGCTTTATTTAACACTTCCGCATCGTTACGGGTTTTAAAGGTCGCGCTGCCGAAGTTTGAATTTTCCAGCACCAATCGATATTGTCTGTTGGCGTTATAACGCGTCCACTCATCATTGCTCCATGACGCCACGGCGCGATAATGGCTCAGGATATTGGGAGCATAAAATTCGCCCCAGTTACCCTGGAACTCGACATTATTTTTGTCAGTGCTGTTCGCAAAACGAAATGCGTGAGTGCCCGCGCCATCTTTATGGTAAACCACCAGCGCATGGGACCCCTGGGTTTGAATCTGGCTCATTGCTCTGGTGGTAAAGCTGCCGTGTGCGCTCACGGAAGTGTGTGAAACAAACGGAGCCTGATTATTAATTTTGCCCGTCCACACAATGACGGTTTCTACATCATGACGATGACCGGCCAGGAAAGAAAAACCCAGTGCCTGGTCTTTTTCAAAATACAGTTCATAAAAATGTGCACAGCGTTGGATGGTATTACCATCTTCGTTGGTGGTGCGGCACAGCTGGCGATGAACGGTATTCGCATAATTTTCCCAGCCGGCATCCCGACATGCGCCCCACACAGTACCGGTTGCACCAAGGCCCGGATTCTGCCGCAAATTTTCATAACGATGAAACGGCGTAGCCGCATAGCAGCCATCAGAATCAAAGTCGAACTTGGGATGGAAATTCAGCACCTGCGCTTCATTGTATTTGGTAATCGCTGCATCCCAGCGAGGAAACTCATCCGCCTGTGCTTGGCCGATACCGCTGGCCAAAGTCGCCAACAACAGGTAACCGGCCGACCGAAACATTACTGCTTGCTTTATGCCTGATAGAAATGACATCACGTTTTCCTTAGTGGTTATGGATATTGGTGACGGCATTCTACAAACGTAATCATGACAACTTGTTGACGAGGCCCGGTGAGTCAAGCAGTGAGAAATGAAGAAAAAGAAAGAAGGGGCTCAGCGGGGTTTTCCGCCGAGTTTTTGAAATATGAAGTGATAAAAAACGTAATAATTTTTACATCAGGATTTCATCAAAACCTGATAAGCACCGACGATGCACTGCGGTTTGCTTCGCCATGGTAAACGGCTTCAATATTGTTACCATCCGGGTCCAGCACAAACGCAGCATAATAGCCCGGATGATAATTGCTGCGCACACCGGGCGCGCCGTTGGAGGTGCCGCCGTGAGCAATAGCCGCTTCATAAAATGCATCTACCGTCGCGCGATCTTTCGCTTGAAATGCCAGATGATTACGCCCGGTTAACATACCCAGGGCCGCCGGGCTGTCTGCTGCTGATACGACCAATTCGTCCGCCCAGAAAAATCCATCACCGGTACCGCTGACAGGAATATCCAATACCGCCAGAACCGCCGTATAAAATGTGCGCGATACCGACAAGTCACGCACAACCAATTGAATATGATCAATCAAACGGCCGCGATGCAATTCTTGCGTTTCCATAATGGTCTCCTTCGGAAAGGTTGCAACATCGTAAAAAGCAGACGATGGCTCACTCGAAAGGTTCCTTTTTGTATAAAATCCCTCTCCACGTAGGTCGGATTAGCGCAGCGTAATCCGACAAAAACTCCATATCAATTATTCTTTAATAATAATGCTCCGATCTTCTTTTCCTCGTAGCGCACAGGTGCCAATAAACCTTTCCGTTTCTGAAACGGTATCGCCTTTCACCTTGGGTGAAAATCCCCACTTTGGATAAGCTTTTAAGCATCGCTTCATCAAAAGCCCTGATTCGTCATTCGTGTTACAAAAATCTATGTTGACGTTCTTCGGGGTATAAAGATTCGCGGAAGACTTGGTTAAATTGAACGACATCTTGCATAACGCATATTTTCCATTCTTCCCATAAGCTGATGGCAGTTCGACTTCTTTTATTACAGAAATAATCACGCGGGGGTCAGCAAACTTTGATGCAGTATTGGCTGAAAACATCATGTCACTACTGATTGTTGCAGCTAAGCTATAAGCGGATAAAAAAATTAATGTAAAGCCAGTGAGCAATGCCTTTATGTGTTTCATAAAAATTCCAATACCTCTATTTGTCCGATACGCCGTTTCGTTCACGCTGATACTCTTCGTAAGATTTATTCGTGCGTTCAATGCATTCATCATAGGCAGGTGGTGGTTCCTTAATACAATCGTTGCGCTGATTGATGCGTATATTCTTGTACACGGCTTTGTTGCTGCACCCGATCACGCCAATTATAAGTAGCGTAATTAATAATATATTCATGGTCAAAGCCACCGAGTTCTTCAAAAAATTAATTTCCATTCAATACCCCCTCAATCACATCAACAATGTCCCAGCGCGGCACATCACTGCTGTTTGTCAGTACAATGATGGCGTTGTTAGCACGGGGTTCCAGCACAAGAATAGATTCATAGCCGCGTATGCCGCCCATGTGGTACGCGTAATCACTCTGATGACGGCGAGTGATGAACCAGCCCAAACCAATGCGCGTTTCTTCCCAGCTTGTGTTTTGTAAAGGCGTAAGCATTTGTTCGTAAGTGTTTTTCGTCAGGAGTTTTGGCGATTTAGTTAAAACCGCCTGGACCCACAGACTTAAATCGGCGACGTTAGTAATTAACCCTTCACTGGGAAAAAACTGTGGGTCAAAAGGCCATTGCTGGTCATGAGGGATAGGCCGTGCATTTTTAAACGGCTCCACATCTGGCTGTACGCCAGTCGATCCAGAATAATAACCGGAGCTATCCATCAACGCGGGCTTCAAAATATGACGTTCGATGTAAGTCTGATAGGGCAATCCGGAAGCCTCGGTAATAATCTTGCCGAGCAAATTAAAACCCGTGTCGGAATACTGAAACTGAACGCCCGGTTTGCTATCCGGATTAACCGTCAGTACGTTTTTAAGATAAGCGCTATACCCGCTGTCTTCACTGAAAGGCTCGGGCCAGACCTTGTCCTGTAAACCGCCGTGATGGGTGAGTAAATGTTTAATAGTCAGTTGGGAATGCTTAAACTCGGGAATATAAACGGCAACCTTGTTATCGAGTGCTAACGTATCTTTTTCCGCTAACTGCAGGATTGCTTGAGCGGTAAACAGCTTGGTGATAGACGCGATTCTAAAACGTGTAGTGCCTGGTCCAGTTTGTAGAATTTTATCCTTCTGTTGATGTAAGTCAGCGATAAATACAATCTTCCCTGACTGTATGACGCTGACCGATAAAGCAGGAATCTTGTGCTCATACATGATGCCTGTTAAAGCCTGTTGCAAGGCGTCCGTCTTATCCGCAAATGCCGGGGCCGACATGCACACCAACACCAGAACTATCGAAACGAGTTTCCTTCCATTCATTGATTCACCTGACCCTTCACTTAATGAAGGGCAGATTGTCTCACCCATTATCCGAAATGTCAGGCTCAACCAATTTGGTCAGTTGGTCCAGCGATTCTTGCCAACCCAGGTAACACATTTCTGTCGGAATCACCTCCGGAATACCCGCCTGCACAATGCTGATATCCGTTCCGCACAATACAGTTTTGAGCGTGATGGACACTGTCATCTCTCCGGGCAGGTTCGCATCGTCAAAACGATCTTTGTGTTGAATGTATTGGTTGGGCACCAGCTCAGTGTATTCCACCGTAAACGAGTGGCTGCTTCCGGTACCGAAATTGGTGAACGACATCTTATAACCGCCGCCGACGCGGACATCCATAGTGTGGATCGTGCCGGTAAATCCATAGGGTGGCAGCCAGCGCTCCAGCGCACTTTTATCGGTAAAGGCTTTATAAACCCGCTCGGCGGGTGCGCGCAGCACGCGGTGTAAACGTACGGTGTTTGCTTCGTTTGACATGGTCGTCTCCTTATTGATGGTTGGATGTTGCTTACTGACTAGTCGAACGGGAACGACTGAAATCGACAGGGCCGCTGCTTCATTGGCCAATTTATTTATCAACTCGCACATCCATTTCACGTCGCTTGGCGTATAAATCAACATCGTCTGTTCAAGGCATATCTCGTCATGCTGCCCTCGCCAAGCCCGGACGAATAACTCATTGATTTTCATCCACATTCATCATCTGCGAGTATCACGTTTATGTTTTTCTCCAAGCGTCGGGCGCAGGAACAAGCGGCTCTGGCCCAACAGGTTGCAAGCCTTCAGGAGCGTTTCGACAGTATTTCGCGCTGCTGCGCGACCATCAATTTCACCAAAACCGGCGAGGTAGTAGACGCGAGCGAGTCGTTTCTCGCGGTGGTCGGGTACCGCCTGGATGAGATAAAAGGCCGTCACCATCGCCTTTTTTGCCCGCAGGATGTCATCGTCTCCCGGGAGTATTCCGCATTCTGGCAGGACTTGTCCCAAGGCATTGCCAAGCGCGGCATATTCCGGCGCAAACACAAGAATGGATCGGATATCTGGTTGGAAGCGACCTACATCCCCATCTATGAAAACGGCACCCTGGCGCACATCATGAAGATCGCCTACGACGTGACGCACACGCAGTTGCAGGCGATGGAAAGTGGCGCGCTGATTGAAGCCATCCACCGCTCCAGCGCGGTAATAGAATTCACCCCCGATGGCTCGGTGGCCAACGCAAACGAAAATTTTTTGCTTACTATGGGTTACCGCGACCTCCATGCGATTAAAGGCAAACATCACAAAATATTTTGCCCGGTAGATTTCTACAATGAGAATCCGAATTTCTGGCAGGAATTAGCCAGCGGAAAAATTAAAAACGGTCTCTTCCAGCGGCTGGACAGCCGTGGCAATACCGTGTGGCTGGAAGCAACCTACAACCCGGTTTACAACCACGCCGGAAGCATCATCAAAATTATTAAAGTCGCTAGCGACGTTACGGCGCGCATCGAAAAACAACTCAAAATCCAAAAGGCCGCCGAGGTGGCTTACAGCACCGCCGTGGAGACGGCGCAAGTGTCAGAGCAGGGCGCACAAATTCTGCAAGAAAATCTCCGCAACTCGGAAAAGATCGCGGTCGACATAAAGCAATCTGCCGAGCGGGTTGAGGATTTGAATCAGCAATCCCGTGAGATTTCCAAGATTGTCACCACGATAAAATCCATTGCGGATCAAACCAATTTGCTTGCATTAAATGCCGCGATTGAAGCCGCGCGCGCCGGTGACCATGGCCGAGGGTTTGCGGTCGTGGCCGACGAAGTCCGGACGCTCGCCGCCAGAACCAGCAAATCCACAGAAGAAATTAATCACATGGTGGATAAAAACAGTGACCTGGTGGTAAAAGCGCGCGACAGCATGATCGAGGTAATAACTCAGGCCACGCAAAACGCCAACCTGGTGAATGAAGCCTCGGCCATCATTGATGAAATTCTCCGGGGTGCCGAGCATGTGTCACAGGTGGCGGTTAATCTGGTGAATAATTCGAGTAGTTAATGCCAGTCAGTCGCGCGCCTGCTTAAGCCACGCCTTCGGCGAAACCCCGCATTGCGATTTAAACGCGCGGGAGAGCGCCGACTCGCTGCCGTAACCGGCTTCTTCCGCAATCAACTTGAGCGACTGCCCGCCCTTCAACCATTTTTGTACCAGGCCGATGCGCCAGCGTTGCACATAGCTCGCTGGCGTTTCTCCCACTGCGTCGCGAAATAAATTGGAAAACACACTCCGCGACATGCCTGCCACCGTCGCGAGTGATTCCACGCTCCAATCTTTTTCCGGCGCCTGATGTATTGCCACAATCGCGCGGCGCAATTGCGGGTGCGCAAAACCCGCGAGCAGGCCGACCTGGGCGCTGCCGTTTTCCATCAATTGCCGCAAGAGTTGAATCAATACCACTTCAAATAACCGATCCAGCACTGCTTGTCGGCCACAGTTACTCGCCTCGGCTTCGGCAAACAACAGCGTCAGGATTGACACGCTATCGGGCAGTTGCGACAGCGGAATACACACGCAGGCGGGCAGGGCAGTGGCGAGGGGATTGGCCGCGCCGCCTTCAAACGCAATATGCGCACACACAAAATCGGCGCCCCGCTCGCTGTCCGTGACAAACCGGTGCGCGGTAGGGCGGGGATAAAACAGCAGGGTCGGTTCTTCCAGCGTATGGGCGCGGGTGTTGCCGTGCCAAACCTCGGCCCGTCCCGCCTTCATAAGATGCAGCTGCCCATAGGGCTCTGTCCCATCCAGCGTGTTAATGCCGCACAGCGGGCCGGTTTGGAAGGTGCGGGCACTGACAGAAAAGTGGCCCAGCAGGGCAGCGAGTCGATCCACCATAAATACGATCCGTCAAAAATTAAAGACAAACTGTATCAATTCGTATGCGAGATTGCCAGACAATGCTCCTCGTCAACACGCAATACCCAAATCACTCACCACATTGAATGTAAAAGGAAGCAAAGTCATGAACAAATTTACGCGTACCCTCATCGCCACCTTAGCCGTTGCCGCATTGCCGCTCATCTCCATCGCCGCCGACGCATCAAGCAAGGTTGCCCGCACCGCCAGCACCGTCACCACCCAAGACGGCGTGGAGCTGTACTACAAAGACTGGGGCCCCAAAAATGGCCAGGTCGTGATGTTCAGCCACGGCTGGCCGCTCAACTCAGACAGCTGGGAATCGCAAATGCAATTCCTTGCCGAGAAAGGCTACCGTGTGATTGCCCACGACCGCCGTGGCCATGGCCGCTCCAGCCAGCCTTGGGACGGTAACGACATGGACCACTACGCCGACGACTTATCTGCCGTGATCAACGCCCTCAAGGTAAAAGATGTAACCCTGGTAGGCTTCTCCACTGGCGGCGGCGAAGTGGCACGTTACATCGGCCGGCACGGCACCAAACTCGTGAAAAAAGCCGCACTGATCAGCGCTGTACCGCCGATCATGGTGAAGACCGAGTGGAATCCCAACGGCGTACCCATGTCGGTGTACGACGGCATCCGTGAAGCGTCCAACAAAGACCGTTCGCAACTGTACCTGGACATCGCCTCCGGCCCCTTCTTTGGTTTTAACCGCGAAGGCGCCAAACCTTCACAAGGCATGATCCAATCCTTCTGGAGGCAGGGCATGATGGCCGGTGCAAAAAATACTTACGACTCCATCGCCGCGTTTTCAGCAACGGATTTCAGAGAAGATTTAGCAAAATTTGATGTGCCAACCCTGGTAGTACACGGCGACGACGATCAACTCGTACCGATTGAAACCACCGGCAAAGCCTCAGCCGCGTTGATCAAGAATTCAAAACTGATCATCTACAAAGGCGCCCCGCACGGATTGGCAGATACGCACAAGGAGCAGTTGAATCAGGATTTGTTGAATTTTTTGCAGAGTAAGTAAATCGGTAACAGCGACACAAAAAAGCCGGCGTACATGCGCCGGCTTTTTTATTTTATAACGCAACACGTTGCAAAGAATTAACCGCGCCGCTTCTTCCGCGTCACCGTTGTACCAAAGGCAGATGGTATTTTTTGCTGGCGTGGTCATATCGGCTCTCCATAGTGGTTTAAAAAAATAGGGGCGTGAAAAAATTAACGCGGTTGTGTAACAATCAAACGGTTTGTGAATCAGGATACTTCGCATCACGTTGGAATATATCACTATGACACGAGAATCTTCTGAAAATCTGTTAAGTGCGCACGCTGTAAAACAGAATGTTTATTTAAGTCTGGTTGTCGCGAATTTGCTCTTTGGATGGCTCCACCCCGAGCATATTGTGATTGCTGCAGTTGGCGCTGCTTTTTTTACTGTGTCTGGATTGGTTGGCCTGCGGGGGGATTAGCGGTTTTGGGAAACGGAGTGCGTTGATCAAGATCGTGCTGAAGATCATCGTGTGGGCCGAAAGTAATCGGCCTCTGTAAATTATTTTAGAATTTTATCGTAAGGCACATGGTTGCTGCCTTCTTGCCAATTGCTTTCATAGAGCGCTTTAAGCTTTCCAGCTATCTCACCCACCTGAACAGAAAGATCCGCTGCATCGTCGGCTATCTCATCGTTGTCAGAATCAATCTGTTCGTGCAGTTCCTCTAGTTCCTTGTCAACGAGGCGAATTAAAGTGGCCAGTTCAGATAAAGAGAGGTTCATTTACGCCTCCGCAACTCATTTTATGAAGGCTTGATCGAGTAGCTATCTTCCTTTTCATCAGCATCTTCACGGGTTGCTCCCTACCTACAGCGAAATAGTAAAAGCCGTTAATACTATTTTTCGAAAGGCGTTAATAAATAAGCTGGTGTCACATCAAGCGCAATAGATAACCGCTCGATATTGTAAATCGTGACGTTCTTCTCACCGCGCTCCAGCATTCCGATATAAGTGCGATGCACCCCGGCATATTCCGCAAGCTCCTCTTGGGAAAGCCCAAGCTCCAGCCGTTTACGTCGAACATTGGCCGCGAATACGTTAACAAGTTGGCATTGATTAGGTTGTGTAGGCATTCGCCAACTTTGCTAATTTGCATACTATAGTTCTACATACTATGATTAGCAAATAATACGTATATGGACGGATTTAATATGTTGGATATAGAGACAAAAAGGAAGATCGGCGGGCAAGAGCTATCGGTCCAGCAGGAGTTTCTGAACCTTTGCGATGAATTTTCCGAGTTTAACGACTATTGCGCATTCTTTTGCGAATCGGTAAGTCTTAATGTCACGCAGTGTGATTCGGCAGATAAGGCGTATGTGCAGGGAGCGAAGCGTATGTCTCGGTCGATCAGTGATAAGGCGCAATTGTTTGATGAGTGGTTGCAGCGAATTAATTGTCGCTTATAAATACTATATCGGATTGATATCGAAAGAGGTTTGATAGCAGCTTTCACTATAGCGAATATTAATACCGCATTACTAGTTTAGATATTTCTGGAAAAGCTATTGGCTGGTTTATTTGAATGATAAGGTCTCTATCGATCCATGCTTCCAATTCATGAGCAGGGATACAGATTGGTAACTCCCCAAGCCCCTCATCCAGAAGCCAACGAGTTCTATGTCTTCCATTTGTAAAGCTTATTTGATCCCGGTCTTCTATTGATGCAATGCCTGCGATAAAGGCGACCTTTCTATTATTCTCACCTTTTAAAAACCACTTATCTCGGGGCCCTCCTTTCCACTGGGTTAAGTATGCAGAATCCATACGCCAAAAGTGCTCTAATCGTTTAGAATCAACAATTACAGGCGAATGATAAAAACTATCTGAAATAATAATCAGAGTGCATCTCCGTAGTTAAGTTTGGCGACTTGCGGCCAAAAGCGGACATTTGTACGGGTAGATTGAGCACTTGCTAATCACTTTCTCCACCAATTTTTGGCAGAATACTTTCGAAATATTTAATAAGTACTTTCATTTGTTCATGGGTCACTGCTAGTGGGTATTGTCCCATGGCCGAGCGCAACACGTCATGATGATCGATAAAGAAAATTTCGTTTTCGATGTAGGTTTGATATTCCACAATTGACATGTCTCGCATAGTCGGAATATCTGCTGCATCTTCGCTTACTTCTACTTTTAATTTCATATTTTAACCTTTTTTTTGTCTAGTATCAGTTAAGCCAACTTATCGCTTAATTTCCATAAAGCTTTTCTGCCGCCCAAGTTTCAAAGCGCATTACATCCTTTTCTGGATCGCCCATTGCCCAAGTAAACCGCTTTGAATTAACATTAGGATCTAGATCCGGAAATACTCGCTGAGCTTCGAATAAGTTTTCAAACCTCTGACTTCCCATTCCACTAGATGTCAGTTGCGCATTCTCCACACCACAAACAATTACATTTGTGTAAGGATTCCATAGTTTTTTTGCCATTCTAAATTCTCTCCTATTTGCAGTTGCTTAATACCCACTAAACGGCAGTTTTTAGGTTGCATTTCTTAATATATTTTTCCAAGTTTTAATACGCTGTTTGACCAAAAGAGAAAGTACGAGCCTACTAACAATAAGTTAGAATGACAGTGAAGACCAATACTACAATGTGACAATCTCTTCTTCTGTAAACCATTCCTGCCTTAAGGCATTTTCTTTCACTTTATTAGGTTCACTGGTGTACGCGATGATCGCCAGACTTTCTTCTGCTCGACTGCAAGTCACATAAAATAAACGTCTAGTGCGTTCAATACTGGTCTCTTTGCCATTTGCCTGATTATCAATGTCTGCTTTTGTAGGGGTCTTAGCACCGAATAACTTTTCATAACTAAATAAAAAGCCGCGAGCCTCCTCATCATCGAGAATCACCATGACACGAGGAAATTCGAGTCCTTTGATACCCTGATGCGTGCCAAAACGCGATTTATCGGAGATATATTGCACATAGCTTTTGAATTCATTAAAGCTCAATGCTAATGCTTTATCCCAAGCATCAATAATGGGGTCAGTATCATCTTCAGCTAGTTCAAAGTCTTTTTCCTGCCTGTCTGCAATAGCGGTTAGAATGTCGGGCACTTTAAATAGGCCACTACGGTTAGTTTCTTTGAGAATATTTTGTAGCGTTGGGTTCGAATCGTTTTCCCATAGGGCATAAAGTGCATCTACTGCTTCCTTGGCTTTTTTTAATTCGGTTTTAGGGTTTTCACTATGTTCAAATTGTTCCTTGAACATTAATGGAGAATATTTGTTGAGTATTTTGGATATAGCAAATTGATTATTAACTTCCAAGCTATTAATAAGTGGCAGTATTTTTTCAGAAAAAAAAGTTATGCCAGATAAAGTTCCATCTAATAGGCCGGTTTTTAGCTTGTCGACGTTGTATAGGGCATTGAAGAAGTTTGAGAATCCACCACGTTGCGCTGCCATATGGTGCTCTAAGGTAAGGATTTTGTTTTCGTTTGAGTCCGTCCATAGTTTATCGTTCGTAAACTCAACCATTTTTTTGCAAACAGTATCTTCAAATGCCGCTTTATCAATGGATTGTCTGGTATCTGCTATGAATAGCCTTACAAAGCCTTCATTTTTTTTAACAGGTTCTTGCAAGTTTTGATCAACGTCCTTCCGAATTTTATTGATTAGCTTAACGACTCGACGTGGGCATCTGTAATTGTAGATTTTCTTCGGTGTCAGCCAGTCATCAGGTAATGGAACAAGCCCTAGATCCTCTTTTCCATCCATATAGATACGCTGCATGATATCGCCAAAAAGCCCAAGTGAAAATTGAGCTTTATGTATTCGCTGAACTGAAAAAAGCGCATCGATTAATTCTTTTTTTGTGTCTTGGCTTTCATCTACAAGTAAGACTGGAAACTTACGAGTCAAGATTTTTTGAAGAAGTGGGCGGCTTGATAGTAATTCCGCCGTTAATGCTAGCACCTCAGCATGATTCAGAGAATCTTTGCCCGAGTTCTCTCCATTAGGGTTATAGGTAAATTTTCGAACAGTGCTTAGTGATTCCAGCCGTTTGCGTTTAGACGCTATTTGCCGAGGCCTATCTTCAGCAGCCTTCGATCCCGCCCGCCCTTTGCTTTGTGCTACTTCAAGCTCATTAATATCCTTTTGAAGTCGCACTCCAAGCAACGCTTTAATATCATATGTATATGGCTTAATAAGCTCCCAAGAAAAGCTATGAATGGTTAATACATTGAATGCTGGATCGAACTCCAATCGCCGCTTAATTTCATCACATGCTGCATTGGTATAAGTGATAATTGCCACTTGTTGTGCATTGGTTCGTAAGCGATAAATATTATTTTCACGAAACCGTTTTAATACTTCAACCAATGAGCGAGTTTTACCTGACCCTGCACCGGCAAAAAGAAAAAAGCTTTTAGGCTTGTCGAGGTCTAGACAGCTGTAAATTTCATCATCAACAGCTTTTGTGTCGATTACATCTGTCATTGCTCGCTCTCCGACATAACTAACGACGAAGTTCCCAACGATGCGTCATTAATTAACATAGTATTAAGCCAATCAAGACCTTCCTTAATATAAGCAGGGGGTTTAAGTAAATTGGGCTCTGTGGTGTAAAGCAATTCCAGAGCCATTTCAGCCTTCTTAGCATTCTTGCCAAGCGCAACAAACATGTCCTCACAGGCCTCATCGAGCGTTGCTTTGTTAACGGCATCGGCCATTTTCTTTACGAGGCCTTTGCTATCCGTTATCGCTTTAAACATCGTGAGATTTTCCAGTACTAAAGCGTCTTCAAACGTATATGGAATAGCTTCTTCATTTTTTCCTGAGATATATTGAATCTTTGTAAGACACGGATACGCTACCCTAACCAATCCTTCGTCAGTTGTTTTTTCTTTGTGCGTTGCGTTCAAGACTTCATCTAAAGTAGATTTTTCTGGAGCCCAACTTTTTAATGTATCGTTTCTCGTTCTAAGATTTTTGCCCTTCTTTGGTCGAGCTTTACCAGTAGATTCTTTCTCAATTGAGTCGAGGTCTGTGATAACAAGCGTTGGAATACCCAAGGCCTTAATTAGCGGACGTAATCTGTGCGCGTGGCTGCCGCCGATCTCCAAAAGAGAGATATAGCTTCTCTCTAACTCTGGATAATAATTTCTAATGAAGTGGGGAACCAACATCCGCTCCACCGGCCCTTCGACAAGAATTGCAGCATCAGCAAAAAATAAGTCGCAGTGTGTAGTTTTTAAGTAGCGACTCGCAAACTTCGATGTATCAGTTCCGCTACCAAATATTGTGCTCATGCTCATGACTAAGGCACATGGTATTTCTAACTCGCTTGCCAGCAGTTTTCTCCGAAAATAGCGCAATCCAGTAAAGTCTGTCTCATGCGCTATGTGACTAGAATGCGTACTCACCACCATCTGGCTAGAAAATTGCGGTTTTTCCCCTAACTCGGATTGATTGCGCAATACGCCATATGCCTTCTTAATAAAAACCTGCTGCACTTGGGCGTGTAGGTGTGCTTCTGGCTCTTCAATGAGCATTAAGTGCAAAGGCTCTATAGGCGTATTACCAATTTTATCCCGCTTACCTACTTTTCCAACACGCATCCATTCATCACGAAAGCGGATCAGATTAAAAATCATGGAGATCAGGTTTTGGTAGCCTAAACCGTTATATTTTTCGGGTAAACATAGGTCGTTGACCGATGGATCTTCACTGCGAACAACTTTAAACTGAACGGCTGAGTCATGATTTAACCCTTCAACAGGGTTCACTTTACTTGACAGTAAAATTTGTGGATCACTAAACCCTGGGTAATTCAGACCTTCAAGTTCGCCAATGGCGACACTAAAGCTGCTCTTCAATTTCTGATCGAACGCTGTTCTCGCAGCCTCCATGGCCTCAAGTGCATCCAAATCACTTGCTTCCGGCAACTCGCTTGGGTCTAGATGCTCATTAAAGTAGTGTCTTAATTGCGAGGAGAGGCGGCGGTCGGTATTGGCAGTTCCTTCGCCTGAATTCGGATCAGAGAATCCTCTCTGAGCATTGATAATGTCAATTTTGAACAGACCATCAAAAGGGTCACCTTCAAGTGGCTCCATTAATTCTGTAAACAACTGAGGTACATCTGAGTTTGCCTGCGCGGGGTCTAACACATAGGCGTTAACAGAGAAGAAGTCTTGCAGCTTTCTATCCAAAAAATCACGCATCGACTTAGGCCATAGGGTCAATGTCGATACAGATTCAATAATATCTTTATTTTCTTTTATACTCTTGCGCGCAGTTAATGTTTCTTGGGCCGCTAAATACGCAGCCATATAGGATTTATAAAGTGCTTCTGGCGCTTCAGGATTTTTCGGTTCTAGAATTAATCTGACACCTAACAAACCGCCATCCCAATCTAAAGTAGGTAGGATGTGGCTAACGTAATGAATTTGTGATTCATCTACGTTAAGCCAAACATCAATAGCCGGCAAATATGGACGCCAAATATTTAGAGATAGATTTGGTGGTTCTGTCGAAGCGCTAGTAACCCAGTCACTCGCAATTTTATTAATTGCTGCCCAATTAGATAATGTTATATCTGTAGTGCTTATTTCTCGGCGTTTTGATTTTTTTAAAAACATAATCAGCGCATCCATAGCGGAAGTTTTCCCACTATTGTTTGCACCAACAAAAATTGTACTTTTACCAGACAGTTCTACACGACAGGTTTTTAATTTTCGAAAGTTTTGAATGTCAATATGGGAAATTTTCAATTGGAAGATCCTTGTATCCTTTAGATTTCATGCAATGCTTTATTTTTTGCTAATCAGCAGATTCACTGATTTTTCGGGTTCATACCTATGTCCACTTTGGGCACAAAGCAGCCCCTAAAACTCACCCATAAGCCAAAAGCCAGCTAGCCCTTATAGGGCCCACTGATCATCTAGCCTTGCTGGCATATAAACGTCGGGGAATACAATCGTGGGGAAGGCGGCATAAAGAAAGTCACAAACCAATCATTCCCTTTTTCCCTGTTACGCGTTATTGCTTGCGAAGGTCTTGCTGTAGTGCCCGGCAATAATTTCTGTATTAAAGCTCATGGAAGACTCTTGCGCCAGCGGGTTGCGGATTTTTTTCAGAATTCTTTCGCATGGGTTTATTGGTTTTAATGCGGGATGTTTTGGGGGAAAGTCAATTACGCGGTATTACACGGCAGGTGTATTGTCGGATTGCGCCTTTGGCTAATCCGACCTACAGGGTGGTGGAATGGCGTTTTAAATTTGCCCTGGATGCTGCCAGCTCTTGTACACCGCTTCCAGGCTGTAGCCATCGGGGTCAAATACATTGGCTGCAAAATAACGCGGGTCGTAATGCAGGCGGGCGCCGGGTGCGCCGTTGTCGTGGGCACCGGCGTCCATGGCGGCGCGGTAAAAATCCTTAACCTCTTGTTCACTCTTGGCAACAAAACCGATATGCGCCGCTTGTGCATCCGCCTTGCCGGCCCGCAGCCAAAAAAAGACGCGGCCATTACAGCCAAAGCCTTTCAAGTCCGGATGCCCGGGCGGCCCTTGTTCGCCGTCGTAATCCACTACATGGTGAATGCCCAAAGGTTTTAGGGCCTGTTCATAAAATGCAATGGAGCGTTTGAGGTCACTGACGCTGATAAAAATGTGATCGAGCATATGGCTGCCTTTTACGTTAAATATAAAACCCACCAGCCACTTCGATGCGCTGAGCATTTATCCAGTTGCTATCTTCCGACAATAACACCGCAACCACTTTACCGACGTCATCAGGCTCGCCCACGCGGCCCAGCGCGGTTTCGTTCGCCAGGGCTTGTGCAAATTCAGGGTTTTTATCCAGCGCGCTGTCGGCCAGCTCGGTGCGAATAGCGCCGGGGGAAATGCTGTTTACCTGAATTCCCCGCGTGCCTAATTCTTTGGCAAGGCAGCGAGTGACAATATCCATCGCACCTTTGCACGCCGCATAAGGCGCCGTGCCCGCAAAAATCACGCGCGTCGTTGCGCTGGTGATGTTAATGATTTTGCTGTTGTCCGCGAGTAACGGTAGCAAGGTTTGGGTGAGGAAAAAGGGGCCTTTGAAATGTACGTTGATCATCTGGTCAAAATAGCCTTCCGTGACATCGGCGATCATACTGAAACCACCGATGCCGGCGTTATTCACCAGGTAATCGATACGGTCGCGTTGCCATTTTTGTTGCACGAGGGCTTGCAGATTTCTCGCAAACGACGCGAAGCTCTCCACATGGCCAACATCCAGTTGCAAGGCCGCTGCGCTACCGCCGGCGCGCTCAATGTCGGCCACCAAAGCGTTGGCCTGTTCTTTCCCGTGTAAATACGTGACCACTACCGCGATATTGCGCGCGGCAAGTTGTAAGGCGGCGCTGCGGCCTATGCCGCGGCTGGCTCCGGTAATTAAAGCGATTTTCATCATAAACTCCTGCATCATAGTCAAGGTCGTGCGACAAACTGTTATGCCGGTGGGCCGCGTAAAAGCCGCACCCGGCGAACAGGGTTTATGATATTTTTACGGCGCCTTGCGGCGTTATCGCATTACCGCCGGAGTCTTGCCTAATCCTGCTTATACCACTATCCGTGAGTATCCAATGACCCATAGTTCATTAGAACAGCTGTGCAACCTGGTGAATCGAGCGGAGCCGCGCCGAACGGAGACCGGCATTCCGCGCCTAGCGATGGTGAAGGGGGAGATTCCTGCGCACAAACTGGCCGCCGTGTATGAGCCGATGATTAATCTCGTGGTGCAAGGCAGCAAGATACTGACGATTGGCGAGCAGGTGTTGCACTACAATCCCGCGAGTTATTTTGTGATGTCGGTGGATCTGCCCGCGACCGGTAAGGTGGTTGCCGCCAGCCCGGACAAACCCTACATGGCGATCAGCCTGACTATCAGCGCTGCCGTCGTTGCAGAAATGATGGTAAACGACCCGAAGCTGCCGGTTCCCGATGAGGCGCGCGGGTTTTCCGTGTGTGCCATGAATGACCGTTTGATGGATGCCTGGTGCCGGTTATTGCAGTTGATGGATACTCCGCAAGACATCCCCGCCCTTGCGCCACTGTATGAGCGTGAATTGCTGTACCTGGTGTTGCAGGGGCCGCAAGGGTGGTTATTGCAGGAAATTGCCAGCGCCGGTAGCGCGCTGACGAGAATTCACAAATCCATCCAATGGATTCGCCAGCACTATCACCAGACGCTGCCAGTTGAACAATTGGCGGATGTCGCCGGCATGAGCGCATCGGCGTTTCATCGCCACTTCAAACACATTACCGACCTGAGCCCGTTGCAATATCAAAAGCAAATGCGCTTGCTTGAAGCCCGTCGGCTGTTGTTGGAAAACCAGCAGGGCGCGGGCGATATTGCCTATCAAGTCGGTTATGAAAGTCCGTCGCAATTCAGCCGTGAATATGCGCGTTTTTTCGGATTGCCGCCGCGCCAGGATGCGTTACGTTTAAAAGCCTTTTCCTGACGCTTGGCATGCGTCGGCAGGTTTGTCGGATTACGCCGATGGCTAATCCGACCTACGGGTGGGGCGTGCGCTGCGGATTAAGGCTTAACTTTTCCCTCAATGGAATCGTCCAGTGTTTTACCGGTCAGCGCGCCGATGGCCATTTTTACACCGGCTACGGCGAAGCCGTGTTTGGTATCCCAGTAGTGGCCTTCGGTTGGCGTTACTTTAATGACAGAAATTCGTGGATCATCTTCGCCTTCGGTAAACCAGGTTTTAAAGATGGGCTGCCACAGCTTTTTAATTTTGCTTTCATCGCGCG
>CAMLOU010000031.1 GCA_946481735.1 uncultured Cellvibrio sp.
TATCAGGATACGATGTGGGAAGCGGAGAGTATAAAGACGTTTTTTGACGTTGATAAATAAAAAATTTTGCTGAGAATTGAGTTAGCTGATTTTCAGTTTGTTGTAGAAGGATTTTATTGTAGAGGAACTTCGTAGTACGTTTGTCATTAGGCCTTTTGTTTCGAAAACGCATGAATACATCCCTGTAGCTCCTTCAAGTCGTCCCTGACTTGAAGGTTTCGAAACAAAAGGCCTAACGCCAAACTTGCATTGTGCAAGCTTCAACCTTTTTCTTTAAATCAAGCCCTACGACGAAACAAAGGCAAAGGTTGGTCTACAGACGCTTGATAATATTCAGTGAAATCATTGAGTGACTTCAACGCAGCTTGCAAATCCGTTTCCGGGTTGCTGAATGCAAATGCATTAACGCCACAGCGACGTAGATAGCAAAGTTGATCGCGAATAAAATGACCCACCGCGCGCAATTCCCCGGTAAAACCAAAGCGCTCGCGCAGCAAACGCGCAGTAGAAAACGCGCGACCATCCATAAAGGTTGGGAAATTTACCGCGACCAAAGGCAGCGATTGTGCGTCTTCGCCGAGTAAATCGGCTGTCTCGTCGCTATCGAGCCATACGCCGATGTCTGTACGGCTTTGCAGTTGCGCTTTTTGCGCAAGCCACACGGACAGGGGCACGATCACGTGACCGGTGGGAACCGCAACGTCTGTGGCTTCGCCTTCGGGTTTGGGCAGGAGTGTCCAGGTATCCTCGACAATCGCGCCGTCTTTAACTAGCTTTGGCATAAACACGCTCCTTAAAGGGAGTTGCACCGATGCGGCGATAGGTGTCGATAAACAGTTCTTCTTCGGTCCGGTTTTCGACGAATACATCAACCAGCTTCTGGATGACTGACGGCATGTCGTCGGCGCTGAATGACGGACCGAGTACATCGCCCAACGATGCATCATTGCTGGCACTACCGCCCAGTTGAACCTGATAAAACTCTTCGCCTTTTTTATCCACGCCGAGAATACCGATATGGCCCACATGGTGGTGGCCACAGGCGTTCATGCAACCGGAAATATTCAAATCGATATCGCCCAGATCGTAGACGTAATCCATATCGGCAAATTGACGCTGGATGGATTCGGCAATCGGAATGGACTTGGCATTGGCCAATGAGCAGAAATCGCCACCGGGGCAGCAGATGATGTCGGTGATGGTGCCGATATTCGGCGTCGCAAAACCGGCGGCCTTGGCTTTTTGCCACAGGGCAAACAGCTCGGTCTTTTTAACATCGGCCAGGACAATATTTTGCTCGTGGGTGGTGCGGGCTTCGCTGAAGCTGAATTCATCGGCGAGGTTGGCAATGATCTCCAGCTGGCTGTCGGTGACATCGCCCGGTGCAACACCGGTAGGCTTCAGGGAAAGGGTGACCGCCGCATAACCGGGCACGCGATGACCGCGTACGTTACGTTGTAACCATTTGCTGAACGCCAGATGCTCGGCGGCGAGTGCATCTACTTCGGCCTGGGCTGCGGCGGCATCGATTGCTTCATAGGGCGGTTCGGTGAAGAAGCTCTTGGCCCGATCAATCTCGGCCTGGGTAAGTGTGTTGTTGCTGTCTTTCAGGTGAGCCCATTCGGCTTCCACTTTGTGGGTAAAGACTTCCGGCGTCAGGGCGCGCACCAGGATCTTGATCCGGGCCTTGAATTTGTTGTCGCGTCGACCGAACAGGTTGTAGACCCGCAGTATGGCTTCCAGGTAAGTCAGCAGATGTTCTTGCGGCAAGTATTCACGAATCACACTGCCGATCACCGGCGTGCGACCCAGGCCGCCACCCACATAGACTTTAAAGCCGACTTCACCTGCGTCGTTGAGTACGATCTGCAGACCGATATCGTGAACCTGTACCGCCGCGCGATCCTGCTGTGATCCGGTCACGGCGATCTTGAATTTGCGTGGCAGGAAAGCAAATTCCGGGTGGAAAGTGGACCATTGGCGAATGATTTCGCAGTAGGGGCGCGGATCGACAATCTCATCTTCAGCAACACCGGCAAACTGGTCTGATGTGGTGTTGCGAATACAGTTACCGCTCGACTGGGTACCGTGCATTTGTACCTCGGCCAACTCCTGGAGAATATCCGGGACTTCGGTCAGGTCGGGCCAGTTAAACTGGATATTCTGGCGGGTGCTGACATGGCAATAGCCCTTGTCGTAATGGCGGGCAATATGGGCCAGGCGGCGTAATTGAGTGGAATTCAACATCCCATAGGGCACGTTGATCCGCAGCATGGGCGCCAGGCGCTGGATGTAAAGACCATTTTGCAGGCGCAGCGGTAAAAACTCTTCCGGTTTGATCTCGCCAGCCAGGAAGCGCTCCGTCTGGTCGCGGAATTGAGCAACACGCTGGCGCAGGATGGTATGGTCGTACTCGTCGTAAATGTACATAGGGGCTAATACACCGTGCAACAGAGAATAGGTAGCTCACGCACGAGTCTGCAACCTCGGAACGCGGCTAAAAACAGGCGCGCAGCATACACTAAAACACTTTTGACAGCGAGGTATGCAGGCATCGCCGGGCTCATGGTTGGACTCGCGTGGGCAGGCAACATAACAAGCTTTAGTAGACCTTTGAACGAATATTTAACGCTATATACATGCGATTTCGTTATAACTCCATTATTTGGGTTGCCAATATCAAAGGATTTATGTTAAGAATCGCGGTCAAGGTCGGATTAACGCTGTTCCGGTCATTCAGTGCGTACAATTTGTGCGTAAACCATAAAAATTCACACTGATATATCAGGAGAATAAAAATAATGAACGAACCCATTGAGTTAGAAGAGCATAGTGATAGCGTTGCCGATGCCATTGCTGCAGTTGCATTGATTGCTATTTTTGTTGCCGCTTGCGTGTTCTGGGTAAGCGGGCAATAAGTAAAGAATTTGTCATCATTCAGATCCCCAAACCCCGAGTATTTCCTCGGGGTTTGTTTTTTGGGCTGGAGCCGGGCTACGTAATATGAACAATACTAAATCGTCCCAAACTGATTTCCACCTGCATAACAGCTTTGTTTTCTGGATTACACGCTTATCGAGTGTGATGAAAGAGCAATTTAACCAACAGTTACAGGAGCAGGATGTCACCTGGCCGCAATGGATGATTCTCAACGTGCTGCACCATCAATTGGCCAAAACCCCGGCGCAAATTGCCGACAATATCGGCGTGGATCGCTCCGCCGTCACGCGGTTGCTGGATCGGTTGGAAGTAAAATCGTTGATTGCGCGGGTACACGACGGTCTGGACCGGCGCTCTATCAAGATCCATATTACGGAGACGGGCCAAAACCTGATTGCTGAACTGAACGACGCCGCGGTGCGCCATCAGGAAGCCTTCTTGCGGGAGTTACATCCGACCGAGATGCGTGCCTTTAAAGGGAATGTACAAAAGTTACTGCGCGCGGGCGGTGTGGAGACAGCGCAGGCCTGGCGGCACATGTAATTAGCAGGCTGGCTTGTTATTTGTTGTCATGCATTGGCCAGCACCGCTTTTACAATGAGCACCATCACCACCACAAACACCACGGTAAAAATAATACCGGCAGCAATGTAGGTATAGATATTCCCCCCGGTAAAATCCCGCTCACGATTCTTATTACTCTGCACACCGATAGCCGCGGCCAGGGTGCTGGAGACGATCTGCCAAAACGTGGGTTTCCTGACGGGCTTTTGTTCATCTGTCATCATCTTGCCTGCTATATCTGTGATAGATACATATAGATAGCTATCTGTTATAAAAAGTAGCGTAGTTGCGTGGACATTACTGTAAAAATGGCCGGTCAGATATTATCATGCCCGGCCCACTTTGGTGCGAGTCCTGTGATGTCTGATGATCTGGATGCTTTGGCGATTCTTCCTCCTTGTCACGAGCAAATTAGCGTGTTGCATGAAGACGAGGATTTCCTGTTGATCAATAAGCCGCACCGTTTATTGAGTGTACCGGGGCGCCATCCGTTGAATCGCGACTCGGTACTTGTGCGTTTGCAGCAGGAGTTTCCGACCGCCAGTATCGTCCATCGACTCGATTTTGATACCTCCGGCATCATGGTAATCCCGTTAAACAAACTGGCCTTGTCTCACATCAGCAAGCAATTCCAGGCCCGTAGCGTGATTAAACATTACACGGCTGTGGTAGATGGTTTGATGAAAGAGGATGCCGGAAAAATTGATTTACCTATTGCGGCAGATCCGGATAATCGTCCGCGCTATAAAATTTGCCAGCAGCAGGGAAAATCGTCGGTGACCGAGTATCAGGTCATGACACGTGACCCGGCGGCGGGTACGACGCGGGTGTGGTTGCATCCTATAACCGGCCGATCACACCAATTGCGCCTGCATTTACAAGCCATGGGGCATCCCATACTGGGCTGTGAATTTTATGCGGATGCGGTTGTACAACAAAAAGCAGCGCGTTTGTTATTGCACGCGACGGAATTGGTTTTTATGCACCCACGCACGGGTGTCGCGGTGAAGGGGTATAGTGCAGCACCCTTCTAGCAGCCGCTTTAAAACACGTCCCACCAGTCCGGCAAGAGTTGCCGAACGTCTTGCTGAGCAAAGCGGTCGTCCAGCAGCCACAAATAACCCGTGTCATCTTGCGTGCGGATAACGCGGCCGGCAGCCTGGATGACTTTTTGAATGCCGGGATATAAATAAGCAAATTGATAACCCTGCTGGAAAACCTGTTGCAACCGCTGGCGCAAATGTTCAGTGACCGGATTAATTTGCGGTAGCCCCAGGGTCGCGATAAAAACCCCTTTTAATGCGTCGCCCGGTAAGTCTATTCCTTCACTGAATGCACCACCCAGCACAGCCAACCCCAGGAGATTTTGTTCCTGCGTAAACCGATCAATAAACGCCTCTCGATCTTGTTCACTCATCCGCCGGGATTGTGTGATAAGAGTAACCTCCTGCGTGGACAAACGTAGCCGCAACGTTTGTTCGACTTGTTGCAAAAATTCATAGCTGGAAAAAAACGCCAGATAATTACCTTTAGCTTCGACCAACTGCTGCGCAATGATCGCGCAGATGGGTTCAATGGCAGTAGAACGATCGCGGTAGCGCGTTGAAATATGCTGCGCAATTTTGACGTGCAATTGTTTAGCGTCAAAGGGGGAGGGGACGTTCAGGTAAACCGTGTTTTCCGGCAAGCCCAGCAGCTGTCGATAAAAATAAGCGGGGCGCAAGGTGGCTGAAAAATAGCAAGCACAATGCGCATTCGCCAGTTTGCTTGCCAGTAAGCGCGCCGGAATCAGGTTGCGCAGTGTCAGGATCTCGTGCTTCGGTTGGGGGCGCTGCATATCAATGCAATAGTCCTCATCAACCAGCTCCAGTTTTTCCAGATAATTGATCGCATTAAAAAAGAATTCCTGCACCGGTGTGTGTTGCACCGGATGCTCGGGGTGCTGTTGCAAAAATTCTATATAGTCGTTGGTAAAACTGGTCAGCGCCAGATTGAGCTTTTCCGGCGAACCATCAAGCAGGGTGAGTTGGTTGTCATTAAATACCAAGGGTTTCAACGCTTCTCGCCAAAGCCGATTGATCCGGTCCAGGGATTTCTGAAGGGGTTTGGGCGCAAGACGTTTGGCCGCCAGCAGATCGCTTCGATTGAGGGAGGCGCTATACATTTGGCGGGCGCGTTCGATCAGGTTGTGACACTCATCAATGAGCAGATAGGGGTGCCAATCAAACTCCCGCGTTAATCCCTGGAGCAGGGCGCTGGTGTCAAAAAAATAATTAAAATCGGCCACCACAATATCGACCCAGCGGCTCATCTCCATACCGAGATAATAAGGACAAATCTGATAGCTATGAGCCAGCTGTGTCAGGGACTGTTTGGTCAGTAGCGGTAACGCATAGGCAGCCTGGCGAGCGTGAGTTAATTTATCGTAAAAGTCACGGGCAAAAGGACAGCTGTCGCCGGCGCAGCGTTTATCCGGCTCCAGGCAGATTTTTTCCTGGGCCGTCAGTTCCAGTATGCGTAGCGGCGTAGCAGCATTATCCGTCGCGATCAGTTGCAGGTTTTCCAATGCCAGTTGTTTGCCGGTCGTCTTTGCCGTCAGATAAAAAATTTTATCGACCGGCGTTTTGTTAAAGGCTTTGATCGCCGGGAACAGGCTGGCCAGGGTTTTTCCGGTGCCGGTGGGCGCTTCCGCCAACAACACTCGACCGGTGGCGGCAGCTTTGTAAACCGATTCGGCCATTTCCCGCTGTGCGCCGCGAAACTTGCCATAAGGAAACGCCAGCTGATCAATCCATTGCGCAAGCTGTTGTTGGCGGGCGTTGATCTGTTGTTGCCACTGCCAGTAAATATCGGCCAGACGTTTGCCGTGTTCCTCCAATTCCTGCCGGGTAAAATGCGCATCCAGGCGATGTTCCTGTTGCTCGTCCAATTCGAAATACACCAGTGCGAGCGTAATCTTCGCCTGCTGATGTTCAGTGCAGAACATCCAGCCATAGAGTTTGGCTTGTGCCCAGTGTAATTGGCGATGATTGTCCGGTAGTTTTTCAAACTCACCGTAAAATGTTTTGACTTCTTCCAGGCAGTTAGTGTGGCTATCGTAGCCATCCGCGCGACCACGAATCAGCAACCCCTCATGCTGGATTGTCAGGCTGAGCTCCTTTTGATAGTGGCTCGGCCTGCGCAATGCCACTTCCTGATGCCCGGCAATACCTTCCTGCGCACTGGGGCTCGGCGTAAAACGTCGGTCGAGGCTACCGCATTTCGCGGCAAACTCAGCCAATGCCCTCACAGAAACTGGCCTCAGGCGCGGCGAGAGATAAACCTCATTGCCAACTGACATAGCACACCTCTGCCGGTATTCCCTGTCGGGCAAAAAAATCCAGCCAGCGCAATTGATTATCCTGCAGTCGATCACCGGGACCCTTGATTTCAATCAACCGGTAACTTTGCTGGTCCGGAAAAAATTGAATCAGATCCGGTAAGCCGCTTCGGTTAGCCTTGATGTCAAATAGCAACCGCTGAAAGATAGCTTTTAAATGAGCCGCAGGAATACAGCGCAATGCAAGATCCACCAGGGTTTCATCGAGAAATTGCCAGTGAACAAAATGATTGGTGATGCCGAATTTTTGTCGCCATATATCTTTGATATGTTCACTGTGGCGGTTCTGATCCAGTAGTTGCCACAATTGATTAATACCGGGGCGGTTGGCCAGAAAATCTTCCTGATACATGTCCAGGGGGGCGCCTTGAAATGGATGCGCAAAGGCACCTTCACGGCTGCGAAACATCTCCGGCCACAACCACAAACCGAACAGGCCATTCAGCAATATATTCTCTGCGTAGAAACAGGGCGCCTCAGGTTGGTCAAAATGGACTTGCGCGATGATCTCCACGGTAAAGGGATTGCCTGATTCGTCGATTAGTTGTGGCAAGATCAATCGCTGTTCATTAATCGGTTGCGCAATGGGTTTAACAAAAGTGGCGGCGATTTTTTTGGCCAGTCGGGGCGCCATACGGTGTGCTAATTGCAATTCATGTTCATTGGCAGGTGAACTGAAAACCTGATTGAGTAGATGCCAGGCTTCGTCAAACTGTCCGAGTTTTTCCAGCAGGCGAATTTGTCTTTCACGGGCGGGCGGTAGCGTCACTTGTTGATACAAATTTAAAGCTGCTTGCCATTCGCCATGACGCTCAAGTTCGTAAGCCACCTGGTTTATCAATTTGGCGCGGCGGCGCTCCATCGCCGGGTTGTCGAATTTTTCCGGCAATGTGGGTAAGAGTTGATGCAATGCGGCGAGGCTATCCACAAGATCGAATTGCTCCCGTAGCAGTATCAGTTGTTGGTACTGAAAGAGTTCGAGTCGATCCCTGAAGAGGCGATGCTGCTTGTCAATCGTATATTGTTCGTAGCGAAAGAGTCCTAAATCCTGTAAGACAAATTCGGTCAGGTCCTGATAGGGATTGCCAAAAAACAACAGGCGCAAGGTGTCACTGATGTGCTGTACTTCAAGCTGGTAAAGACGGTCCAGTGTGTTATTTGTCCACGCTGACCAGGGTGCAGTTTCCGGATAACGTTCGATTAATAATTCCACCAGCAGGTCTTTACGTTGATGTTTGTGTGGTTGCAATGATTCTGCAAACAATGATAGGAGTTCCGGCTTGGTGACAAGATTGGCCAGTTCGGCAATTGACAAGGGCGCGTCCGGCGTTACCAGTCCATATTGAATTAATTGTTCAGCGGCCTGGGCGGGATTGTTGATCTCAGCGTAGCGCAATTTATCGGCTCGAAACCAGGTACCTTTACGGCTGAGCATGCGTACCAACAAACATTGGCTGTCCTGCTCCAGCTGGTGAAAATGATGGATAAACGCAGACTCCTCAGCATTCAACAAATCGCCGTGTTGATCGGCGACCCAGTTCATTACAAAGCGGAAGTTATGCAGATAATAATGTGGTGCTAATGGTTCGGTCATGTGCGTATTCTACGGCTGGATACAGCATAGTAAAGTGGACGGCACCTTAGGGGTCTACTATGGCTACAGGTTCCCTGTCGGGGGCGCCAGTGAAATATGCCATCCTCCGGCTTATCGGCTATAGTTAGGTCACGATTCACGATATAACAGGTTGATTCCATGACCCAAGACACCGATGCGGGTACCCCGGTGGACGATAAAAAGGCAAGGATACTGATTGCCGATGATTCCAAGATAGTCCGGGTAACGGCCAGCAAGATTCTCGCTACCCAGTTTGATGTTGTCCTTGCTGAAGATGGGGAGGAGGCCTGGGAAAAGATTTGCCAGGACACCAGTATTCAGGTCGTTTTCACGGACCTGGGTATGCCCAGACTCGACGGCTATGGTTTGATCCAGCGCATTCGCCAGGCGGAGGATGAAGGCATTCGCAATCAGCCGGTGATTGTCATTACCGGGGCGGCGGAAGAGGAGGGGGTGCGCCGGAAGGTCTTCGAGTTAGGGGCAACGGATTTCATAACCAAGCCCTTCAAGTCCACCGAAATTCTGGCCCGCGCAGAAGCCCATGCCAGTTACCAGCGCGATAAGGAAAGTTTACAAAAGAGTGCAGATATTGATCTGCTGACCGGTACATTAAACCGCCATGGTTTGAATAAACAACTGGAGAAAGATGTATCCTTTGTCAATCGCCATGCAGAGAATATGGCGGTGATTTTATTTGAGCTGGATGATTTCAAGACCATCTACAAAAAGATTGGCGAACAAGCGGCCAACCGTATCATCAAGCAAACCTCTACTATTTTGCAAAGTGCTATTCGTAAAGAAGATAGCGTCGGCCGTTACGGGGTGGAAAAGTTTTTGATTGTGCTGCCGATGGCCAAAGCAGAGGGGGTTATTGTGCTGGCTAAACGCCTGTGTGAGCGCATCAGTGCATTCAGGATGACGGTAGCGGGGGAACCATTCCCCATCTCCATGTCGGCCGGTATTGCAACGGCTCGCAAGGGTGCGACAATTACCGCGAAGGGGCTCCTGCATTCGGCGGAGCAAGCTTTGCTGAATGCCAGGGCGGTAGGTACAGGCGAAGTCCAGATTTTGAAATTGGAAGCCAGTAACGACGAAGAAGCATCGGTTATTGTTTCTGTCGATAACCTGCTCGACGCTATCAATAAAGGTAAGACAGACATTTCTCCTGACGAGCTGGACGCAGCAATCGAACGCTTGAAACCTTTAATAGCATTGATGAACGAGAACCAACAAAGAAGTCTCTGTAGGTCGGATTAGCGCAGCGTAATCCGACACACAACGCCAACACAGGTAAGTTTCTTTTACAACCAACCTTTCTGCCGCGCAATCCGCGCGGCATCTACCCGATTGGCAGCATTAAGTTTCGCAATGGCTTCCGATAAATAATTTCTCACTGTACCTTCCGACAAGCACAGCGTAGTGGCAATCTCCGCCGTGCTTTTTCCTTCCGCTGCCAGGCGCAATGCACGTCGTTCTTTATCATTGAGTGGGTCGACTTCCCCCAGTGCCATCATTGCCAGCTCACCATCGATGACACGCTTGCCTTCCATCACGCGATATATTGCCTGGATGAGCTCAGCGGAGGGTGCGTCTTTTAACAGGAAACCTGACACACCCATATCAATTGCGCGACGAATGTAACCGGCCCGACCGAAGGTGGTGATGATAATAATTTTGGTTTTGGTATGTTGCTGCTGTAACCACTGCGCCAGCTCAAGCCCGGAGCGCCCCGGCATTTCGATATCGCTGAGTAACACATCAAACGTTTGCTGACGCAAGTGTTGCAAAGCCTGATCGCCATTTTCGGCTTCAGTGATATGAAAACCCGGTTCCATCCCCAGGAGAGCGGCGAGCGCGCCGCGCACCATAGCCTGGTCTTCGGCAAGTAAAATATTCATGCGGTTTGACCTGCAAACGAAAGATTTTCTGAGGGCAAGGTAATGGTGAAGCAACTGCGCTCCTGTAAGTCTATGGTCAAGCTGCCGGCCAAGGCATGCAATCGTTCACGAATACCACGCAGCCCGTTGCCTTCTGCCAATGAATCCACTTTACCATTGTCGCAAAGCGTTACCACAAGACGGTCTTCCGCGTGAGCAAAATGTAACGTGCATTGGCTGCCCTGGCTGTGGCGCAGCACATTTGTGGTGAGTTCTTTTAACGCCAGAATCAAGGCCGTTTCGGCACGGGCGCTCAATTGCGGCAGCTCACCTTCCAATTCCACCACAAAATGATTTTCCCGTAGCTGTTCGCATAATTGTACGACCTCACCAGCAAGGCCGCGGTGTTTATAACCGGATACGGTTTGCCGCACCAGGCTTAACGTGTCCCGGGCAATTTTATTCAGTTCTGTCAGGTGCTGTTCACCTTCGGTGTATTTCTCCTGCTTGAGGAGTTTTTCGGCCAGCTCGGCTTTGAGTGCGATACTGGACAGCGTGTGCCCTAATAAATCGTGTAAATCCCGCGCGATGCGTTCCCGTTCAGCGATCATGGCCAGCTGGCGAATTTCCAGATGGCTTTGTTGTTCTTTAAGTCTTGTGCGCTGGCGAAATTGTTCAATAACACCGACGCAGCCTACCGCAACCGCGCCGGTCAATGCCGGAAAAACGAAGTAGGGGACGGGGTACTGATAATAGAGTTGTAAGCCCAGAATAATAAGGCCTGTTGCGGCAAACCACAGGATCAATTGCCGGGTCGGAAAATACAAACCGATAAAAAAGCAGGCATAAGTCAAAAACGTGCTGGAGCCGGGAGTTACCCGGGTAACCAGCACAGCAAGTAGTAACAATGACGCGATAGGCAGCCAGACCCGTTGTGGCCGCGTGTTGGTGATAGTAATGCATAAAACAATAAAAAGAACATAAGCGCCAATCATGATCGAGTGTTTGAACCAATCGAACGGCGTATAAAATACAGGAATAAAATAGTAGAGACTAAAGACCCACCAAACCCACCCGTAGCGATGGAATTCAGCGCTATCACACAGTTTTTTATCAAATGTTGAGGGAGTACGGGTTTCCATTGCCCTGGCCTTTATTGTGAAAAGGGATTTGTATCTGGTGTTGCTAACCTGATGAAGGCTATTGTGGCCGAGCAACAGATAAGGGGCAATGTCAGTCGTCATTAAAGTTGGATGACAATTGTCATTTTTTAAATGTGTGACAGAAAAGGCGGGGCGATGAGCGGCGGTAATATAAAAAGAGCCGCTACAGTCTGGGGCTGCTATAACTGTAGCGACTACAAGAGGGCGTGAAGTCAGAAATAAATCAAAAGGGTGCAGCGTTCGGTGGGAGAGCTAATACACCGAAGAAATCCGTGCGGTGGGTTCTGCCACTTGCCAACCGCCACCCAGGGCTTTGTATACCGCAATCAGGTTGAGTAACAGCTGGGTTTCGCTTTGGGCTAGCTGCGCGTTGATATCCAGTTGGGAACGCTCGGCGTCTAACACGCTGAGAAAATCGCTGCTGCCGATTTCAAAGCGCTGCCGGGCAAAACGCGCCGCGCGGGTGCTGGCCTGTGCGGCTTCCTGCAAGCGCAAACGTCGATCTTCCTCGCGGCTGAAGTTTTGCAAGGCATTGTCCGTTTCTTCCAACGCGCGCAAGACGCTTTGTTCAAACTCGGCCAGGCGTGCCTGGGTGCGTGCATCGGCTGCATCGATCTGTGACTGGACGCGCCCCAGATTAAAAGCGGCCCAACGAATCGATGGCGCAAAGGTGAATGTCTCCGTCGGTTCTTCGCCGAGGCGCGACCAATCGCTCGAGAGGTAACCAATGTTGCCGTTGAGCGTGATACGCGGATACAAATCGGCTACACGCACATTATATTCCGCTACCGCACCGCTCAAGGCCTGTTCAGCACGTTGAATATCCGGGCGCCGTTTTAGCAGCTCCACTGGATTGCCTACGGCTATAGCAACCGGTAAGGAGGGCAGGGATTGCGGCTGCGCGAGTTGTGCCTTCAAGGCCGCAGTAGGCTGATTGGTTAATACGCCGAGACGGTTAAGCGCAACATTGATCTGTGCCTGAAAACCCGGAATGCTTGAACGCGTCAATTCCAGTTGTGCTTGTGCCCGGGAAATATCCAGTTGATCCGCACGACCGACATCAGCAAAGCTTTGCGTTAATTGAAACGTCTCCGCTTGGTTGCGCGCATTACCTTCAGCGACGGCTAATAAATATTGGCTACCGCGCAATGTAATATAAGCACTCGCCACCTCGGCGGCCACACTAACTTGTGCAGCATTCAGATCAGCCTGCCGTGCACGTAATTGTGCGCGGCTCAATTTGACCTGATTATTGATGCGCCCAAACAAATCCAATTCCCAACTTGCATCGAAACCAGCCTGATAGGTTTCATTGATGCGTTGGCCATCAATGGGCACACGTTCAGTGCTCAATTTTTGTCGCGTGCTGTTGACCTCAGCCTCCACGGTGGGAAACCAATCATAACGGCTGTTGCGCAACAGCGCGCGCGACTCATCCAGCGATGCTTGCGCAATCTGGATATTGTGATTGTGCAGCAGTGCGTTTTGAATTAATTGATTGAGTTCAGCATCCTGCAATTGAGCCCACCAATCGGCTACTGGCTTCTCGCTGTTAAACCGGCCTTCCAGGGAAAATGCATCGGCCGTTTCCGGCAGGCGTGCAGCTGTTGACGCCTCTTCAACACTTTTATAACTGCTGCAAGCGCTGATCAACAGTGGCAGGGCGAGAAGCCCTGCGCTGAGTAGTTTTTTTGAAAGAATCATGCGTGAATCTCCGTTTTGGGTGCGGCAGGTAAGTGCGCATCAGTGAGCTCCTTGCCTTCAATCAGGTAACTGCGGTTGCCCTCCAGGCGGCGCAGCAAAACATAAAAGATGGGCGTAAAGAACAGGCCAAAGAAGGTCACACCCAGCATGCCCGAGAACACGGCAATACCCATCACATTACGCATCTCGGCGCCGGCGCCGCTGGAGAACACCATGGGCAATACCCCCATGATGAAAGCGAACGATGTCATCAGGATCGGGCGCAAACGCATCCGGCTGGCGGTGATGGCGGCCTGATAGGTTTCCATGCCGCGTTGTTCCAGTTCCCGCGCAAATTCCACAATCAGGATGGCGTTTTTACTGGCCAGGCCCGCCAAGACAAACAAGCTGATCTGCGTAAAGATATTGTTGTCACCGTTGGTTACCCACACGCCGAATAGCGCCGCGAGGATGGATAAAGGCACAATCGAAATCACCACCAGGGGCAAGGCCAGGCTTTCATACTGGGCAGCCAATACCAGGAACACCAGTAACAAACACAGTGGGAAAATAATCACAGCCGTGTTGCCCGCCAGCACTTGTTGGTAGGTCAGGTCCGTCCACTCAAACACCATGCCTGGCGGTAAGGTTTCTGCAAGGATTTCGCTGATCGCATCCTGTGCCTGGCCGCTGGAGTAACCCGGTGCTGCGTTACCATTTAAGTCAGCAGCGAGATATCCGTTGTAATGCGTAGCACTTTCCGGGCCGTAACTTTCCTCCATGCGCAATACAGAACCCAGCGGCACCATATCGCCGTTGACGTTGCGCACTTTTAAATTCAGCGCATCGCTGGCGGTATTGCGAAATTCTGCGTCCGCTTGCGCAATCACCTGGTAAGTACGACCGAACTGATTGAAGTCATTGACGTACAGCGAACCGAGATAAACCTGCATGGTGTCAAACACATCTTTCACATTCAGGCCCAACTGTTTGGCTTTAGTGCGATCCACATCCGCATAAAGTTGGGGCACGTTGATCTTGTAGTTAGAGTACACGCCGGTCAGCTCCGGTCTTTGCCAGGCTTTTTGTTGTACCTGTGCGACGACCTCGGCGAGCTTTTCGTAACCCAAACCGGCACGATCTTCGATTTGTAATTTAAAGCCGCCGGTGGTGCCCAAGCCGCGTACCGGTGGTGGTGGGAAGATCGCGATAAACGCTTCTTCAATACCGGCATATTTCATCTGCAGTTTTTGTGCAATAGCACTGGCAGACAGCTCGTCGCCTTGGCGTTGATCAAACGGATCGAGGGTTAAAAACACGATGCCGGCGCTGGAACTGTTGGTAAAACCGTTGATGCTTAAGCCGGGGAATTGCACCGCCGCTTCCACGCCAGCTTCCGCCAAACCGATCTCGCCCATTTCACGAATAACCGCCTGGGTGCGATCCAGTGTGGCACCGTCCGGTAGCTGGGCAAAACCGATCAGGTATTGTTTGTCCTGCGGCGGCACAAAGCCTTTTGGAATCGTATTGAAGCCGACGCCGATAATACCCAGCAGGAGCACGTACACGCCGACTGTCAAACCCTTGCGGCCCAACAATTTACCGATGCTGGTGGAGTAGCTGCCGGAGCTGCGGGTAAAGCTGCGGTTAAACCAGCCAAAGAAGCGACCGAATACTTTATCCATGATGCGCGTCAAACGGTCCTTGGGTGCATCGTGACTTTTCAGCAACAGTGCCGCCAACGCCGGGCTGAGCGTTAACGAGTTGATCGCCGAGATAACGGTGGAGATCGCAATCGTCAGCGCGAATTGTTTGTAGAATTGCCCCGTCAAACCACTGACAAACGCAATGGGTACAAACACGGCGACCAGGGTCAAGGAAATCGCAATAATCGGCCCACTCACTTCCTGCATGGCTTTGTAGGTGGCGGCCAGTGGTGATAGTCCTTCTTCAATGTTCCGCTCAACGTTTTCCACCACCACAATCGCATCATCCACTACGATACCGATGGCTAACACCAGGCCGAATAACGACAAGGTATTAATGGAAAAGCCAAACGCCCACATCAATGCAAAGGTACCGACAATTGATACCGGAACGGCAAGCAGTGGAATAATGGACGCGCGCCAGGTTTGCAGAAACACGACGACGACAATAACAACCAACGCCAATGCTTCAAGCAATGTTTTGATAACTGATTTGATGGAGTCTTTTACGAAGATGGTCGGGTCGTACACGACTTCGTAATCTACACCGGCAGGGAAACGTTGTTTCAGTTCCGCCATGGTGGCGCGCACCGCATCGGAAATCTGGATCGCATTCGCACCGGGCGATTGGAAGATGGGAATAGCCACTGCCGGTTGATTATCCAGCATGGAATTCAAGGCGAATTCAGCCGGACCGAGTTCAACTCGTGCTACATCTTTCAGGCGAGTAATTTCGCCGTTAGCGCCGGCACGGATGACAATATCGCCGAACTCTTCCGGCGTTTCCAGCCGCCCTTTGGCGTTCACCGGCAGCTGCACTTCAATGGCGCTGCTGATAGGAGCACCGCCGATAATACCGGCGGCTACTTGCACGTTTTGTTCGCGAATAGCGTTGGTGACGTCATTAGCCGTGAGATTGCGTTCAGCGATTTTTTCCGGGTTCAACCAGATGCGCATAGCATAATCGCCTGAACCGAATAGCCGCACCATGCCGACGCCAGACACCTTGGCCAATTCGTCTTTGATATTCATCACCGCATAGTTGCGCAAATACAATTCATCGTAGCTTTTGTCTGGTGAAATCAAGTGCACAACCATGGTCAGGTCGGGTGAGCTTTTAACCACAGTCACACCGGTTTGCCGCGTGACATCCGGCAAACGCGGTAAGGCTTGCGACACGCGGTTTTGTACCATTTGCTGCGCAAGGTCCGGGTCCGTACCGATCTTGAAAGTGACAGTCAGGGTCATGCGGCCATCGGTAGTTGCCTGGGAGAACATATAGATCATGTTCTCCACACCGCTCAGTTGCTCTTCCAGCGGGCGCGCAACGGTTTCCGCAATCACCTTCGGGTTTGCGCCGGGATAGGACGCATTAACCACCACCGATGGCGGTGAAACTTCAGGGTATTCGGAGATAGGCAGTTGAAACATGGCGAGTAACCCTGCGATAAAAATCAGCAGGGAGATGACGCCAGCAAAGATGGGGCGATCAACAAAAAATCGGGAAATATTCATAGCATTCCTGCTCGTTGTGTTGCTGGCGTGCAGCGATGAAAAAGTCAATAAGGATTAATGAACGGCGACCTGATTCAGCGTCGATACATGAACCGGATTCACCACTGCACTGGGGCGCAGATGTGACAAACTGTTTACGGCAATACGCTCGCCCGCATTGACACCGCTGACGACCACGCGGTGGGCTTGATAATGATCACCTAAAACAACTTCGCGATAATTCACGGTGTTGTTTTGATCAATGACGTAAACAAATTTTTTGTCCTGGTTGGTGCCGATGGCGCGATCAGGAATGAGCAGCGCATCACTGGTCTGGGCGGAACCCAAGCGCACATTGGCATACATTCCCGGGGTTAAAGCGCCGTCAGTGTTTTCGAAAATAGCGCGGGCGCGAATGGTGCCGCTGGAGGTATCCAGGCGGTTATCAAACGCGTGGATATGCCCCTGATAAGTCACGCTGTCGTCTACCGCCAGGGTTAATTCAACGGGCATAGCCTGTGGATCCTGGCTGGTGCGCATGGTCTGGATATAAGTCTGCTCATTTACGTTGAACTCCGCGTAGAGCCGATCATCCGCAACAATCGCAGTAAGGACCGGCGCATTCGCGCCTGCTTCAACCACGTTCCCGACGGTCAATTCCGCACGTCCGACACGACCGCTGATAGGCGCAGTGATATGCGCATACTCAAGATTCAGTTTTGCCTGGCTGAGTGCGCTTTCTGCTTCCAGTACTGCTGCTTGCGCTACCTGGCTGTCGCTGAGGGCAGCATCAAACACGCTTTGGGAAACCAGCTTGGACGCAACCAATTGTTGCGCGCGTTTCAGCTCATCTTCCGCCAGCTTGGCCCTGGAACGAGCAGTGGCCAGCTGAGCTTCGGCGCGCTTTAACGTGGCTTGATGGGGGCGGGGATCAATCACAAACAAGGGGTCACCGCGCTTGACCACTTGACCCTCTTCAAACAGAACCTGGTGAATCGTGCCACTGACCAACGGTTTGATAGCGGCGCTGTCCACAGCGGAGAGGCGTCCGGAGAAGTGGGTCCAGACCCGGATTTCCTGAGGCTCAAGGGTGGTCACTTCGACGGCTGGAGCAGCGGGTGCTGCAGGTGCAGCGTCGTCTTCAGCGTTGGCGCTACCGATATAGTAGGCTCCGGCGGCAGCGAGTAACGCGGCCAGTACGAGTTTGTAAGCATGTTGCGGAACAAAGGTGGTGAGAGCTGAGCGCATGGTGAAGCTCCTGTTCAAGGTAAAAGATAGGATGCGATAAGTACGGCCAGGCATCGGAATCTGGCTTCCAATGCGATGTTGGGAGGATAATACATACCGGTCGGTATGTTCGTCAACGGGGAAGATAAAGTTTTTTGAATGGCTGCTTTTTGGGTCGCTTGCACCGCGAAAGGGATCTTTTTGGGGCGCAGGGCTGTCTATACTGACAAGTTGTTGCCAAGTTATCGATAAGACGGTAGCTTTGTGCCCATTAAATAGCCGGTTGGCATCATAACAAATTTGCATTCATACCGGTCGGTATTTACACTGTGTAAAGTTTGCACACCTGTGCCCTGAAGAGAGAAGCTGACATGTCCACTCAAGATACCCGCACCCGTTTGCTGGAAACCGCGCTTGAACTGATTTGGCAGAGTAATTACAACTCGGTTGGTGTGAACGAGATTTGTAAACAGGCGGGGGTAACCAAGGGCGGCTTCTATCATCACTTTGAGTCCAAGGCGAGCCTCTTTTGCGAGGCGAGTGAGTATTACTGGAATGCCGTGAAGCGCGACCTGGATACGTTGCTTTCACCGGTTAATACGCCCCTTGAGCAACTGGAAAATCTGATTAACTTTATCTTTATCACCAAATTTGGGCACGATGCGGACAATATCCCCGGCTGTCCTTTCTTCAGCGCTGGCGCGCAAACCGGCTGCGGGGAAGAGGCGGTGAATGAGAGTTTGTTGAACATGTCCAAAAATGGTGTGAAGTATAACCTTGCCCTGGTGCGGTCCCTGTACGCAGCGGGTTACCTTGAGGGCGAGGTGGACGCGGAACGGGTGGCGCGCCTGATGAATCAGTACATCCAGGGTGCAGTGAGCTTTGCCCGGGTTAATCGGTGTATGGAAATGATCAAACGCGACGTGCCGGAAGGCCTGTACCGTATCCTCGGATTGAAGCGCGAATATTGGTTCAAGACCGCCTCAACCTGGCCCACCGTGTGCGAAAAAACCGCCGCCAAGGCTTAAACGGCTGTCCGCCGTCTTTTTTGCTGCCGCCATAAAGCGATTTTCTCGCTCACTTCAGCTTTTTTCTTTTCTTATCGCTACAAAGTCACAGCTGGGTGCTAAAATCGCGCCCCGGTCAGCGTTTTAGCGAACGCCTGAGTTAACCGCTTTTGATTCCACGAGTGATTTTATTTTTTTGGGGAAGTTCATGGAACGTCTAATTGAAAAATTGATTTATCGTTCACGCTGGGTTCTTGCTCCGATCTACCTGGGTTTGAGTCTTGCCGTTATTGCGTTGACGGTGAAATTTTTTCAGGAGTTGTCGCATTTGCTGCTTGATATCTGGGTGCTCAAAGAAGCAGAGATGATTCTTATTGTTTTATCCCTGGTAGACATTTCCATGGTGGGCGGTCTGTTAATCATGGTTATGATGAGCGGTTACGAAAATTTTGTCTCGCGGCTGGATGTTGATGAAGGTGAAGAAAAGTTGGGTTGGCTTGGTACCATGGACTCTTCATCGCTGAAAGCCAAGATCGCAGCCAGTATTGTGGCGATTTCTTCCATCCATCTGCTCAAGATGTTTATGGAAGTGCAAAATATCGATAATACAAAATTAATGTGGTACGTCATTATCCATATGACATTTGTGTTGTCTGCCTTTCTTATGGGGTACTTGGATACCAAAGTAAAAAAATAATCTGGTTTGTGCAAACTGATTCGTTGATCATTTTTATTGCAGGAGAATAATAGCGAATGAATATCCTGACTCGCCTACTGATTTTTATAATCAGTATCAACTTCCTTGGCGCATGTGCATTTACACCTCATCAGGTAAAGCCAGCTTCAGCAGAGCAGTTGCTACGTTTACCCTATACCAGCCAAGCCGATAATAAGCCGCGGGAATATTTCGTTTATCTACCGCGCGGTTATGCTGATCAGCCTCAAAAACAATGGCCGGTTTTATTTTTCCTGCACGGTAATGGCGAACGTGGAAATGGGCTGGATGAATTGGACTATGTCCTGATTCACGGTCCACTGTATGAAGCCTGGATTCAGAAAAAACATTTGCCGTTTATCATCATTGCTCCACAGCTGCATATGTTCGGCATGGGTAAAGTGGATTACATTGCCAAGCGCACGCGGGCCCAAATTCCGCAACGCCTTGCGGAGGGCGTGCCGCCACGAGGTAATTTTATTCCCATCAGCGGTCCTATGACGGCAGGTACTGAAATTACCGATATGAGTGAAGTCCCGGCCTTGTTGCCGGATGGCTGGGACCGTGTTGAGCAGGATTTGCTGGGTATGCTGGATCGGGTTAACAGTGATTATCGTACCGATCAACGGCGAATCTATTTATCCGGTTTGAGCTATGGCGGGTTTGGCACCTGGTATATGGCCAGCAAGCATCCCGAAAAATTCGCTGCCATTGCACCGGTTGTAGGCTGGGGCCACCCGGATTTAATGCCTCCCATAGCCGCCGCAAAATTGCCGGTGTGGCTATTCGCTGCTGGTCGCGACACAGCCGTTCGCAAACCATATTTCTATGCCGGTATTAACGCGCTTGAACAGCTCAGCGATGCAGAAGTCCGCTTCACCGTTCATGAAGACATGCCCCACGATGCCTGGCGCCGCATCTACGCCGGCGACGATCTCTATAATTGGTTGCTAAGCCACTCCCTCCCACGCTAACCGGCGCTCCCGATCCGTCCCCGGATCGGAACCCGACTCTCATCGCACCTCTCAACTTTCCCTTTGCCCTCTTTACAACCAAAATTTAAAAGCGCATGATTGATATCAAAGTGATATCTAAAAGAATCACTTGATGTCCATTAGAAGAGCGACATTAGCTCGTCATTCATAAAGGAGAGTGTTATGACTCATGAATTTAAAGCCAGCAGTGGTTCGGGGTATGTGTTGCTGCTGGTGTTATTACTTGCACAGATCGGCAGTATCGCCGGCGTTGTTCTTTTGCCACCGCTCTTAAAAATCCTGCTCGGTTTAGTCGCTATCCTGGTGTTTATTTGTTGGTTCGGCTTTTACATGGTGCATCCCAACCAGGGCAAGGTGTTGCAATTATTTGGCCGGTACACGGGTACTGACCGCGAAAATGGCTTGCGCTGGGCGAATCCTCTTTATTCAAAAAAATCAGTCAGTCTGCGCGTGCGAAATTTTGAGAGTGGTCGATTAAAAGTGAATGATGCCAATGGCAATCCCATAGAGATTGCGGCGGTGATTGTGTGGCGTGTGGTGGACACCGCTGAAGCAGTGTTTGAGGTGGACGATTATGAAAATTACGTGACCATCCAGAGTGAAGCCGCGTTACGCAACCTCGCCACCAGCTACCCCTATGAACACGATGCCGATGATGAACGACTATCCTTGCGCAGTGACTCCAATACCATCTCCCAAAAACTGCGTAACGAAGTCCAGGACCGTCTGCAAAAAGCTGGTGTGGATGTACTGGAAGCCCGATTAAGCCACTTGGCTTACGCTCCGGAGATTGCTCAAGCCATGCTACAACGTCAGCAAGCCAGTGCTGTGTTGGCCGCGCGGCGCATTATTGTGCAAGGGGCGGTGGGTATGGTGTCGGATGCGTTAGAACAGCTTTCGACGCAGGGCGTTATTGAAATGGACGCCGAGCGCAAAGCGGCTATGGTCAGTAATTTACTAGTGGTTTTGTGTGGTGATCAGGTCAAACCCGTGATCAACGCAGGTACTTTGTATTGAGTTTACAACCACACTGAGGCGAGCTTTATCGTGTCGAAAAAAGCATTTCCACTACGTATTAATGAGCAGGTTCTTGCGGCTATGCAGCGTTGGGCTGATGACGATCTGCGCAGCCTGAATGCCCAGATTGAATATGTATTGCGTGATGCTCTGGTAAAAAGTGGTCGGGTTAAGTTAGTGCAAAAAGTTGTGACCGATGTGGAGTTGATTGATGATGAAGGTCAGGACGAATAATGAAAAATAATGGGAGGCAAGTATGCGGAAATTATGTTCTTCTCAAAAAAATCGAATGGGTGTCGGTGTGGCTATTGGCGCTGCACTGGGCGCTGCGCTAGGTGCGGTGACGGGAAATATGGCAGTTTCACTCGCTATCGGCATAGCCATGGGTGTGGCGTTTGCGGCAATAAGGCAAAAGAAACATAAATGGTGTTGACGTTAGCACAATGGGAGTTTGGCGTTAGGGGCTGGGTTTCAAAACCCTCAATTCAGGGATGAATTGAGGGAGCTACAGGGATGTATTCATGCGTTTTTAAAACCCAGCCCCTAATGACAAACAGATTACAACGTGCCTCGAATGCTATTGAAAATACTCCGGATGCTCCTGCGGAATCACTTCCAGAATATTGTAAACATCTTTCATATGCACGCTCATCGCCTTCGCTGCCTCGGCGCTGGAGCCCGCCTTGATGGCTTTGATGATGGCGTTATGTTGGGCGATGATGCGTTTGTACTGGCCGCTGATATGTAAACTTAAATTACGCACGCGATCCATGTGTGCTTTTTCCGCTTCAATAAGAGAGGCCACGCGGGCGTAACTGGTAAAGCCGGCGAGGGTCTGGTGGAACTTGTCATCCAACTTTTGAAACGCTAATGGGTCGTCATCTTTCGCGGCGACTTTTTGTTCCGCAATGATTTTTTCTCCCGCCTGGACAATATCATTAGTCACATGATCGGCCAGGAAGGTTACTACAGAAACTTCCAGCGCTTCGCGGATAAAACGAGCTTCCAGAATTTTATCCATGCTGAACTTGGATACATAGGTGCCGCGTTGGGGGAGTACATCCACAAACCCGATATTGGATAACTGAATCAAGGCTTCACGTACTGGCGTGCGGCTGACGCCAAACTGCTCCGCTAATGCTGTTTCGGAGATCATTTGGCCGGGCAGTAATTCCATGCTGACGATGGCGTCGCGAATAAAACCATATATCTGGTTGGCGACAGGGCGGTCGAATGAAAGCGTTTTTGAATCTGCACCTTGTTTTCGTGCTAGCACTACCGGTTGTTTAGCCACTCTGGATCTCCCGCCGCAAAAATGGTCATTTAATTAGTATGGGGTTTCGGAACAGGCACATTGATTGTTTTTTCGGGGTGCGCTGATTGGCCGATATTACCACTATCTGCAATGGGAGTTAACGAAAATCTGGTCATTCGACAAGCAGTTGCTCTAGTCATGTTCACTAGTATTGCAGTCGAATGAAAAATTTCACCTAAAAGTTTTTATGACTATTAGGTGAAAGGGGATGTATGAATTTATTGTTTCATTGTCGCCAGTAAATTCAGTGCACGAATTCGATGTTGCGGATCATAAAGGTCAATCGTAAACATGAACTCATTGATGCCCAATTCACTCGCCCAGTGTTCAAGTTTTGCTTTGACTTGAGCTGGATTACCAATAGCCGCCAGCGACAGGAAATCTTTCACATACAATTCTTCCTCAAGATTCCATAAACCTTCCATTGAATCGACCGGCGGTTTTAGCCAGAGCGGCTGACCGCGCAGCAAGGCCAGGATACGCTGCTGGCTGGTGGTGGATAAAAAAATTGCCTCTTCTTCCGTGTCTGCAACGATGACTGGCATGCCTAACATTGCATAAGGTTTATCAAGCACGGCCGAGGGCTGAAATTGTGTTTGGTAAATGTGAATAGCATCGCGCATCAGGCGCGGTGCGAAATGACCGGCAAAGGCATAGGGCAGGCCCCGTTGTGCGGCTAATTGGGCGCTATATAAACTTGATCCCAGCAACCAGATAGGTACTTCCGTGCCGGCGCCGGGGATAGCTTTCAGGCGTTGCCCTTCCTGCAAAGGTGCCAGCAATTGTTGCAACAGGCTGACTTCAGTCGGGAAATTGTCTGCACGCATATCATCGCGCCGCAGGGCGCGAGCAGTGATGGGGTCGGTGCCGGGTGCGCGTCCCAAACCCAGGTCGATGCGATTGGGGTACAAACTTGCCAGCGTGCCGAACTGCTCCGCAATGACCAGTGGCGGGTGGTTGGGCAGCATGATACCGCCAGAACCTACTCGCAGCGTCTGCGTGCCACCGGCGATATATCCGATGAGCACCGCAGTCGCTGAACTGGCGATGCCTTCCATATTGTGATGTTCCGCCAGCCAAAATCGCTTGAAGCCCAGCTGTTCCGCAGCCTGGGCATAGGCCAGGGAGTTTTGTAAGGTGGTATGAATGGAATTGCCTTCACGCACTGAGGCAAGTTCCAGTAATGAAAAGGGAATAGTGTGCAACATGGAGGTTCTACCGCTCGAATCTGAACAATCTAAACAGGGTGGGGATCGTCGGCGCGAAAGCAAGCGTTAGCCTTCGTCATTTAGTGTAAAGACCGTTGCGCATTTCTTATGTTCACATAGACTATAAGAAATGCAATGATAATAAGATGAGGAGGTTGTTATGCGTTATTGCCGCTCGTTGCGCCACGTAGTGACTTTTTTTCTGCACGTGAGTTTTCTGTTAGGTTCTGTTTCCGCTTTTTCCAGCTCCGCTAACCTGGCGTTGAATGACAAGGAATATTTCGAGCAGCCGGGTTTAAATGTGCTGGTGTTCAGCAATTGGTACGACGGCTTGTTCAGCGATGCCAAGATCAGCGGTGTTGAGCTAATTCATCACGGTTTGCGCACCGCGACCAATGGTGATGTTCGTTTAAATGCTACCCCGGAACAATGGGATGCCATCCCGCAATTTAAGGAGCGCAAGATTGATCGCGATGATCAATCTATCGAAGCCTTCCTTCATTATCCCGATCACGATTTCGATTTTTCGATCAAAGTGAAAAAGAATACAGAAGGCGTGCGCATTACGGTTAACCTGCCAAAACCTTTGCCCGCTGCCCTCGAAGGTAAGGCTGGTTTCAATCTGGAGTTTTTGCCCTCAGCGTACTTTCATAAATCTTTCATGATGGAAGAGCGCACCGGCATTTTCCCGCGTTACCCCAATGGCCCGAAAGAAATTAACGGTGTTGCTGAACCGCGTACGCTGGCGAGCGGAAAGCGTCTGGTATTAGCGCCGGATGATATTGAACGGCGTGTGAGTATTGAAACGTTTGGTGCTCCGTTGGAACTCTACGATGGGCGCACAAAAGCGCAAAATGGTTGGTTTGTTGTACGCAGTAAAATTCCTGCCAATAAAACCGGTGCGGTAGTGGAATGGCAATTAAATGCCAGCACGATTAAAAACTGGGTGCGGCCACCGATGATTGCGCATTCGCAAGTAGGCTACCATCCTGAGCAGAAAAAAGTGGCGGTTATCGAGCTGGATGCCCGGGATAAGAAAAACCCCAAAGCAGAATTGCTGCGCGTGATGCCAGACGGTAGCCAAAAATCGGTGCTCAGCGAGCGTCTGGATTCCTGGGGCACCTATCTGCGTTACCAGTATCGTCAATTCGATTTCAGCCGTGTGACGACACCGGGGCTTTACATGATTCGCTATGGCGATCAACAATCCGGGCCTTTCCGTATCGACGCGCAGGTCTATCGCGAAGCCTGGCATCCGACACTGGATATTTTCCTGCCCGTGCAAATGGATCATGTGATGGTTAACGAAGCCTACCGCGTATGGCATGGCGCGTCGCATCTGGATGATGCCTTGCAGGCACCGGTCAATCACGAACACTTCGATCTCTACGCGCAGGGTCCTACGACGGATACACCTTACAAGCCGGGTGAACATATCCCGGGTTTGAATATTGGCGGCTGGTATGATGCGGGCGACTACGATATCCGTACGCAAACGCAATACGATGTCGTCAACACCCTGGTCACAGTATGGGAAAATTTTGCGCTTAGGCGTGATAACACCCGCGTTGATTATGAAAGCAAATATGTCGACCTTCACGTAGCCGACGGCAAGCCCGATATCCTGCAACAAATTGAGCACGGTACCTTGGCCTTGATTGCACAACATCGCGCATTGGGTCGCGCTATTCCAGGCATTGTTGAAGCACATATTGAGCAATACACGCACCTTGGTGACGGCCTGACCAAGACAGATAATCTGATCTATGACGCGGGCTTGAGTGAGCACGAATCCACCGGCTTCAAGAGCGGCAAGTTTGATGATCGCTGGGCCTTTACCAGTAAATCCACACCGTTAAATTATGGCTCGGCGGCAGCGCTGGCGGCGGCAAGTCGTGCGTTGAAAGGCTATAACGATGAGCTTGCTAACGAATGCCTGGCGACAGCGAAAAAAGTATGGGCGGATGAACAGGCCAAACCCAAACCGGATTTATTTATCCACGGCAATACCACCGGTGGAAAGCTGGAATCGGAGCAACTAAAAGCGGCCACTGAATTGTTGATCACGACCGGCGATGCGCGTTACGCACAGGCTGTTGAACAATTGCTGGCGAAATTGGAGCAGGAGTTTGCGTTTCATGTTTCCTGGTTTGTGCGCGCCATGCCGCACATGTCCCCAGCCTATAGTGAAAAGGTAAAAACATTGGCAGCGTCTTATGCCGCTGAGATGCCAAAACTGGAGCGGGAAAATCCTTTTGGTGTACCTATTACTACAGGTGGTTGGGCGGGTAGCGGCTGGGTGATTCGGCACGCGATCAATAATTATTATTTACACAAGGCGTTCCCGGAGCTGGTGGATCGCGAATCGGTGTTGCGTGGTTTGAATTTCCTTTACGGTACGCACCCTGCGCACAACCTGTCACTGGTTTCTGCTGTGGGAACACACTCCAAAGAGGTGGCTTACGGTATGAACCGCGCTGACTTTTCGTTTATTGCGGGTGGTATTGTGCCAGGTATTCTGGTGTTGAAACCGGACTTTCCTGAGAATCACGAAGATTGGCCATTCTTCTGGGGCCAGAATGAATATGTCGTGAATCTGGGAGCAAGTTATATCTTCCTGGTGAATGCCGCCGAAGATCTATTGCTGAAGAAGCGGTAATGCCGCTTGGACATTAAGCGTGCTGGTTTGTTGGCCACCCTTCGGGGTGGCTTTTTTTATTGGGCGACAGCGCTTTTATTTAGCCTGAGCCACAAAAACCGACACAGCAACAAAATACATAACGTAATAAACCCACCAATACATTCACGCGCTTCTTCGATATAAGGCTTGGCAGGATTCATCGACTGCATCAGCGGCTCCTGTGCGGCGTGGCGTAAATATTCAAGCGTGCCCGGTGCATAAATACCCATGATCACCAGACTCGCTACAACCCCCACCCAAAACACCACGGCATTGAAACGCTTCATAACCAGCAGTAAGGGCACGATAGCGCAGATCACATAGTAGGTTGTCCACAGGATTGGGTCAGGATCATTTAATTGCAGGAATGCAGATGTCAACAGTAAAAGGAACAACAGAAAAGCGAAACTGCGTATGGTTATTGTCAGCATCATAAAAACCTTTCCGGGCAGCACAGGCGTGCGGGTGGGTTAAAACGGTAAACCCGACGGGTAGGGTTTACCGCACGAAACTCAGGTAAAACTTACTTAAAATAATGTTCGTATTTGGCCGGGATTGCATTGATGGATTTTAATTTTATACCTTTAAAAAAGGCTTCTCCCGCTTCACTTTGCAGCAAGATTTTACCTTTGGTAAGCGGCAGAACTTTACCGTCTCTGGTGTAGCGGGAGTTGCTCAACGCCATCACCACTTCGCCATTGACGATATGCAGGCTCTTGTCGCCGTAGGTAATCAGTTCCACTGTATTCCACTCGCCTTTTGGTTTTTCCCTGTCATGGCTGCGACGGCAGGTAATACCGACACCGCCGGGACCAAAACTTAATAATTCAGCCTTGGGATTGTAGATATGTACCTCTGCACCTTCAGGTTTCTCGCAACGGATATCAATTTGCGAGTCCGCGATTTGCCACCAGTCACCGGTGCTTTGCTCCATGATCTGTAATTCCTGAGAGAGGGCCCAGGCCTTCCAGTAATCCACACCGTGCTCACCCCTGGCGTGATACAGGATGCCGGTGTCCAGCTCCAGATCCAGGCGCGGCTTCCACTTCTTCGAGCCCCATTTGTATTGCAAGACCAGGTGGTAATTTTCAAATTCTTCGCGGGTGTAAACACTGCCGTAGACTTCGCCGGAAACACGCAGCACTGGCTCCCCATCGTTTATTGAAACCGTAAACACACCTTTCTCGTCTTTGCCGTGACCAATGGGTTGCGTGTAATTGCCTTCCGCATCTTTCGGTAAACCTTTGATATCCGTTTCGGGGTTGGGAAAACCGAGATATGTATTCCACTGGCTCAGGTCTTTATCGAGCAGATAAGTCCACTCGCCGTTTTTGGCCTGGGCATTAACTGACATCATCGCGACAGCGACGATGGCGAGAACAACTGATGTTGATAGCTTCATTGTTATAACTTCCGCATTCCAGATAAAAGAAAGGCCGTTGCACAGCCGATGGAACAAGGTGCGGTGAGCATTTGAATCGCCGGGACGTTCAAATTTTTAGCCGGATGAGACATGCTCATCCGGCTTTTTTATGATTTTATTTGAGCCAGCAATACTTGTAAGGGATGTGGCAATTTTACGTTATCAATCCGTTTGGTCTGGCTGCGGCAGGAGTAGCCGGTGGCCGTCAACCGATCTTTATTGGCCGTGTTGTTGACAACCTCAGCCCAGGACAACTGATAGATTTTCTTTGAGGTTTCAACGTTAACGGTTTCGTGGCCGTAGGTGCCCGCCATGCCACAGCAGCCGGTTTCAATCACTTTCAATGTTTGTCCCAATGTAGCGAAAACCTGCTGCCAGTCTTTGATGGAACTGACGGCGTTGGTTTTTTCAGTACAGTGGGCTAACAACGCATAATCGCCGGTATTAAATTGCTCGGCATGTTCGCGCAAATTTTCCTGTTGTCCCGCCAGCCATTCCTGAACCAACTGGACCTTCGGTGCCGTAGCGCCAAGAATTTTTTTATACTCGCCGCGATAGGCGAGCGTCATCGCCGGCTCCAGGCCAATCAACGGAATACCCGATGAAGCCAGGCCGTTCAGCATCGTCGCATTGGTGTCCGCCGCCCTGGCAAAGGCTTTTAAAAAGCCGTGGACTTGCAAGGGCTTGCCGTTCGGTTTAAATGGCGCAAGCAGTGGCACATACCCTAATTTTTGCAACAGGGTTAAGGCATCAATGACAAAGGGCGTTTCGAAATAACTGGTAAAGGCATCCTGCACCACGATAACCGCTTTGGCTTTTTCGGCTGCGCTCAACTGCGCAATATTTTCCAGGCTGGCGTAACGGATGCCGAGTTTTTGAATGGCGTCATCCAATAGAATGCCCGTCAGCAACGGGCTATCCACCATACCCACCACCTTGGCCAGCAGGTTTTGCATAAAACGGGGTTTCATGAGCGCGTTATACAACCAGGGAACCCGCGCCAGGGCGGGGACCATAAATTCCAGACCGCCGATGAAATAGTCTTTCAACGGGCGCAGATAACGGCCGTAATACAACTCCAGGAATTTACTGCGAAACTCTGGCACATCCACCTTGATCGGGCATTGGCCCGCGCAGGACTTGCACGCCAGGCAGCCCACCATGGATGCATGCACCTCATGGGAAAAATCATATTCCCCTTGCTTTTTCTGCCAGGTATTTTTGATGCGCGCCGGCAGCGTCAGCAAAAAATTGCTGCGTTTTACTGCCGCACTTTCTGCAACAGGATTTATGCCGCGCTCGCTCATTTGTTTGAGCCATTCGCGCATCAATGAAGCGCGGCCTTTGGGTGAGTGGATACGCTCACGGGTGCCTTTCCAGGAAGGGCACATGGCGTCATTGGGATTCCAGTTGTAACACAAGCCGTTGCCATTACAGTGCATGCCTTCGCTGTAGGCATTCCAGACTTGTACCGGAATCTTGCGATCTTCTTGCCCGCGCGTGGTCACACCGTCGACCTTGAGTAGTTCGATATTTTCCGCCGGCGTGGCAATCTTGCCCGGGTTCAATTGATTGTACGGATCAAATTCCGCCTTGATGCGTTGCAGTTGCGGATATAACTCGCCAAAAAATTGTGGCGCGTATTCCGAACGCACGCCCTTGCCGTGTTCGCCCCACAGTAACCCGTTGTATTTTTGCGTTAACGCGACCACCTCGTCGGTGATCTTGCGCACCAATTTTTCCTGCTCGGGATCTTTCATGTCCAGCGCCGGGCGAACATGAAGTACACCGGCATCCACATGGCCGAACATGCCGTAGGTTAATTGATGGTCGTCGAGTAATTTGCGGAATTCAAAAATAAAGTCGGCCAGGTTTTCCGGCGGTACAGCGGTGTCTTCCACAAACGGCACAGGCCGGATTTCACCCTCCACATTGCCCAGCAGGCCCACCGCTTTTTTCCGCATGCCCCAGATTTTGTTAACCGCGTCGTTACCCCAGGCCAGGCTGTAGCCCATGCGGCCAAGCGTATTGTCGAGGCCGGATTGATCAAGTTGATCCGTCAGCTTTTTAATATCTGCCCGCAGCTCGTCTTCATCGTTAGCGGTGTATTCAACCAGGTTAATTCCCTGGATTTTTTCGCCGCTGGCCGACGGCGGAAAAAATTCCGCTACGCTGTGCCAGACGATGTCATTCATCGCCAGGTTCAAGACTTTGGAGTCGACGGTTTCGATAGAGGTTGGGTTCGCTTTCATCAATTCTGCCGCATCGCGCAGGGCAGCGTTGAAGTCGCGGTAGTTGACGTTCACCAGCGCAGAATATTTCGGTGTAACCAACAAATTCAATTTGGCTTCGGTGATAAAACCCAGCGTACCTTCGCTGCCGCACAAAATATTGTTGAGGTTAAAGCGACCGGCTTCATCGCGAATATGCGCAAGGTCATAGCCCGTCAGGCAGCGATTGAGTTTGGGAAATTTTGCAGCGATCAGATCCGCGTGGTCCCGCTGGATGCTGTCGAGTAAACGGTGAACCTGGCCAACGCGATCCTGCCGCTGGGCGATAACGTCCAGCTCACCATCCGCCAAGGGAGCGGACGTCCACTCCGTTCCGTCGAGCAATACGGTGCGCAGTTCCAGCACATGATCTCGCGTCTTGCCGTAACGGCAGGAACCCTGACCAGAGGCATCGGTATTGATCATTCCCCCGATGGTGGCGCGGTTACTGGTGGACAGTTCCGGCGCAAAGAATAAACCGTAGGGTTTGATGGCCGCGTTGAGCTGGTCTTTCACCACGCCGCACTGCACGCGCACCCAGCGCTCCTCGACATTAATCTCCAGGATCTGGTTCATGTATTTCGAGGTATCCACCACCAGGCCATCCGTCAGGGATTGCCCATTGGTGCCGGTACCGCCGCCGCGCGGGCTCAGCACGATGTCGCGAAAGCGCGGCACCTGACTGAGTTTGACGATCTTCACCAGATCAGCCGTGTCGCGCGGGTAAATCACGCCCTGGGGCAGCACCTGATAAATGGAATTGTCCGTGGCCAGCACGGTGCGATTGGCGTAATCCGGGCTTAAGTCGCCGCGAAAGCCGTTGTCGCGCAGGGCGTTGATGAAGGCCAGGTAGAGAGCCTGGACGGGGGAAGTCTGGCGAATGCTTGGAATCATAGGGCTTGGTTAACCACGGGGAGTCTACTACTGAAAATAGGAGCGCATTCTACTATCTCGTCCGGCCCATGGCCATGGCAGGCGAGGGTGAGCGGGTTGATGAACAGGACGCCAAAATGCGCCGCAGCCTTGCTGTTCGTCGCCCTGCGCTTGTGTGCCGGCGTGGGCGGGATTAGTGTCAGAGAGTTGGTGTAGCGGTACCGATAGTGTGTTTTGTGTGGCGAAGGAAAAACGTTGGCAAAAACCTATTAACCAGTTAGCGGAGGGATTCCCCTATGCCAGCTCCTCTTGTGGCGGCAGCCTTGTCTGCCATCGGCCCGGCGCTCGCCCGGCGCGGGCTTGATCTGCTCAGCGGTGTATTTCGCGGTGCACTTGATAAAGGCACCCAGGAAATTGCCGGCTTTATCGAAGAAAAAACCGGCATTGATATCAACGACGTGGCGGATGAAAAGCTCACCGAAGAACAGTGGGCCAAGCTGCGTGAGTTTGAGTTCCAGTATCAGGCCAAGCTGCTGGAATATCGTCAACAGATAGACGCTAATGCGTTGGAACTGGAAAAGGTTCATCAGGCAGACCGCGCCAGCGCGCGGGATATGCAAAAAGCAGCACTGGCGAGTGACGACAAGCTGGCCAAGCGCTTTGTTTATTTTTATGCGGCGGGTCTGACACTGCTGACGTTTATGTTTATCTTCTACGCGGCGTTTGTTCACGACTACACCAAAAATCCCGACGCCGCCCGCGTGATTGATACCGTATTGGGTTTCCTGCTGGGCGTTTCGCTGTCTGCGATCATTCAATACTTCTTTGGCTCCAGCGCCGGGAGTAAAAGCAAGGAAGAAAAAATACGGCAGCTGACGGAGTCCATCCAGGTTGAGCACGATAAAGCGCTTTCCATCGACACAGAAAGATCGCGGGGAGGGCGTCCATTATGAGCCTGCTTCGTCATCAATCTGCCTTCATGCTGCATGTGGCCGAACTGATTCGCAAAGCGTCAGAATTAGGCTTCCACATCTCCGGCGGTGAACTCTATCGCACCACCGAGCAACAGGTCCTGCACATTAAAAACGGCCGCAGCACCACCATGAATAGCCAGCACCTCAAACGACTGGCTGTCGACCTGAATTTTTTTAAGCAAACCCCGACCGGCGAACTACAGCTCACCTACGATGTGGAAGATTTGCGGCCCCTGGGGGAGTTTTGGGAGAACCTGGACAGCGCCAATCGCTGGGGCGGTAACTGGAACTCCTTCAAAGATACGCCGCATTTTGAACGGCGGGAAAATCTTGCCGATGCCCCGCAACCGGTACCGGTTGCCGCAGGCGTTCCCACCAGTGCGGGCAGCCGACGAGGTGCGGGCATTCTCTCGGGTTCTGTCGGCAATCAGGGCGCAAACCGGCGCGATGATGTCGAGACGGTGCAGCGGCTGCTTAATCTGTGTGCTGAGGCCGGCCGCGTCCAGATAGAAGAGGGCAAGCTCAACCCGGATGGGGCTTTCGGCAATAAAACCCTCAATGCCATCCGCGCCTTCCAGCGCAGTGCGCTGGGTGACCAGGCGCCCCAGGGGCGGGTTGAGCCGGTAAGCCGGGAGCTGGCCAGTTTGTGTGAGTCTTTACCAACGGCGTTAACGCCGACATTACTGGCATTGCTGTATCTGCGTGCCGGCGATAAAGACGTCGAGGAACTGGCTGAAAAAATCGCCCGCACCATGGCCAACCGCGCTATCGATTCACCCTTGCGACAAGCGCACTTTCTGGCCCAGATCGGCCATGAATCCGGTGAGTTGCGCTTCCGCGAAGAGATCGCCAGTGGTGAAGCCTACGAAGGGCGGGCGGATCTGGGCAATACCCAGCCAGGTGATGGGCGTCGGTTCAAGGGCAGGGGCTTGATTCAACTGACAGGTCGCGCCAATTATGCGGAATACGGGCGCGCGATTAATCGCGAAGCGGAGTTGCTGGCCAAGCCGGAACTGGTCGCGAGTGATCCTGAGTTGTGTGTGGATGTTGCCGGCTGGTTCTGGGCCAAGAGAGGGCTGAATGAGCTCGCGGATCGAGATGAGCTGACCGCTATTACCCGACGCATCAACGGCGGGCTCAACGGGCTGGAGGACCGACGCCGTTTATACCAGCGCGCCAAATCCCTGCTCGGAGCCTGACACCTCGGCGGCGCAGGTCAGCGCGCCGCGTAATGCGCCGCCAGGTTGATCCACATAATCAGGATGCATACCGCACCGGTCAAAAATGCCAGCAACCGGTGCAGTACGTTGTTGTAACTCAAATGAATCAAGGCATGCACCACTCGGGATGCTACAAAAACCCAGGCGCAGGCTACCAGCAGTGCGCTTTGATACCCCATCACCATCGCCAGCAGGCAAGTGACGTAAAACAGCAAGGGCAACTCAAACAAATTACTGTAATGCCGCGCCGCTGCAAGAATGTGTGGCGGCGGTTCATTGGCGCCGGTATTCAGGCGGAAATAACCGATGGACACCTTGCGCTGCCGAACGGCAACCACGCGCAAACCCAACAGGTAAAACGCCACCAGAAAAGTCAGGATAACCATGGCAAACATGGGGTAAAACATGGGCAGCTCCTTGTCAGCAAGTCAGTAAGAATCACAGGGCGTGATGGCTGCTCACTATACTCCAGTTCTGCCTGGCTACTGCGCCCCCTTTATAACGTGAAGCG
>CAMLOU010000032.1 GCA_946481735.1 uncultured Cellvibrio sp.
AGACCGTCAAACTGCACCATATTGTCTGCCTGGGCAGTCAGAAGGCTGTTGGTGTTATTGATCGCCATGCCTTCAATCCACATGCGGCTGAAGCGGCGAATCATCATGCCGTCTGGATTTACAATCTTGAGTTCCATTCTCATGGCCGAATTGCTGTTGATCAGCGTATCTGCATCATCCGTTAAGGTTTCCGAATAGATTGCACCGATAAATTGCTCGTTACCCAGCTCCTGGTGCAAGGCCAGGCCATTGAGCAAGGGCTCCGCCTGGGCATACGAGCAAAAGAGAATGAAAAGCGCAGATAAATAGTCAGGTATTCTTGGTTTTAGACGCATAGGGTTACATCTCTGAATTATTTTTTATGAAATAAACCGACGAAAATAAAGGGAGAGCATAGATTCACTTATAAGCTCTCCGGCAGTATGTCAGGTATAAAAGTATAGTACAGAAAGTGGGTCGGATTGAACTTTGGCCGCCAGCTCTGCGGCAGCAAATACTACTCTACAGAAAAATAGCGCTACTGCAAGCCAGGGTATCCTTGTCCTGTTTACCGGCCCAGATAATTCGCTTTCGGTTAATCATCTCGTGCCGTAATGTACTAATATGTAGCAAAGTCCAGTTGAGCGTCCCGACCTCGGCTCGGTTGAGCATCATTAATTGTGTTGTAACTTGGTTGTTTACTCAGGATAGGAAATGGAAATAAAACCGCTGCACAAGTTTCCCAGAGATACGCTTGAACAGCTGTTGTCGGGGATCTCATTCTTTAAGGCAGTTAAGCAGCAAGACTCCTGGCAATATGAGTTGTTACTCCAGTCCTCACGCATTATTTCTTACATTCCCGGCGAAATTGTACTAAAACGGGGCGATACAGATGATTGGCTCTATTTCTTGCTGAAAGGTCGTCTGGCTGTGTATGTCGATGACCTGGGGCGTGGCGAGTTAGTGAACTACGTGACGCCCGGCGAGGTGTTCGGTGATCTCGCACGCTTGGTAGGACAACCGCGTACCGCGACCGTGATCGCTGATGAAGCAAGTCGACAGTCCGTGGTCTTCGCAATGGATTGTAGTATTTTCGATGACCTTTCCTCTAACCGTCCTATTACCCTTCAGACCAAATTAATTTATTACCGCAATACGGTGCATAACTTACGATGGAAGCTGGAGGTTTACAGGGCGCAACACTTACAACACGAGTTGGCCAATCGCCACCGTCAGGTCCGACTATATGCGGGTATAAAGGATACCCGGGAAGAACTGGTATCGCTCCATGAACAAGCCAAGGCATTGGCTCTTTTGTTGCTGGAGTGGAACACCGAATTCGGAGCACCAATGGACTCCGCCGTCGCTGGAGCTAATGTCCATCAATCGTTGGATAAGTAGTTAATAACCCCTCTTTAGTACTTCCACATAAGCAATCGGCTACTTTATTTCTGGCTACGCACTGTGCCAGAGAGGCTGCTAGACTATTTATCGATACCCATTTTGATTACAGTGTGCAGCGCCGGTTGCTACTGCAGGTTAATGCTACCCATGAAATTTGAAGATTTGAAATTAACATACGGTTATCCCTTGCAGTTGCAAGTTAACAACAGTGCGGGCCAACCGGAGCGCTTCTCGTGCCGTCTTATTGGTTGTATGCCTGGACGGAGTATTCTGCTATCGGTACCACGGGCATCCGGCAAGCTATTGCGTTTCAGGGCCGGCCAAAAAATGGTTGTTCGGATGATGGTTGATAACGGGATAGGTCTCTTTGCAAGCGTTGTCGAAACACAAACAGCAGAACCTTATCCGATCTTGCACGTGAATTACCCGGAACAAGTGAGCTTTAAAGGAATACGGGGGGCAACAAGAGTTAATGTAGACCTGCCTATTCAGGTGAAAAACCTTAGCGTCATTAACGAAGAAGTGATGAAAGGAACGATTGCAGACATCAGTATTTCTGGGGCTCGTATGGAATTATTGGAGCCGGTAGGGGAAATCGGTGACAAGATAAGGATCAATGCCCGGGTGACCATCCTGAATATGGTTCGCGAGTTAATGGTGGATGCGATTATTCGGTCAAGGCTTGAGCGAAGTACCCAGGAAGCTGACAAAAACTTACCTGCAGTTTACGGCGTGGAGTTTACCGAGGAGGACGAAGAAAAGCGTTTGCTGTTATGCGCCTATGTATTTGGGCAAATTGTAGACGAACAGCAATTAACCCCGGCGTAAACCGGTATTGCATCGCCGGAAAAGAAAAAGGCGCTCATTTGAGCGCCTTTTTCTTTTCCAAACCCGAAGTGACTGATTAAGCGGTCACAGCAGGAGTGGCAGCCTTGGGCTTGCGGCCACGTTTTGCAGGCGTTGCACCGGCAACAGCTGCTTTCTTCGCGGCAGGCTTTTTCTTGGCTACAGCTTTTTTCGCAGCCTTTTTGGCAGGTGCTTTTTTGGCTACAGCTTTCTTCGCGGCGGGCTTGGCAGCCGCCGGAGCAGCTTTCTTGGCTGCGCGAGGAGCTTTTTTAGCGGCGGCTTTTGAGCGTGCAGAGGCTTTTTTGGCTGCAGCTTTAGCGCGTGCAGCAGCTTTTTTCTCAGCGGCTTTCTTCTTGGCTGCAGCTTTTTTGGCAGCTACTTTGGCTTTGGCAGCGGCTTTTTTCGCGGCCAGTTTGGCTTTAGCGGCAGCTTTCTTTTCAGCTACTTTAGCTTTAGCGGCAGCTTTCTTGGCAGCCAGTTTGTTTTTAGCGGCAGCTTTTTTAGCGGCAGCTTTCAAACGCTTGGCAACCACTGCTTCAGCTTTGGCAACAGCCTTGTCATGCGCAGCGGCCATTTTGTTAGCAGATTTAACGGCGGCAGCTTCTTTTTTCGCATTGGCAACCGCTTGTTTGGCAGCAGCAGCAGCTTTTTTGGCGCTTGCAAGTTCTGCTTTAGCGGCAGTGACTTGTTTTGCAGCAGCCGGGGTCTTCTTCTTGGAAGCAGCAGCCAGTTTGCTTTGAGCAGATTTTACCTGGGCAGATGCTTTGGCAGCGTCTTTAGACAGTGCCGAAACTTGTTTTTGGAGATCAGCAGCTTGAGCGACACGCGCTTTTGCCAACTGGGCCTTCAATTGAGCTAATTGCTGTTCTAAATTTGCAACAGCATCAACCGCTTTTGATTTACGTGCAGCCATGGTGTGTTTCCTTTATTGTTTTCGGAAAGAGTTTATAAAACGGATTAAAACTTCCAACACGCATAAGTTAAAACTTTATGGAAAAAATTCAAGTTTTTTGAAGAGTTTTGACGGAAAAAATGTGTTTTTTTTCTATTTTTTATCAAAAATGACCTGCCGCAACCTTCGAACAGAACAAATTTTTGTGTTTTTTCAAAAAGCGTAACTCTATCGGTGTTTTATCTTCGGTTAAAAATTTACGGAGCTGCCGGTCAAAACTTCCCCTTTTTTGAATTGCTGCGAGCTGAATTTTTTACACAAAGACACTTTGCCTGGTGTGAATGATGAACAGGTCTTTAATTTTAATGAGTAAGCGAGTGAGGTATTTCTGATGGGATAAAGTGAAAGCATTCGAGCTTGAAGGGTTAAAAAAGTGTTCTTTTGCTCCCTGATCCAAATCGCATGCACTCGTGCTGTTAGCGGCAACCAGGTTCTGTGAAGACTTTTCAGGCATGCGCGCCTGAATCTGATGTCTGGAAAAACGCATTTCGATCTGCATCGTTGGTGTACTTCTCTTCAGAAAAGTTTCAGTGCCTGCCTGTGCGGCAGTATATCTCTCTCTCCAATGATGCATCCTTCCCAATAGGTGCAACTCTCAAATAGATATCCATCGCCCGTGAGCTTTCGGTGCTGCTGATATGTTTGCTTGGCGCCGCTAAAAAGACATGGTGTGACGCCGTGAACTTTTAATATGCTGTTTGTATAAACAGTATTTTGTCGGATAATGGTGTTTTTCACCGGTTATTAGCTCGTTGAGGCCTTCGTTGCGAAAAATTATCCACTGCGATGCCGATTGCTTTTTTGCTGCGATAGAAATGCGTGATGATCCTTCGTTACGCAATCTGCCTATTGCTGTAGGTGGTGGGGCGGATAAGCGCGGAGTAATTTCCACCTGTAACTACGAAGCGCGCCGATATGGAGTACATTCGGCAATGCCATCCGCAACGGCTCGCCGGTTGTGCCCGGATTTGATAATTCTGCCGCACCGGATGGATGTGTATCGCGAAGTATCCCTCCGCATGCGCCATATTTTTTATGAGTACACAGACCTGGTCGAACCATTGTCGTTGGATGAGGCATTTCTTGATGTCACAGATTCGCCCTACTGCGATGGCAGTGCAACGAGAATTGCACAGCTCATCCGTAGTCGAATCGAACAAGAATTGGGAATTACCGTTTCTGCCGGGGTCGCGCCGAACAAATTTCTGGCTAAAGTGGCCAGCGATTGGAAAAAGCCGAACGGCTTGTTTGTTATCACGCCGGCGCAAATCGATCACTTTGTGCAACAACTGCCGGTGCGTAAGATCCACGGGGTCGGCAAGGCCACTGCAGCACGGCTGGCACAATTGAATGTGAAAACCTGCGGTGACCTGCAACGGTTTTCGGTGTTTGAGTTATGTCAGCGGTATGGTCAGTTTGGCCAACGGCTTTATGATCTCAGTCGAGGACGGGATGACCGCCAGGTGATTCCCAGCCGAAGGCGCAAGTCACTCAGTGTTGAACACACCTACCCTCAGGATTTGCCCGATCTGTCTTGCTGCCTGCATCAATTTCCTGAGTTGCTGCAAACCTTGGCAAGCCGGTTGCGGCGTCTGGAGGACGACTACCAGGTAGTGAAAATATTTGTAAAGCTTAAATTTACGGATTTCACCAGTACGACCATCGAGCGGGCGGGGCAATCGTTAAGCATGGCTGACTATCAGGCATTGTGTTCCCAGGCCTTTGAGCGCGGTAACCACCGCCCTGTCAGGCTGCTGGGGGTGGGGGTGAGGTTCGTTGACTTGCGGGAGGACCAGGCGTACTACCAACTGGATTTATTCGATTAGAGGGAACTTGAAGAAAAACAAGGGCTCTATGGCCAGATCCGCCGGGTGTGCCCCATAAACTGTCAGCCAGGTGGCGCAGGCCTTTTGGCCGGGTTTCATGCCAATAAAGCATTAGTCATTCGCCCCGGAAAACTGATAAGATTGTCGCCTTGCTGTGCCTGCGCGGCATCTATATAACACTAGCAATACATAACACTAGAGGAGTAATCGCGGTGAGCCGAAGAAAAAAAGGCCGTAGTGCTGACGAGTCTAACGATATCGACCTGACCCCCATGCTGGACGTGGTCTTTATCATGTTGATCTTCTTTATCGTAACCGCTTCGTTTGTTAAAGAAATCGGTATCGATGTCAATATCCCGGAAGATAACAACAACCCACCACCACCAGATGCCCCTCAGAATATTCTCGTGCGCATCACCGCTGACAACCAGATTTGGATGGAAGATCGCCGTGTAGATGAGCGCGCTGTGCGTTCAAACATTGAGCGTATGCGTGCTGAGTTGCCCAAGGCAACGGTGATTATTTCTGCTGATCCTAAAGCACACGCAGGCACTTACGTGCTGGTTGCCGATGCGGCGCGCGAAGCCAATGCCCCGAATGTTGTACTGGCCCCGATGAAACAGTGATGGATGCTGGTTAAAAAAGCCCCGGTGTTGCGCAACACCGGGGCTTTTTTTTAGCTGGTGTATTCACATTCCACCCATGCGTAAGTCCTCCAGCGTGAGTGAAACCTTGGTGCGTCTGCTTTTTTCCCGCTTTTTCAGGCGGACTCTTTCTGTGCTGAAGTGATCGTGTAGCTTATCTTGCATTAGCCTGGAGAATTGGCTTTGCTCCAGGCAAATCAAATGTCGATGATCTCCCGCTTCAATAAACACCATGGGTGCCTGCATTAACTCATCATCCCAGATGACGTCCAGGCCATAGGCTTCGCCCAATGCCGGTACCGCCCCGGCGGCGCAGTCGCGAAAGATATCGTGCAATTCGTCTTCGTCAACCAGCTCCATGTGGCGATCAAAAATTTGATTAAGCGTGTGGCGGAGAATCTTGTTGCGTGACGGCAGCACGCACAGGGTGTAGTGGAAATCTTCATCACGTACCAGCACAGCTTTAGCCAGGCTGGTCTCATCAATATGCGCAATGCGTGCGGTATTAAAAGATCCTTCGCTGTATTCATGTTCCAGAAGTGTGAAATTTACGCCTTTGGTTTTCAGGTACTTCTCAACGCTAGCAGCAACACCCATAAGACAATCTCCAGAGTGCGAACGAGATACGAGTGGGTGAGGGATATTTGCTCACCATTAACCGAAGTATATGTGTCGTTTCAGGGGTGCGATGGAAACTTTTTAAAGGTAAATGGGATTCTTTATACGATTTGGATCTTTTGCAAAGCAGCGAAGAGTTTTTGATGGGGGATAAAAAAAGCCGCCAGCCTATGGCCGACGGCTTTGAACTGCATGATCAGCTGCTAGGCCAGGCTGGCGATTTTTTGTCTGACGGATGCGAGTTTTACGCAGGTCACAAAGACCTGCATAGCAGCAACAACTTCCGGGACTGTCGGCACGGAAGGTGCGATACGAATATTGCGATCCTCCGGATCTTTGCCGTAGGGGTAGGTGGCACCGGCGGGGGTTAACTTGACACCCGCTTCAGCAGCCAGGCGTACGGTTTCCTTTGCGCAATTTTTACGGGTGTCAAACGACACAAAATAACCGCCAACAGGTTTTTCCCATGCGCCGAGATCTGTTCCGTCAAATGCATTGGACAGCGCACTCAACACTGCATCGAAGCGTGGGTTTAATAAAGCAGCATGCTTTTGCATGTGTTGCATTAGCGCTGCTTTAGTGGGTAAAAAACGGGTGTGGCGGATCTGGTTGACTTTGTCTGGCCCGATAGTGCAGGTATTCAGGAATTTTTTGAAACCGGCGAGATTGGCTGAACTGGCCGCAACAAACGCAACGCCGGCACCGGCGTGAGTAATCTTGGATGTTGAAGCGAACTGGATTACTGAATCCTCTGTGCCGTTGCGACGTGTGGCGGCAAGGATGCTGGCTAATTGTGGCGCATTGGACGTCAGGTCATGGACAGAGTAGGCGTTGTCCCAAAATACGCGAAAGTTGGCGCTGGCAATTTGACCCAATTTGGCAATGCGTTCAACCGTATCATCGCTATAAACCACCCCGGTTGGGTTGGAATATTTGGGCACACACCACATACCTTTAATGCTTTTGTCCGCTTTGATCAGCGCTTCTACCGTATCCATATCCGGGCCGTTGGCGGTCATGGGCACATTCACCATTTTGATACCCAGCTGTTCGCACACGGTGTAGTGACGGTCGTAACCAGGAACCGGGCACAGGAACTTCACTTCGCCCTCGTTTTTCCAGGCGCTGGCAGCATCTTTCAAGCCGAACTGGTAGGCCGTCAGCATCACCTGAAACATCAGCGTCAGGCTGCTGTTGCCGCCCACCAACACATTGGCGGGATCGACATCCATGATGTTTGCACCTAACTGCTTCGCTTCCGGCAGACCGTCGAGTCCGCCGTAATTGCGGGTATCGGTACCATCGGCGGCGGTGTAATTGCCATTGAGAATTCCATCCAGTGCATCCGAGAGCGCCAACTGCTCTGCAGAGGGCTTGCCCCGGGTCAGATCCAGATTGAGTTTTTTATCGAGAATAGCTTGATAGTCGGCAGCCAGCTGGCTTTCCCACTGGCGCAATTGTTCCGGAGTCGCTTGATCCAGTTGCAAGGTCTTTACCTCAATGGTTGGTGATTGAAGGGGGTGTCGAAAGACAAAACGGCCGCATTATAACCGCTCACATGAATAATTACAGGTGATCAAGATCAAGTGGGGAGTAAGGGCGGGACGGGACAATCCAGTCCATCTGCCATTGCGCGAAACAATTCAGCTTCGGCAACCGAGACGACCCCGTCGTGCAATATGCATTGGCTCATGGCTTTTAACAGCAGCGGTTTTTGCAGGGCTTTCACTTGATTTAAGCGGTTAAGGGCCTCGTCCAGGTGCGTAATCTTTACGACATTTTTGGGCAGGATATTCAGCGCTGCCAAGCGCAGGTTGCTGACGGCAAGCTGAAACGCCTGGTCGGCTGCGGCATCAGAGTTGGCACCTGCATAGGCAAGGACGCTCAATAGCAATTGGCATTCATTGCGCATCTCACGCAAGTCGTGCTGGCGAGCAATAATCGCGGGCTCCTGCAGATGGTGCATCACGATGCGTTGTAATGCCCACTCCATAAGATGGATTCTTTTATCGGCCTGTATTAACAGCTCCATGCAATGTTTGAACGTCGCTTGTTGTTCAGGAGACAGCTGCTTGAGCGTCGGCAAACAAAGCTCCACCAGTGGAAGGCGCAGACGCTCAGATAAAACCGCACTCTTGTAGGCAATTTTCTGTAATGCGGCCAGTTCTGTTGGTGCAATAACCTTGGCTAACACTTGCCACTGCCGTTGTTGCTGGTCAGGTTTTTTACTAAGCAATAATCCAAAGATAAGAGCGCGAGCGGAAAACGGCTCATGAGCTGCCGTGCGAACTGCTTCATCGAGTGTGGCGAGTGTCTTTTGCGCGTAGTCAATATGCGCCGTGCCAGGTTGCCCGATATGAGTAAATGTCGCATCAATATCGACAGTTTGCTTTGCGTTTGTGTCGACAAATTGGGCGCTGCTGTGTGGCGGATTGTCTGTAGCGTCAGACGGGCGAGTGCTGGTGAGGGTAATTTCCACATGGGGGTACTGTCCGTCCCAGCGGGGCTCGATACGTTTAATGCGTTGCTCAAGCGGCGGGTGTGTAGCCATCAATGCATTAAATGCGGTGCTCACGCCCTGGCTGAAATACATATGGCTGAATTCAGCCGCGTTGACGGATTCCAGTTTTGAGCCACTGACATAACCACCAATTTTTTTTAACGCGCCGGAGATGCCTCCGGGATTTCGCGTGAACTGGACCGCCGAAGCATCTGCCAGAAATTCCCGCTGGCGACTGACAGCGGCTTTGATCATATTGCCAAAAAACGTGCCGCCATAACCGATCACCATCAGCGCCAGGCCAATGCTTAACACAGCGGCGGGGGATTTATCCCGGCTGGAGCGAAACAGGCGGCGTTGGCCAGTGCTGCGGACCATGTAATGCCCAATCAAACCGATCAGCAAGATACCGTTGAGCAGGGCTACCAGACGAATATTCAGGTTCATATCACCGTGAAAAATGTGGCTGAATTCATGGGCGACGACGCCTTGTAATTCATCGCGATTTAGCAGGCGAATGCAGCCGCGGGTAATGCCAATGACAGCATCCTGCGGCGTGTGTCCCGCTGCAAAGGCGTTGATCGCGTCATCTTCAAGCAGGTAAACCGGAGGCACCGGTGTGCCCGATGCAATGGCCATCTCCTCAACGACATTCAGAATCTTTCTTTCATCGGCATCGCTGGCATTGATATTGATCAGGCGGCCGCCCATGGCTTCGGCTACTACTCGTCCACCGCTGCGCAATTCAATTAATTTGTAGGCGCTGCCGGCAAAGACGACCCCGCAAATAATAAAGGTGATCCAGCCGAATAATTCCCAACTCAGGGTATTGAACATGCCTTGCCATAGACTGGTATGTTGAGCTTCATACAAATGGCCGGTATAGCCATCTTGTAAATAAAAGATGATGAAAGCAAAGAGCAGGGTGGTGATGAGAATCAGCGAAAGGACGGCAGCACATAATAAAAGAATAAGGCGTTTGGTGTTGCGGTGCGCCAGATCCTGTTGCTCAAAAAAATTCATCGATGGTGTTCCTGCGGATAAGTGGCCGAGGAGATCGTCCTGATAATCTTCCTTCTTTATATATACGTGTTTATGGCGGTGACGCTCGCCCGCCGTAGCGGGCGCAATGATTGCAGGAATTAAAACGCAACCTTGGGTGCAGCCTGAATTTCTGCCGAGTCAGCGAATTCCAGCAAGGCGGCATCTTCATTGTGACCAAACATATTGGCAAAAAACACCGGGGGGAAGGTTTGTCTGTAAGTGTTGTAAGCCGTTACGGCATCGTTGAAAGCCTGCCGTGAAAAAGCGACTTTATTTTCGGTGCTGGTAAGTTCCTCGGATACTTGCATCATATTCTGTGACGCTTTCAGGTCCGGGTAAGCTTCCATCACCACATTTAAACGCCCCATCGCATTCGTCAATAAATTTTCGGCACCGGCCAGCTGTTGCATGGCGCTGGCGCTGCCGGGTTCTGCAGCTGCCGCCTTCAAACCGGCCATCGCCTGATTGCGCGCACTGATTACGGCTTCCAGGGTTTCGCGTTCGTGTTTCAGGTAGGCTTTGGCCGTTTCAACCAGATTCGGAATCAGGTCGTAACGACGTTTAAGTTGGACTTCAATTTGTGAAAAGGCATTTTGGTAACGATTTTTCAGCGTAACCAGTTTGTTATAGATACCGATAACATAGAACACCACGATGGCAACAATTACCAGTGTCACAATGGTCGAGATCATAGCCCTGTCCCCAAAAGTTGTCGTTGTGCATCCAATACTAGCACGTCATTCCAGAATTGCTGCTTGATTGATCTGCTGCGGGGCGCATTTGCACTGCGGTGTGATTCGCGCCTCAATTGATGTATTCAAAGACTCGCACCACTTTCCTGACTCCGCCTGTGGTACGCGCGATATCTGTCACCAGTTCGGCTTCGCGGCGGGAGACCATGCCCATCAAAAACACGGTTTTGGCTTCGGTGATGACACGAATTCTGCTGTTGTCGATTTCTTTATTGGCAATGAGTCGGGTTTTGATCTTGGTGGTCAACCAGGTGTCGTAGGTGCGTGTTGACATGGGCACGTAAGGGCCGACTTGCAACTCGTTATGCAATTGCCGAACGGTGCTGATTTTGTTCACGGTGTCGCTGGCTAACTGGCGAAGGTCGTGAGTGGCCACCTGGCCGGTTAACAGCACAACACCATTGTGACTGTTGACGATGAGGCGGGCATCAGCCAGGCCGGGGTGTGCCTTGATTAAATTCACCATGGCGATGGTTTCGATATTCCGGTCATCAATCTTGGCGCCCACAGTACGTTTGCCGGGATCAACATAAATAGGCTCGCTGGTGGTGGCTTCAATGAAACGTGCGCAGCCGCTAAACAATATCGTGAAGGCGAGCAATATCAGCGTTGGAGAAAACTTCAGCATAATCAATGACTCCCGAATAGCTGCTGATCAATCAGGTCACATAAGCAAAATAGCGTAAGCAAATGGACTTCGTGAATCCTGGGGTAAGAGCCCAGCGGCACACGTAATTCCAGATCGTTGACATCCAGTAAGGCGGGTATATCCCCGCCGTCGCGGCCTGTCAGGGCAATTACTTGCATGTCCTTATCGTGAGCGGCGCTGATGGCTTGCAATAAATTACTGCTGTTGCCGCCCGTTGTTAACAATAACAACACGTCGCCCGGCTGCCCCAGGGCGCGGATTTGTTTAGCATAGATATCGTTAAAGCTGTAATCGCTGGCGATGGCGGTTTGGGTGGTGATATCGCCGCCCAGGTTCAGTGAGGGAAGGCTGGGCCGCTCTTGCTCAAATCGATTTACCAGGCTGGCAGTAAAGATTTGTGCTTGTGCAGCAGAGATGCCGTTGCCGCAGGTCAGGATTTTCTTTTCATCAAGGAGGGCGTGAACAATGATGTGGCTGGCGCTGGCAATCAGCGGTGCGAGGCTTTCACCCGCTTGCATCTTGGCTTCTATGCTTTCGTGAAAAAGGGTGATGACCCGTTGATCCATAATGCTGTTCCGCCGGAGAAATAAAAGACTGCGCGCAGGTTAATCAATGATGACGCATGGAGCAAGGCTTGCTGAAAGTCAGGCTGCATTGAAAGCGCTCTGAATCCATTCAATACTTTCCGCCTGCATACCATCCAGGGCAACGACATCAAAACGACAGGGGACTTTGTCGGTCAGTCTGCGGGTTAACAAAAAGTGCTGGGCCGCACGGGTAATTTTATGTTGCTTGCGGTAATTGACACTCTCGGCGGCCTGGGCAAAAAAGCGATTGCTGCGCAGGCGCACCTCCACAAACACCAGCATATTCTGGTCGCGCATGATCAGGTCTATTTCGCCGGCTGCACAACGATAGTTCCGCTCAATGCAGAACAATCCCTGCTGCTGTAGGAAATGCTCTGCCAACAACTCAGCCTGTGCGCCGCGCGCCGATTTATTCGTATCCTTACGTGAAAAAGTCATGGTCTACTCGATATAGGTTTCAGCAACGACAGTAGGCAGCGGTTGTGCCATACCATTACGGATACGCGCCCAGATTTGCTCGCGTTCGATTCGTCCATCCGGCAATAAATGTAAAGCACCCGTAGCGCCATAGATGCGCATCTCCGGTACTTGTGCCAGTTGAGGCAAGCGTGGATAGAGACGGAAAGCATCAATACCCAGGGCATGCAAGCGGCTGTAAATAGCCGAGGATTGAGTATTTTCATCAATCATTTTTTTCTCCTGGCTGTGATTGTCGAACAACCAGGGCATGGTGTTAAAACGAATTCCGTTGAGGTCCCGATCGACCCCGGGATTGGGAATGCCGGAGTAAATATGGCTGGTGGCATAAACAGGGATATTGCCGGCGTAGTGGAAGGCCAGTGTCGGTTTTACCTGGCGCGCCTGAGCCGGGTCGGCAATCAGGAAAATCATATCGACGTCCTGGCGACGCCGTGCTTCAAATTGCAAATTGGTGCCCAGGCGACGCTCCAGTTCTACCGCGCGCGCCTGACTTTGTTCGATCTGCATTGAGCTTTTAATTACGCGTGAATAATCACCGGTGCCTATAAACTGGCTGGTGTTAACCACCGTACCGCCCAACTTCTGCCATTCCTCGGTAAATGCCTTGGCACTACGCTCACTCCAGTCTTGTGTGGGGATCATAATCATTGCAAGGCGATGGCCTTCAAGATACGCCTGACGGGCTACCTGACGCGCCTCATCCTCGGCGGCCAGACCGAATTGGTAGAGTCCCTGGACGGGCGTTACCGGTTGCGTATCCGGATAGTTCAGTGTCAATACCGGCACTGGCAGGGAAGGCAATAAACTCAGCTCGGCGACTTTTTCTTTTTCCAATGGACCGATAATCAGTTCAGCGCCCTCAGTAACTGCTTGCTCGTAAGCCGCCAGGACATCACCGCTGCTGTCGTATTGGCGAATCAAGGGCATCAGCGGGCGTTCCTTGCTGGTCCGGTAGTAGGCCGCGAAGAAGCCATCGCGCACGGCTTCACCGGCTTTAGCCAGGCGTCCCTGCAGGGGTAACAAGAGGGCGATCTGGCGCGGCTGGTTGTCGATCAAGGTGCGTAATAGCTGCAAATCGCTGGGAAGGTTTTGGTTGGCGGGATGGCTGGGCCATTGGGCGCGCCAGGCATCAACCTGGGCTTGTTGGCGCTCCAGGTTAGTCTGGTTGTTCTTGCTCAGGGCAGCGAGGCTATACCAGCCGCGCAGGGTTTCATCCGATTCGTTCTGGCTGCGTTGCTGTAATTCGCCCTGGGACATTGTCATCAGGGTTTGCCAGATTTCTTCATGGTTGTCGGCTTCTTCTTCCGGGTCGGTCAGGAGCGCGGCCAGGGTAATTCGCTCCCGCACACTGTTGTGGGTCTCACCCAGCAAGGCAAAGACGCGCGCGCGCTTTTGACGCAGGCTGATTTCAACCTGAGGGTCGAGACTTTGCCACTGTCGTTCAAGCCTTGCGTTGGTTAGAATGCCCTGCGCCAGAAAGTAGGAGCCATCTTGCAGGGCCACATTGCTCAGCAGGTCGACATACTTGATATAGGCATCGTCTTCCAGGGCGCCTGCATCCATTCCGGTCAGCAGGTTGCGCGCCCAATCGTAATCTTCGCGGGCGATCAATAACTCGGCGGCCTGCAACATCAGCCTTTCCCGTTCCGGCGAAGCGCTTTGGCTGGCTTGCTCAAGCAGCGGTTTAACCTTGGGGGCAGTGGCGCTAACTGATCCGGGAGTCTCGGTGGTGGGTTGGCTGCTACAACTTGCCAGAATGAATGCCAGCAGCACGATCAACGTGCCGGTTATTCCTCGATTCAGCATGCCCAACACTCTCCTGACAATCGCCGTTAGAAAAAAATAGAGAACGAATAATGACCAACAGTGCTTCGACATCAACCAGCTCTCCCCTTTCCGCAACCGGAGTACTGTATGTGGTCGCCACACCCATCGGCAATTTGGCCGATATGGTACCGCGAGCGGTGGAAGCACTACAAACAGTTGCATTCATCGCTGCAGAAGATACTCGACACAGTTCGCGTTTACTGGCTCATTTTGACATTAAAACCCCGGCTATTGCTTACCATGATCACAGTGACGATCAGCGCACTGAACACATCCTGCAACGCTTGCTCAGCGGGGAGCATGTGGCGCTGATATCGGATGCCGGCACCCCGCTGGTGTCGGACCCGGGTTATCGTCTGGTACGCGAGGCCCGGCAGTCCGGTATTCAGGTCATTCCGATACCCGGAGCCTGCGCCATGATCGCCGCGCTGTCGGCAGCGGGCTTACCGTCAGACCGTTTTGCCTTTGAAGGATTTTTGCCGGCCAAACAAACTGCCCGCTGCTCGGTCTTGCAGTCGTTGGTGAATGAAACGCGCACACTCATTTTTTACGAAGCACCGCATCGTATTCTGGAAACCTTGCGCGATATTGCGCAGATTTTTGGGGCGGAGCGGGAAGTCGTTATCGCGCGTGAGTTAACTAAAACCTTTGAAACGATTCGCGGTGGGCCGGTGGCTGAAATAACGGACTGGGTTGCTGGTGACTCCAACCAACAGCGGGGCGAAATTGTATTGCTGATTCGCGGTGCAAGCGCGCCGACTGCATCGGATATGCATGCAGAGGCCGAGCGCGTTATGCGTGTGTTGCTGGAGGATTTACCGATAAAGCAGGCCGCGAGCCTGGGAGCAAAACTGACCGGATTGAAAAAGAATTTTCTGTACCAATGGGCATTGGACAACGCAAAGAAAACATAGCGGCGACTTGCAGGCAGGCGGTTGAGGCGAGCATGCCGGAACAGGTGTTAAGCTGTTCCGGCATGTTTGTTTCTAAGGATTAAAACCGGAAAGTACCTTGCAATGCGATGGTTCGTGGCCGCTCATAAAATGCGTAATAACCGGTACCGGTACCGCCGGTGAGAATACTGGCTACAGGCAAACCGTTCGCATAGGTCACGACATTCTCATCGGTCAGGTTTTTACCGATCAACGCCAATTCCCACATCTTGTCGGCATCGCTCAGTGCAATACGCGCGTTAACCTTCATAAAGGCGTCTTGCTTCAGCTTGGGATCAAGGGACGGTGTGGTCAGATATTCATCGCTGAAGATCAGATCCAGCGTACTGCTCAGCTCCAAACCACCACTTGCAAAACTGAAGGTGTGATCAATCCCCAGGTTGCCTTGGTACTCCGGCGTGAATTCGCGACGCTCACCGCTGGCATCACAGAAATTATCACCCACGGGGGCGATGTTATCGGTCTGGCCAAAGTAGCATTGGGAATTGGGGAATTTATCGTATTCAAAATCCAGGTAAGCAGCACCGCCGCGTACCAGAATGGTATCCGTAACGGCCCAGCGTCCATCGACCTCCAGACCTTGCACGATGGCTTCGGCCGCATTGGTTACGTTGAAGCTCACACCACCGTCAAACTGGCTGGTCTGCATGTCGCTGAATTCGGAGCGGAACAACGCCAGGTTAACTTCCGCTGAGCCGCCGGCCAGGGTGAATTTTCCACCTAATTCATAGTTGGTGACTTCTTCGTCTTCGAATTCGAAGGTGCCGGTGATGGGAGTATTCTGAGGAATACGGTCAGTGTCCGGGTTGTTATCATGATCCACCGGAGTTGCATTTATTGCATTATTCACCAATGGATCGGGGTGGGCATTTGCCCTTACGTCATAACCGCCGGACTTGAAGCCAGTGGTATAGCTCAAATAAAGCATGTCAGTTGCATTCAAATCATATTGCAGATTCACTTGTGGACTAAAGCCTGACTCGCTGCGATCACCATAAATCGTGTCATAGGGTTCAATGTTGAACAAACCGAACAAGCCGTTGTAAGGATCTGCCGGCCCGCCTGTGGGTAGTTCTGCTCCATTTGGCGCGACATGATATTGCCGACGGCTGGCTTCCTTGTCTTCTTCGGTATAGCGTCCGCCCAAGGTTAAATGCCAGCTGTCAGAAATATTCCAGGTCACCTGTGCAAAGATCGCAGCCAGGTCACTTTCCTGGTCAAAGTTACGATTACTGGATGCGCCGCGGATTGCCGGGTTAACCGCAATGCCCAACAAGCTGTCTGTCGGAACGCCGATCACATCATCAAATTTCAGGTCACTGCTTTGGAAAAAGACACCGCCGAGATAACTGATCGCGCCATCGGTGGGTGATGCAACACGCAACTCCTGGCTGATTTGTTCATAGTCTTCCATGGAGTTGATATTAAAAATCGGCAAGCCGACAAAATCACAATCACATAGCTCTTCATAGTCATAGGCGTTATAGCCAGTCACCGAGGTAAAGGTGTGATCACCAATGCCGGTTTCGATGGTAAGTGTTGCGTTTTCGGTATCGTTATAACTGTAATCACCATTGGACTGGCGTTTGTAATCCTGCTGTGTATCCAGAATATAAGTTCCGCCGGTCAATGCAGAAAGCACATTGGCATAGGGTACGGTTACGGCGCCCTCAATTGACTGCTCAACCGGACGCACCACTTCAATGTTACGGCCATCGCTGTCGAAGGAGCCGTCTTCCAGTTTCAGCGTGATATCCCAATTATCGGTGGGTTTCCAGGCGATGGTGCCGCGAATAACCCGCTCTTCATCGCGGGACTCGTCCCGACCCAATGTGGTATTTTCAAAATAACCATCCGTTGTGCGATCCAGCAATGCAACGCGCGCGGACAATGTATCGGTGAGTGGGCCAGACACCACAAAACGCAGGTCTTCCTCGCCGTACTCCGGTTCATAAAGCGCGGTGATCTTGCCTTCAAATTCATCGGTAGGTTTGGCGGTCGTGATGCTGATTGCACCGGCGGTGCTGTTCTTGCCAAACAAAATACTTTGCGGGCCACGCAGCACTTCGACACGCTCTATATCAAGGAATGGTGCGCGCGCAAGCTGGGCGCGGCCGAAGTGCACACCGTCAACAAACTGTGCGGCGGACTGCTCAAAACCCTGGTTTACGCCGGAGGTAATCCCGCGAATGGAAATATTGGTACCGATACCTGTTTGGGTCATGTTGAAGCTGGGAATGTAGTCCGCCATGCGTTCTATGCTGGTGATGCCGTCTTTCTCCAGTTTTTCTCCACCGATGGCATTAACCGAAATAGGAACATCTTTAAGGCTTTGCACACGTTTTTGTGCGGTGACCAGAACCTCTTCCAGCGCGGGTGTTTGTGCGGTGGCAGTATGGCTTATTGCGTAACTGGCGATGAGCGCGGTAAGTAAACTCAGTTTGTAACCCTTCACTTTAATATTCTCCTGAACTTTTTATTTGATACATGCAAACTGATGAACGATGTCCGAGGGGACAAGGATTGAAATTCGTTTCTGGATTCTCCCAATAACTTTTTATTTTTTTGCCAGCGCGAATAACTGGCTAATGATATTGAAAGATGTTGTCGAGTTGATAGCTTATTTCACTAAAAGTAGCAGTGAAGTAAACTTTTTGCTGGCTTTTTGTGTATTTGTGCAAATTTTTGCGCCAGCTTGCAAATAAAGAACGAATAAGAGCCGGTCAACAGCGGTTACATCCTGACCCTTGCACTTTTTTTTTCGCGCAGTTACTGTGGCCGCTCGGAGTCGGCCCGACAGTCGCTCCGATGTTAACTGTCCAGCTCTCATGAGTGCTGGCTGGTGCATCGGGGAGGAAAGTCCGGGCTCCACAGGGTAGAGCGCCAGGTAACGCCTGGGGGGTGTGAGCCCACGGAAAGTGCAACAGAAAGCAAACCGCCTACGTATCCTTCGGGATGCCGGTAAGGGTGAAAGGGTGCGGTAAGAGCGCACCGCGCAGCTGGTAACAGTCTGCGGCACGGTAAACCCCGCTCGGAGCAAGACCAAATAGGAACCCAATGGCGCGACCCGTGCCGGGTTCGGGTAGGTTGCTTGAGGTATGTGGTGACACATATCCCAGATGAATGACTGTCCACGACAGAACCCGGCTTACAGGCTGACTCCGAATTACTCTCCTCCTCAGCTGTTGGTTAGAACACATTCCTCTATTGAAACTACTTTTCAATACAAAATAATCACTCTCTTAATGTAATACATTAAGTTTGCGTTCTATTTCGTTGTATTTTCTTCGGGTCTCTCTGATTTCACATTTCTGTTTCCGCTCAAACCCTGTTTATCCCCACAGTTATCAGGTTTTTTCCCTGCAAAATCCCGTCACATCCGCGCCATTGCTGGCTTGACTTTGCTTTTACCGCATTTATAGTGTGCTCGTGGGAAAAAGTGGTTAATAGTGGTTTTTTGTGGAATTTAAGTCCATCAAGTGGTGAAAAGTGTTCACAGGTAGTCATTCCATCAGCATGGACCCTAAGGGTCGCATGGCGATACCGACGCGCATCCGCGAGGCGTTGGCGGAATCCTGTGCTGGCCGTTTGGTGGTGACTGCCCATACCCAGGACCGCTGTTTGCTGGTTTACCCCGAGCCCGAGTGGCTTGAGTTACTGCCACAGATCGAGGCTTTGCCCAGTTTCAATAAGGCGGCGCAGCGCGTTAAACGCATCATGATCGGTTACGCCACCTTGCTTGAGGTGGATGGTAACGGCCGCATCCTGGTGCCGCCTACGCTGCGCGAATACGCCAATCTCGATAAAAAGATGATGTTGGTCGGACAAGGTAAGAAATTGGAGTTGTGGAGCGAGGACAGTTGGGCTGCGCTCTTGAATGAGCCTGCCGACGATGAGCTGCCCGAAGAAATGCTGTCGCTTTCGCTGTAGGAGCCATCTGTGACTGAATCTGCCCATATCACGGTGCTTCTCAAAGAAGCCGTCGACGCCTTGGTGACTGACCCGAACGGTTTTTATGTAGACGGTACTTTTGGGCGTGGCGGCCACAGCCAATTGATATTGCAAACCCTGTCGCCCCAGGGGCAATTGCTGGCCATTGATAAAGACCTTGCTGCTGTTGCCGTTGCGCGGAAGCGCTTTGAACAGGACGCGCGTTTTGAGATCGCCCATAGCTCATTTGCCGATCTGGCTGAACTGGTTGCAGCGCGCAATATGATCGGAAAAGTGACCGGGCTGCTGCTGGATCTGGGGGTGTCTTCCCCACAACTGGATGAAGCTGAACGTGGTTTCAGTTTCCAGGCGGACGGCCCGTTGGATATGCGCATGGACCAGAGCCGCGGCCAGAGTGCGGCGGACTGGGTTAACAACGCAGAAGAAAGTGAAATTGCCCAGGTATTGAAGGATTACGGTGAAGAACGTTTTGCCAAACGCATGGCGCGCGCCATTGTCGCTGAACGGCAAAAACAACCCATCACCACCACGGCACGTTTGGCAGAGATTGTAAAAGAAGCAAACCCGGCGTGGGAAAAAGGAAAGCATCCCGCGACGCGCGCCTTCCAGGCGATTCGCATCAAGGTCAATGCGGAGCTGACCGATCTGGATGCGGTACTGGAACAGGCGTTAAACGTATTGGCGGTGGGCGGCAGATTGGTGGTGATCAGCTTCCACTCCCTGGAAGATCGTGTTGTGAAGCGTTTTATCCGTCGCCAGGAACAAGGTGATCCATTGCCGCTCGGCGTGCCGGTACGCGATGAACAATTAAATAAACGCTTGCGCAGTTGTGGAAAAGCCATCCGCGCCAGCGATCTGGAGGTGAATGCGAACCTCCGTGCGCGAAGCGCCATCATGCGCGTCGCAGAAAAATTGCAGTAGCCGATCAGGCCTGGCAACACAGTAAAAACAACAAGACCCGATACCGTTCAATAACCACCACAAGGCTGACATGAAACAAACCGCTCGCCATTCCGCCAAGCCCATCGCACCCGGTGCGCTGCTGGCGGCTGCGCTCTTATGGTTGGCGGTCATCGCGTCGGCACTGGCGGTTGTCGCCTCCACCCATCAGGTGCGCAAGCAAACTAATACCCTCGAAACCCTGCGTCGTGAAGCTGCCCAGTTGCAAGTGGAGTGGGGTCAATATTTATTGGAGCAAAGTACCTGGGCTTCCTACAGTCGTGTGGAAGCCATCGCAACCCAACAGTTGGGCATGTTTCCCGCTACCGCAGAACGCATCGTGATGGTGAACAATCATGAATAGTTCTGTGAATCCCGCTATTGCTGACACGAAAACCTTAAAAGTGGCGCGCTGGCGTTTTTACAGTGTTGCCCTGGTGATGACCGCTGCAACGTTGGCGTTGATCTGGCACGTGGCCAGCTTACAAGTGTTGCCCGACACCGATAAGGGTTATGAGTTTTTGCAAAACCAGGGGCAGTCGCGCACCTTGCGCACAGAATCTATTACTGCCTATCGCGGTGTGATTACGGATCGCAATGGCGAACCGCTCGCGGTCAGTACGCCGGTGGCGTCGCTGTGGGCGAATCCCAAGGTTTTGCTGCAAGCGCCGCAGCGTTGGGCGGAGTTATCACAAGCCCTGGGCTGGAACAAAGCAGAATTGGAATCGCGGCTTGCGCGTTACAGCAGCCGTGAGTTCATGTATCTGCAGCGCCATCTGCCGCCACAGGCGGCGGAAACTATTCTGGCCCTGGATATTCCCGGTGTTTACAGCCAGACCGAATACCGTCGTTACTACCCGGCGGGTGATGTGACCGCGCATCTGGTGGGTATGACCGATATCGATGATCGTGGCCAGGAGGGCATGGAGCTGGCTTACGATGCCTGGTTGTCGGGCGAAAACGGTGCGAAAGAAGTATTAAAAGATTTGCACGGCCGCACGGTCAAAGAATTGCAATTAATTAAATCGGCGCGATCCGGGCAAGGTCTGACCCTGAGTATCGATTTGCGTCTGCAATACCTTGCGCATCGCGAGCTGAAAAATGCGGTAGAGCAAAGCGGTGCACTGGCCGGTTCTCTGGTTATTCTCGACGTGGTAACGGGTGAGGTTTTGGCGATGGCCAACCAGCCGTCTTACAACCCGAATGATCGCAACAATGCCAAAGGCTCAGCGTTGCGTAATCGCGCGATTACCGATGTGTATGAACCGGGCTCCACCATGAAACCCATCGCGGTTATGGCGGCCCTGGAATCAGGAAAATTCAAACCCAATGACGTTATCAACACCAGCCCCGGTTATATCCAGGTGGGCAGTAAAACCCTGAAAGACCTGCATAACTATGGACCGCTGGATTTATCGATGGTGATTGCCAAGTCCAGCCAAGTGGGGATGACCAAATTAGCCCTGGAACTGGAGCCACATATTATTCGTGATATGTACGCCCGCCTGGGAATCGGTCAGACCACGGGCACCGGTTTTCCCGGCGAAGGTTCCGGTTTGTTGCCGGCCCATGCGCGGTGGCGACCCATCCAGCGCGCGACCCTGGCTTACGGTTACGGTATGAATGTCACTGTGTTGCAGCTTGCCCAGGCATACAGCGTGATTGCCAGCGGCGGAGTCAAACGCCCGGTATCGTTATTGCGCGTTGATAACGAACCGGCCGGCGAACGTGTGGTGGCTGAACACTACACGCAGGACATCATTACCATGTTGAAGCGCGCGGCCACCGAAGGTACCGCGACCCGTGCGCGTGCGATTTCCTATACCGTTGCCGGCAAAACGGGAACGGTACATAAAGTCGGTGCTCACGGTTACGAAGAGAAGCGTTATATGTCGTCCTTCGCCGGTATGGCGCCAGCAGACAATCCGCGCATTGTGGCGGTTGTCGTGATTGATGAGCCGGATGCGACCCAGTATTTTGGCGGCCTTGTTGCTGCGCCGGTTTTTTCCAAGGTAGCGGAAGGTGCATTGCGCATGATGCAGATTCCACCGCAACCGGTGGTGCCGCCCAATATGGCCGCGCAACCGAAAAAAGAAGAGCGCAAACCCCAGGGGAGGCCGGTGACGTGATGGCTCTGGAATCCCAATCATTTGCACTCACCCTTGCGCAGCTTTTGCCGGAGATGGATCTGGCAAAAGCTGCACCGCTTGTGGTGTCCGGGTTGACATTGGATACGCGGCTGCTAACCCAGGGCGACGTGTTTATCGCGCTCAGCGGTAGTCAATTTGATGGCCGTCGTTTTATTGCGAGCGCCATTGAGCGCGGCGCCGTTGCGGTATTGGTTGAGGCCGATAAAGAGTGGCAGGGGATTGACTGGCTTGGTCAGGTTCCGGTGATTGCGGTGGACAATCTGGCGCAACAGGTAAGTGCCATTGCCGGTCGTTTTTACGGTGAGCCGAGTGCGCATTTTCGCTTGGTCGGCATTACCGGCACCAACGGTAAAACTACCTGCAGTTTATTGTTAGGACAATTGAGTGCGCTGCTGCAGGAACGCGCCGGCGTCGTGGGTACTGTCGGCTACGGCGTACTGGATGCAGCGGTATTGGCGCCTTTTGCTCAACAATTAAATGCCTTGACGGCGACGGGTTTAACCACGCCGGATGCCGTGCGCTTGCAGCATATTCTTGCGCAATTGCGCGAACACGCTGTTACTGCGGTGGCCATCGAAGTGTCATCGCACAGTTTGCAGCAAGGGCGCGTCGCCGGGCTGCATTTTGAAACAGCCATCTTCACCAACTTGACGCAGGATCATCTGGATTACCACGGTGATCTTGTGAGCTACGGCAAAGCCAAACAACAACTGTTGCAAATGCCCGGCTTGCGTTATGCCATCGTCAATGCCGACGATAGCTGGGCCAAAAGCTTGTTGGAAAAAATGCCCTCCGGTGTGCAGCCCTACACCTTTTCTCTGCGCGATACCGATGCCGATGTGTATGCCAAAGACATTGCGCTGACCGCCACGGGCGCCAGCGTAACCCTCGTTACACCGTGGGGAGTGGGCGAGTTTCATAGTCATTTGATGGGCGCGTTTAATCTCAGTAATTTGTTGGCTGTGATTACGGCTGCCTGCGTCGGCGGTGCTGCCCTTGCTGACGTGCTCCTGGCGATTCCGCAATTGCAGCCGGCCCCTGGCCGTATGCAGGCGGTGACGCTCGAACAGTCCCAACAAGACATCAATGTCATTGTTGATTACGCACACACCCCGGATGCACTGGAAAATACTTTGACGGCGATTCGTGAACATAATCCGGGGCGGGTCTGGACGGTGTTCGGTTGCGGCGGCGATCGCGACAGAAGCAAGCGCCCACTGATGGGCCGTATTGCAGAACGCCTGAGCGATTACGTCATCGTGACAAACGACAATCCGCGCACCGAAGATCCAGCGGTGATCGCCGCCGATATTCTGCGTGGCATGCACAACACGCACGGTTGTCTGGTGATTGCCGAGCGCGGCCAGGCCATTGATCTTGCCATCCAGCAAGCCAAGGCAGGTGACGTGGTGCTGATCGCTGGCAAAGGCCACGAGGATTATCAAATATTTGCTACCCAAACCTTGCCGTTCAGTGATGTAAAACAAGCACGTCTCGCATTACAACGTCGCATTGCCCGGCGCGATGCCGATACGGAGATAAAGTCATGATGGCTCCCCTGACCTTAACGCAGATGGCTCACCTGATGCGTACGTCTCTGGGTGCAATGCTGCACAACGGTGATGTCAGTTTTTCCCGCGTCACTACCGACACTCGTCAGCTGCAAGCGGGTGACCTGTTTGTTGCGCTGCGCGGAGAGCGTTTTGACGCGCACGATTTTTTAGCCGATGCGGCGGCCAAAGGTGTATGTGGCCTGGTGGTAGAAAAATTTGATCCCGCCGTTGCACTGCCGCAATTGGTAGTCAGCAATACCATGCTGGCATTGGGACAAATTGCTGCAGCTAATCGTGCTGCCTTTACCGGGCCGTTGGTTGCAATCACTGGCAGCAGCGGTAAAACCACGGTGAAAACCATGCTGACCAGCATCTTGCGCGAATGCGGAGAAGTATTGGCAACCCAGGGTAACCTGAACAATCACATTGGGGTGCCATTGACGTTATTGCAACTGGAACCCAAGCACGAGTACGCCGTTATTGAGATGGGTGCCAGTGGCCTCGGTGAGATCGCTTATTTATGTTCGCTAGCGTCACCGTCCATTGCCATGGTCAACAATGTTATGCCGGCCCACATTGCAGGCTTCGGCTCCATTGATAACGTGGCCATTGCCAAAGGCGAAATTTACCAGGGCTTGATTGCCAATGGTGCGGCGATTGTGAATCTGGATGATCGCTACGCCGCGCAATGGTTGGCACAACTGACTGATAAAAATACGATCAAGGTGTCGCTCCAGAGTGAATCTGCTGATTGCTTTGCCCGCGACATTCATATCACCGCCGACGGCGTGACCTTTACGCTAGTTATTCGGCAGGACGCCATGTCAGTGCAACTTAATTCCCTGGGCGAGCACAGCATCCGCAATGCCTTGATGGCTGCCGCCTGTGCCTGGGCGGCCGGTGCCAACATTCAACAAATTCGTAATGGCTTGCAAAAGTTCACCCCGGTCGTTGGTCGCATGACTCGCCAGGCTGGGCTCAAGGGCATGCAAGTCATTGATGACAGTTACAACGCAAATCCGGGTTCGGTGCGCGCAGCGATAGATGTACTGGCTGCGCAAGAGGGAACTCGTGTGCTGGTGTTAGGTGATATGGCGGAGCTGGGCGGTGACGCTGAGCAATTGCATGCCGATCTCGGTGCTTACGCGCGTGCGCGCGGCATCAATAAATTGCTGACGGTGGGAGTGTTAAGCCGACGGGCCAGTGAGGCATTTGCCAGTGCCGGAGCGGCTGCGGATGCGCAACATTTTGAAGACCAACAAACGCTGATTTATGCCCTGGCTTCAATGGCAAACAAAAAAATGACTGTGCTGATCAAAGGCTCTCGCAGTGCCAAGACAGATTTAATCGTGCGCGCCTTGTGCGATTCATCAACTTCCACCGGAGAATCACACTGATGCTGTATTGGCTCGCAGAATACTTACAAGAATACGTGCGCAGTTTTGCAGTGTTTCAATACCTTACCCTGCGCGCGATCCTGGGCGTTTTGACCGCTTTGGGTATTTCGCTGTTACTCGGCCCCTGGGTAATTAAACGATTAAATGCCATGCGTATCGGACAAGCCGTGCGCACCGATGGTCCGCAGTCGCATTTAAGTAAGTCCGGCACCCCGACGATGGGCGGTGCTTTGATCCTGACGGCGATTTTTATCAGTGCGTTGCTGTGGTCGGATTTAAGTAATCGATATGTGTGGGTGGTCATCATCGTCACCGCCATCTTCGGTGCCGTGGGTTGGGTAGATGATTATCGCAAAGTCGCCAAACGTGACAGCCGTGGATTACCCGCGCGGTGGAAATATCTATGGCAATCCATCGCCGGTTTTGGTGCAGCAGTCTTTTTGTTCTACACCGCCACCAGTCCGGTTGAAACACAATTGTTTATTCCGTTCTTCAAGAACGTCGCCATTGATCTTGGGTTGTTTTACATCGTGTTGACCTACTTTGTGATTGTGGGCTCAAGCAATGCGGTGAACCTGACCGATGGTCTCGACGGTCTGGCTATCATGCCAACGGTTATGGTGGCAGCAGCGCTGGGCGTGATTGCGTATCTGGCGGGTAACATCAAATTTGCGCAATACCTGCAAATTGCCTATGTGGCCGGTGCGGGTGAATTGGTGGTGTTCTGTTGTGCATTGGTCGGCGCGGGTTTGGGATTTCTGTGGTTCAACACCTATCCCGCACAGGTATTTATGGGTGATGTGGGCGCACTGGCATTAGGCGCTGCCTTGGGTGTGATTGCGGTGGTCATTCGTCACGAGATTGTGCTGTTCATTATGGGCGGTATCTTCGTATTGGAAACCGTCTCGGTCATTTTGCAGGTGGCGTCATTCAAATTGACGGGCCGTCGCATCTTTCGTATGGCACCTATCCACCACCATTTTGAATTAAAAGGCTGGCCTGAGCCGCGCGTTATTGTTCGTTTCTGGATCATCACCGTGATCCTGGTGTTGATCGGTCTGGCGACCTTAAAACTGCGTTAATGAAAGTAGGCTTACAAGAGAATTCACTGTGACTCAAATGATTGCCACAAGCAAAGTCAAAGCCATCATCGGCACCGGTGTAACCGGACTGTCGGTGGCTCGCTTTTTGGCCAGGCAAGGGCAGGCATTTGTATTGTTGGATACGCGCGCGCAACCACCGAATCTGGCGCAGATTAAGAAAGAATTTCCGCAGGTTCTGGTCGAGACGGGTGAACTGAAAACCGAAACCTTACTGCTTGCGGATGAAATTATTGCCAGCCCTGGCGTTGCGGTGGCGACACCGGCGATTGCCGAAGCCAGGGCCGCAGGCATTCCGGTGGTGGGTGATATTGAATTGTTTGTGCGTTACGCGCGCGCACCCATCGTGGCGATTACCGGCTCCAATGCCAAAAGCACGGTGACTACCCTGGTCGGTGAAATGGCTGCTCAATCCGGACTGAAAGTTGCTGTGGGCGGCAACCTGGGTACGCCAGCGCTGGATTTATTAAATGATGATATTGAGTTGTATGTAATGGAACTCTCCAGTTTTCAACTGGAAACCGTGACCAAACTCAATGCCAAAGTGGCCACAATTTTAAACATCAGTGCAGATCATCTGGACCGTTATCCCAACATGCAGGCCTACCATGCTGCGAAATTGCGCGTGTATTTTGGTGCGCAAAACATTGTGGTTAACCGCAACGATGTTTTGACTCATCCACCGCTGGCAAGCGGTGTAAAGCCGATCACCTTTGGTGGCGGTGCAGAGTTCAATAACTTCGGGATTATTCAGGAACAAGGCGAAGATTTCCTGGCATGGCAATTCCAGCCGTTGATGCCCACAAGTCAATTGAAAATCCGTGGCAAGCACAATGTGGATAACGCACTCGCCGCACTTGCACTGGGGCATGCAGCGGGTTTGCCGTTACCGGCCATGCTTGAAACATTGAAACATTTTTCCGGTTTGCCTCACCGGTGTGAGTGGGTTACCGCGATCAAGGGCGTGGAGTTTTTTAACGATTCCAAGGGCACTAATATCGGCGCAACGGTGGCCGCCATTAAAGGTCTCGCCCGTCCGCCAGCGAAACTGGTGTTGATTGCCGGTGGGGATGGTAAAGGCGCGGATTTTACCGAGCTGGCGCCGGCCATTGATGATCAGGTTCGTGCGGTTGTATTGATTGGCCGCGATGCGCCACAGATAGCCGCCGCCATTGAAGGAAAATGCAAGGTGACCTTTGCGACCAGCATGATGGATGCTGTGAGCAAAGCCTATGAGCAAGCACATGCGGGTGATGCTGTGTTGCTCTCACCTGCCTGTGCAAGCTTCGATATGTTTAAAAATTATGTGGATCGCGGCCAACAGTTCTGCGCAGCAGTGCGGGAGTTGACACCATGATGACCACCACCCGCACTGACCTGCCATTTAATCAGCGCGTTGACTGGACGCTGTTGAGTTTGTGGCTGGTGTTGATGTCCATCGGGCTGGTGATGGTTGCATCGGCTTCCGTGGCATTCGCGGCAGCCAATTATGGTGATGCCTGGTATTTCGCCAAACGTCACGGTGTGTATATGGTCATGGGTGCCACCCTTGCCATGGTGGTCGTGAGTATTCCCATGAGCGTCTGGCAGCGTTATGCCGGCTACTTTTTATTATTCACGTTGCTACTGCTGGTGATTGTGTTGATTCCCGGTATCGGTAAAAAAGTGAACGGCAGCCAACGTTGGTTAAGCCTGGGCATTATTTCTGTGCAGGTATCGGAGATCGCCAAATTCTGCGCCGTCGTTTTTTTTGCCAGCTTTTTTGCACGGCGCTACCACGAACTGCATTTTGGTTGGCAGGGTTTTTTAAAGCCATTGCTGGTGGTGGGATTGTTTGTCGTGCTGCTTTTGCTCGAACCGGATTTTGGTAGCTCGGTGGTGTTGAGTGCAACGGTGTTTGCCATGATGTTTATTGCCGGCGTACGTATGTGGCATTTTCTGTTGTTGATTGGTTTGGGGGTTGCAAGCCTGGGGGCCGTGGCCGTGTTCTCGCCTTACCGTATGCAACGGTTGATTACCTTTTTGGATCCGTGGGCAGACCAATTTAATACGGGATATCAGCTAACCCAGTCGTTGATTGGTTTTGGGCGCGGTGAATGGTTCGGTTTGGGATTGGGCAATAGTTTGCAGAAATTATTCTTCCTGCCGGAAGCGCATACCGATTTCATCTTTGCCATCATCGCCGAGGAATTCGGATTGGTGGGGGCAACGGTCATTATTGGATTGTTTGTGGCCTTGATCCTGAGGGTTTTCACCATTGCAAAAAATAACCTGGCCGTAGGTAAAGCTTTCGCTGCCTTTGCTGCTTTCGGCGTGGCGATTCTGTTTTCGTTTCAGGTATTTATCAATGTCGGTGTTGCCTCGGGTTTATTGCCGACCAAAGGATTAACTCTGCCATTTATCAGTTACGGCGGCAGTAGTTTGCTTGTCAGTTGCGTGTTGCTGGCATTTGTCATGCGCATTGAGTGGGAAGTGCGTGGCGTCAGCTCGATTTATATTCCGCCGGCACGCCCCCTGCGCGCTGCGGTTCGCCCACCACCGATAATGCCGGAGGCGGTATGACGAACGCGCAATCGCTTAAGGTAATGATTATGGCCGGCGGTACTGGCGGGCATGTTTTTCCCGCGCTGGCTGTTGCCGATGTATTGCGGCAAGCCGGAGCCCAGTTGATGTGGCTCGGTACAGGGCGCGGCATAGAAAACCGTTTGGTGCCGGCGGCAAATATTCCGCTGCATTTGATTCGTGTAGAAGGTGTGCGCGGGCGTGGATTTTCCGGATTAATCAAGGCGCCGTTTTTGGTGGGTTATGCCATTGCTCAAGCCATCGGTATCTTGCGGCGTGAACAACCTGATGTGGTGGTGGGCTTCGGTGGTTTTGCATCGGGACCGGGTGGTGTTGCTGCGCGTGTATTAGGAAAACCGCTGGTTATCCACGAGCAGAATGCCATTGCCGGTACCACCAATCGTTTGCTTGCACGTATTGCAACGCGTGTGCTGTCTGCTTTTAATGGCGCGTTTGCACAGGCGCAAGTGGTCGGTAATCCAGTGCGCACCGCGATTGCCGCGCTACCGGCACCGGCAGTCCGCTATGGCGAACGTCGTGCACAGAAAGCAAAGCTGCATGTGTTGGTGTTGGGGGGCAGTCTGGGTGCGAAAGCCATCAATGAATTGGTGCCGGAAGCGCTTGCGCAATTGCCGGTAGAGTCGCGCCCGGATGTGTGGCATCAAGCAGGAAAAGATCATTCGCAAACCACAGCGGTGCTGTACGAACAACAGCGGGTGACCGCCAGGGTAGATGCTTTTATTGATGATATGGCCGCTGCTTATGGTTGGGCGGATGTGATCGTTTGTCGTGCGGGTGCGTTAACAGTGTCTGAACTGATGACGGCGGGTGTTGCAGCTATTTTAATTCCCTTGCCATCAGCGATTGATGATCACCAAACCCAGAACGCGGCGATCTTGAGTCGTGCGGGTGCAGGCACATCGGTGGCCCAGCGCGAATTGACACCAGCGAAATTGGCCGCGCTCTTGATGATGCACATCAATGAACCGGAACAAAGTATGAACATGGCTGAGAAAGCGCGCCTGCTTGCGTTGCCCAATGCAGCAGAGACGGTCGCGAATATATGTGTGGAGGTGGCGCGTGGATAAAGCCATAGAACATTATGAAGTGCCCGAGATGCGTCGTATCCGTCGCATCCATTTTATCGGTATTGGCGGGGCGGGTATGAGTGGTATTGCCGAAGTTCTGTTGAACCAGGGCTATGAAATTTCCGGCTCGGATATCAAAGAATCCAGCGTGACGCAACGGCTGGTCAACAAAGGTGCGCAGGTGTTTATCGGCCACAGTGCGAGCAACATTGCCGGCGCTGATGTGGTGGTGAATTCAAGTGCAGTGGCAGCCAATAATCCTGAAATGATTGGCGCACGCGAATTGCGTATTCCTATCGTCCGTCGCGCCGAGATGCTCGGTGAATTAATGCGCTATCGCCACGGTATTGCAGTGGCGGGCACGCACGGTAAAACCACGACCACCAGTTTGATGGCCTCGATTTTGGCCGCTGCGAAGCAGGACCCGACATTTATCATCGGCGGTTTGGTAAACAGTACCGGCACTAACGCGCAGCTGGGTGGCAGCCGATATCTGGTCGCGGAAGCCGATGAAAGCGATGCGTCGTTTTTGCATCTGCAACCTATGGTTGCCATCGTGACCAATATCGATGCAGATCATATGGATACCTACGGCGGAGACTTTTCAAAGCTGAAGAAAACCTTCGTCGAATTTTTACATAACTTGCCGTTCTACGGTCTGGCCGTGTTGTGTGGTGAAGATCCGGTGATTCGCGACATCATTCCGGAAATCGCCCGTCCGATCCTGACATATGGTTTTGATGAGCATTGTGATTTCCGGGCGATCAACATTCAGCAAAATAAGATGCAGTCCGAATTTGATGTACTGCGCCCCGGCCATGAACAACCTTTGCATATTCGCTTGAACATTCCCGGCATTCACAATGTGTTGAATGCGACAGCGGTCATCGCTGTCGCTACCGATGAAGGCATCAGCGATGAAGCCATTCAGCAGGGATTGGAAAATTTCCAGGGTGTCGGCCGCCGCTTTCAGGTTTACGGCAATTTCCCCATTGGCAATGGCGATGCCATGCTGGTGGACGACTATGGCCACCACCCGCGCGAAGTGGCCGCGATTATAAAAGCCGTGCGTGACGGTTGGCCCGACCGGCGATTGGTTATGGTGTATCAACCACACCGTTACACGCGCACAAGAGATTTGTACGAAGACTTTGTTGAGGTGTTATCCACGGTGGATGCCCTGGTCATGCTCGAAGTTTACAGCGCGGGCGAAGAACCGATTCCCGGTGCGGACAGTCGTCACCTGTGCCGCAGTATTCGGGCGCGCGGCGTCATCGAACCTATCTTTGTTGAAACCGTTGAAGGTGTTCCGGCCATCATCAAAGACCTGGTTAAAGCGGGCGATATCGTGATTACCCAAGGTGCTGGCAATGTGGGCGTATTGTCCCCCGAATTGGCCAAGCGCAACTTGCAGTAGAGGTTAAAAAAATGCAACCCATACATTTGCCGATTGATGAAGCATTAAAAAGCCGATTAGGTCGTGTAGGCGTTTTATTCGGTGGTCAATCAGCAGAACGCGACATTTCTTTACAAAGCGGCACGGCTGTTATCAATGCATTGAAAGAGGCGGGTATTGATCCGGTGGTGATTGATGTCGGCGAAAATGCAATCAGTGATATTCAGGCAGCAAAGCTGGATCGCGCGTTTATTGCCTTACATGGTCCCGGCGGTGAGGATGGAAGGATTCAGGCGGTATTGGAATATTTAAACATTCCTTATACCGGCAGCGACGTGCAGTCATCCGCGCTGGCCATGGATAAATTACGTAGCAAACAATTGTGGCGCGGCGTTGGTTTGCCCACACCGGACTTTACCGTGCTGCAGGCGAATGCCGACTGGACTGCGATATTGGAAAACCTGGGTGGCGAAGTCATGGTCAAACCCGCCCACGAAGGGTCGAGCATTGGCATGTCGCGGGTGCAATCAGCGGCAGAGTTGCAAGCAGCCTACGCTAACGCTGCGCAATATGACGGCAGCGTATTGGTTGAGCGATTGATTGTCGGCGGTGAATACACCGTGGCAATTCTGGATGGTAAAGCCTTGCCACCGATCAAACTGGAAACTGATCACCGCTTTTATGATTTTGATGCGAAATACCTTGCAGAAGATACACGCTACCTTTGTCCCTGTGGGCTGAATGAAACCAAAGAAAAAGAGCTGCGTGAGTTAGCCTTGAATGCCTTCAATGCACTCGGTTGCCGCGGGTGGGGACGGGTAGATGTTATGGCTGATGCTGCGCTGAATTTTTATTTGCTGGAAGTGAACACCGTACCCGGCATGACCAGTCACAGCCTGGTGCCCATGGCTGCAAAGGCAGAAGGTTTATCTTTTGCACAATTGGTCATGGCTGTATTGCTGGCCAGCTTGTAACTCCGTATGAACGACAGCAATGTCAGCGGCAGGCGGCGCAGTAAACGGGCAGAGGGAATAAATACCAAGGTTCCCAGTTACGGCGGCACACGCCTGGGGGACACGAATGAAAGCCATGCGGGACGCTGGTTGCGACGTTTGTTGGGACTGTTGTTGATACTCGGTGCGCTGGCGTTAGCGCTTTACTTTGTCGCTGAGCCCGTTGCCGAACTGATTGATCGGCCCTTGGCGAGCGTGATGGTGGAAGGTGATTTCCGTTACATCAGCAAAGAGCGGGCGATGGAATTAATCAGCGCCGAGATCAATGAAGATTTCTTGCAGCTGGATTTGATGCGCATGAAGACGGCGCTGGAAAGTGAGCCCTGGATTGAACATGCCGCACTGGCGCGGCGTTGGCCCGATGCGTTGGAAGTGCGCATCACCGAGCAACAGCCGATTGCGCGCTGGGGAACAGAAGGTTTTCTGAATCAGCGTGGCGAATTGGTTCGGGTTGGCAATATTGATGCATTGGAAGATTTACCCCTGTTGCAAGGTAATGCCGCCGATGCTGGCAAGATTATGCAGCAATACCAGGACCTGTCGCAGTTGTTGCGTTCGCGCGGGCTGGAAGTGATTGAACTGAAATGCGACAACAAAAAATCCTGGCGCTTGATGTTGAAAGGTGATGTGGAAGTGGCCATTGGCCGGGATCAGGTAATGGAAAAGATGCGTCGTTTTATAACGGTCTACGATCAGCATCTGAGCGAAGTCTGGCAGGACGTTACCGCCATTGATGTGCGTTATACAAACGGTGTTGCGGTGCAATGGTCAGCGGATTCAGAAGCAAAAAAAAATTACATTAAATCGATGTGATCATTCAAAGGTTGGAATGATTTAAAAAGAGGTTACGCCAATGGCAAATGCTGGTGACAACAAAATGATTGTTGGCCTGGATATAGGTACATCCAAGGTGGTGGCGCTTGTGGGAGCCATCACGCCCGAAGGACGCCTGGAAATTGTCGGGATCGGATCACATCGCTCCAGCGGTTTAAAAAAGGGCGTAGTGGTAAATATTGAATCCACAGTGCTGTCCATCCAGCGCGCCATTGAAGAAGCCGAGCTGATGGCCGGTTGCCAGATTCACTCGGTATATGCAGGTATAGCGGGTAGCCATATCCGCAGCCTGAATTCCCACGGCATCGTGGCAATCAAGGATCGCGAAGTGTTTCCGCAGGATCTGGATCGTGTGATTGATGCTGCCCAGGCGGTCGCCATTCCGGCGGACCAGAAAATTCTGCACATCCTGCCGCAGGAATTTTTAATCGACGATCAGGATGGCGTGAAAGAGCCACTGGGTATGTCTGGCGTGCGCCTGGAAGCGAAAGTGCACCTGGTTACCTGTGCTGTAAACGCCGCGCAAAATATTGAAAAGTGTATTCGTCGCTGCGGTTTGGAAGTTGAAGATATTATTT
>CAMLOU010000033.1 GCA_946481735.1 uncultured Cellvibrio sp.
TTAAGGACACATTGTAGGTCGAATTAGCCGAAGGCGTAATCCGACATGCCTCCCGCAACGGCCAATCCCCCGAATCCACTACTTGAACAGCCGGGGTGCAATCCCGTAGGCTTGGCAGCAATTTTTACTCACCGCATCTGCGGCGACATGATTCAGGGAAACCACCACGATGTCCGGCGTTAACGAAATCGTTTTAACCTTCAGCTGTCAGGATTCCAAAGGCATTGTGGCCGCCGTGGCCACACTCTTCGCCACCTTGGGATTCAACATCAAAGAATCATCACAATTTGAAGACGTCGACCGCCGCCGCTTTTTTATGCGCACGGTATTTGAATGTCCGCCCGGCTACAGCCTGCAACAAATCAAAGCCATCTTCCAACCCTTGGGCGAGCAGTACAAGATGGACTGGAACATCTTCGACAGCGATTGCAAACCGCGCGTGCTGATCGCGGTATCGCAATGGGGCCACTGCCTTAACAGCCTGCTCAACAGTTGGAAAAGCGGCACCTTGCCCATTGATATTGTCGGCGTCGTGTCAAACCATACAGTGATGCAGGATTTAACCGAATGGTACGAACTGCCATTCCATTATTTACCGGTGACCGCCGACACCAAAGCTGAGCAAGAGGCAAGAATCTGGCAATTAATTGAAGAGCAAAAAGCCGATTGCCTGGTGCTGGCGCGCTACATGCAAATTCTGTCGGACGATTTGTGCCGCAAACTCAACGGCCGTGCGATCAACATCCATCATTCCTTTTTGCCCGGCTTCAAAGGCGCAAAGCCTTATCACCAGGCGTATGAGCGCGGCGTAAAACTGATCGGCGCCACTGCACATTTTGTCACCGCCGATCTGGATGAAGGTCCGATCATTGAACAGGCGGTTGAACGTGTCTCTCACGTCAACTCGCCGGAAGAAATGGCCGAAATTGGTCGCGATATTGAAGCCGTCGTGCTTAATCGCGCCTTGCGCTGGCATGCGGAACACCGGGTGTTATTGAATGGCAATAAAACGGTGGTGTTTTCGCGGTAGAAGAGCAAATAATAATCGACGACGGCTTCTAACAGATTTTCGAGAGGGCAGGTCATGTTACTGGACGAACTGAGAGATAAAAAAGCGGTTATTGAAGCCTTGGGCAGTCAATACGGTGCCCGGCATATTCGGGTATTTGGTTCAGTTGCCAGGGGTGAAGAGCGGTTTGATAGTGATGTTGACTTCCTTGTGGAGTTTCCTCTTGGATACGATTTATTTGCCCAGCGTATTCCTCTCGCAGAGAAATTGGGTGATCTGCTGCATCGCAAAGTAGAACTGATTCCGGAGCATGAGCTTAGCCGTCATATACGCGATCAAGTTATGAAAGAGGCCGTGGAGTTATGAGTAAATCCTGGAGGCCTTATGCGCTGCATATTCTTGACGCTATTGAAAAAATCAGGCGAATACAAGCGCGTGGTGATATTGTTGAGGATGATGTGCCTTATGATGCTGCATTGCGAAATTTGCAGACGCTTTCCGAAGCAACTCAATCACTTCCTGAAGAGAAAAAAATGACTTTCGCTACTATCCCGGGGCGTGAGATCAGTGGCTTTCGAAATATTCTTGTCCATAATTATTTGGGAAATATTGATCCCTATACTATTACAGCGGTAATCGATCAGCATCTGCAACCGTTGGAAGAATGCATTCGGTTAATGTTAAAGGATGCTGATTAACAGAGTTAACGGGGCTCTTTTTACCGACAAGAACACAATCTTCAGCGTAAATGTCGAATAGCTAATTAGCCTCGTTACTATCAGGATTGCCACTATCAATCTTGATTAGACTAAAATCTTTCCGTAATTCAAACTCCGCAAAATCCCGTGCGAGCTGTAAATTACCACGATAAAACTGTTTGGCTTCCCGCTCAATTTCATCAATCAAGGGCGCGCTTTTGTGGGCGAATTGGTAGCGTGAACTGAAGTGGGTGAGGATCAGGTTGGGCAATCCAACCGATTCTGCAAAACGTGCAACCTGTTCGGCAGAGCTGTGTTGCGGTTCGGGGCCGACCTGTTGTGAAACCGCTTGCGTGTAGGTCGCTTCGTGCACCAGTAAATGTGCGCCGGCGCAGGTGTTGCGCAGCAGTTCCGGTGTGTCGTTATCCCCACCGATAATAATCCGGCGCGGTTGGCGTTTTATCGCAACATAGTCCGCACTGCGAACGTGTCGGCCATCTTCCAATACCACATCCTCACCTTTGTGAATGCGTCCCCACAACGGACCTGCAGGTATACCGTCAGCATTGAGTCGATCAATAAGCAGGGATTTTTCCAGGCGCTTTTCGGTAATCGCATAGGCAAAGCAGGGCACGCGGTGTGAGAGTTCGGCGGTGGTCACCTGAATAGTATCGTCCTGCCAGGAAAAATCGGGGGCACCCACGTCGACAAATTGCAGTTCATAAGAGAGGCGCGACTGGGTGGTTTCCAGAGCCAATGTAATAAACGTTTTTAGTGGTGCCGGGGTGATGATCGCAAGCGGTTCGGTGCGCCCCGCCATGGAAGCGCTGGCCAGCAGGCCCGGTAATCCAAACGTGTGATCGCCGTGCACATGGGTGATAAAAATCGCGCCCAATCTGGCCAATGAATGGCGTGTGCGCAATAACTGATGTTGGGTGCCTTCCCCGCAGTCAAACAGGTACCAGGTCTTTGCCTCGGCGTGCTCAAGTGCCAAGCCGGTCACGTTGCGTTGTTTGGTGGGGGTGCCGGCGGAGGTGCCGAGAAAAACAAGATTCATTTGTGGTCCGTTTGTCTGTCTTGAGTATCTTGATCCATCGCAAATCGCTGGAAAAAAAACCGGGATAGGATGGCTTCCAATGAATGATATGACGGCACCCGTTTTCCGCACCCGTAATCTTACTCGCATTTTTCGCATGGGCGAGGTTGAGATCCAGGCGTTGCGCGGCGTGGATCTCGAACTCTACGCGGGAGAATTCGTCGTGCTGTTGGGTGCATCCGGAAGTGGCAAGTCTACTTTATTAAACATCCTTGGTGGCCTGGACGCGGCGTCATCGGGTGAAGTCTGGTATCGCGGCAAGGATTTAAGTCATGCCGATGAAAAAACGTTGACGGAATTCAGGCGCTATCACGTCGGGTTTGTGTTTCAGTTTTACAACCTGATTCCCAGCCTGACGGCGCGTGAGAATGTCGCTATCGTCACCGAAATCGCGCGGGACCCGATGGCCCCGGCAGACGCCTTGCGCCTGGTGGGGCTGGAGGCGCGTATGGATCATTTTCCAGCGCAACTCTCGGGGGGTGAACAACAGCGGGTGGCCATCGCCCGCGCCATCGCCAAGCGGCCGGAGGTTTTATTATGCGACGAACCGACCGGTGCGCTGGATTCAAAAACCGGGATCAAGGTACTGGAAGTGTTGTGCAATATTAACCGGGAGTTGGGCACGACCACGGCGGTGATTACCCACAATGCGGTCATTGCCGATATTGCCAACCGCACCATTCGCATCAGTGATGGACGCGTGAGCGAGGTGATCCATAATCCCCATCCCGTCGCCCCTGATACCTTACATTGGTAGCATCGATGCGCGCCCTGAACATTAAATTGCTGCGCAACCTCTGGACGCTGAAAGGCCAGGGGGTGGCGATTGCGGCGGTTATCGCTGCCGGCGTTGCCATGTATGTGATGTCGCTGACGGCGTTGGAGTCCTTGCGCCTGAGCCAGCGGAGCGTTTATCAGAGCCAGCATTTCGCGCAGGTGTTTGCCAATCTCAAGCGAGCGCCGGAAGCACTGGGGGAGCGGCTGCGGGATATCCCCGGCATCGCCATCCTGGAGACGCGGGTGCAAGCGCCCTTGAATATCCAGATGCCTGACTTTGATGAGCCTATCACCGGTTTGGCGATCTCTATTCCGGACGCCAGCCAGCCTCAGCTGAACCGTTTGTTTTTACGTCAGGGCCAATTGCCGGACGAATACCGGGATGACGAGATCCTCGTCAGCGAGGCATTTGCGGAGGCTCATGCACTCAAACCGGGTGATCACCTGGCGGTGGTGATCAACGGCCGTTATCAAGCCTTGCAGGTATCCGGTGTCGCACTTTCGCCAGAATATATTTATCAAATTCGTCCCGGTGATATGTTCCCGGATTTTTCCCGCTACGCCATTGTGTGGATGAACCGTACGGCATTGGAGGCCGCCTTCGGCATGGACGGCGCGTTCAATAATGTGGTGCTAACGCTCTCGCCGGGCTTCAGTCACGCCACGGTGATCAGTCACCTCGATCAATTGCTGGAACCCTGGGGCGGCTTGGGCGCCTATGAGCGTGAAGACCAGATGTCGCACCGTTATCTGGAACAGGAGCTGCAACAAATCGCCGTCATGGCACGCTTTCTACCCCTGATTTTCATTGGTGTCGCCGCGTTTCTGCTGAATGTTGTGACGGCGCGACTGGTGCGTACCCAGCGTGAACAAATTGCCGTGTTGAAAGCCTTTGGCTACAACAGTGTGATGGTCGCGGGGCATTATCTTGCGTTCACACTAAGCATCGTGGTGGTGGGTGCGGTTGTCGGGATATTGCTGGGCACCTGGTTGGCCAGTGGCTTGGCTGGCATCTACCAGGACTTCTTCCGCTTTCCCTGGCTGGAGTTTCGCCTGCGCCCGGCGGTGGTGATCACCGCTGTGCTGATTGCTGGTGGCGCCGCCATCGCCGGCACCCTCAGTGCCGTGTATCGCGCGTTTCGCCTGCCACCAGCGGAGGCCATGCGCCCGGAACCACCGGCACACTATCGGCGCACGGTGATAGAGCGGCTGGGCGTCCACTGGATGAGCCAGCCCACCCGCATGATCCTGCGAAACCTTGAGCGTCAGCCATTTAAAGCCGGGTTTTCTGTTGTCGGTATCGGTCTGGCAGTTGCCATGATGATGCTCACCGGGTTTCAGAGAGGCTCCATCGCTTTCATGCTGGATGTGCAGTTCCGTCTTGCGCAGAAGCAGGACGTCACTGTCACCTTCAGCGAGCCTGCCGCGAGTCGCGCGATTTATGAATTCCTGGCGATGCCGGGCGTCACTTATGCGGAGGGGTTTCGTGCGGCGCCTGCCATCCTGCGTTATGGGCACCGGGAATACCGCAGTGCCGTGCAGGGCTATATGCCGAACAGTCAGTTATTTAATGTACTGGACGCACAACTGCAGCCGGTGACGATTCCGCAGGAGGGGATATTACTGACGGATCACCTGGCGCACATCCTGGGAGTAAAACCGGGCGATCGGCTACAGGTAAAAATCCAGGAGGGGCGTCGGCCCTTGCTCGACATACCGGTAACGGGCCTGGTGACCGAATTCGTTGGTGTCGGGGCATACATGAGCAAAGCATCGCTGACACGCCTGCTCGGCGAAAGCGATACCCTCAGCGGTGTTTTTCTGGCGGTGGATACTGAGTCCTTGCCCGCGCTGAATCGGCGCCTGGACGAGGTGCCGCGTGTGGCTGGCGTGACGCTACGTGAAAACACGATTCGCGCCTTCTCCCGGATGATGGCTGAGACCATCCTGGTCTTCATGATATTCAGTATGGTGATGGCAGGTTCCATTGCCTTTGCCGTGGTGTATAACACCGCGCGCATCGCATTTGCAGAGCGCGGTCGAGAGCTGGCGAGCCTGCGTGTGCTGGGTTTCACCCGTGCTGAAATTGCCTTTATCCTGCTGGGCGAACTCTTGTTGCTGACACTATTGGCCATGCCGGTGGGCTTTGTTTTGGGCGCCGGATTGTGTTGGCTGTTGACCTGGGGCATGCAAACAGACCTTTATCGCGTACCGCTTATCCTGACGCCGGCAACTTACGCCATGGCTGCCGCTGTGGTGCTGACGGCCACCCTGCTATCGGCGTTGACGATCGGCCGCTCACTGATGAAGTTGGATATGGTGTCGGCACTCAAAGCGGCGGAATGATCCGCCGACGTAAACCTTGGGAACTTATTCCAGGAGCTATCATGGTTCCACTCAGCAAGCGCAACCTGTCTCTGGGCGCTATCGGTTTTTTGATACTGCTTGGGCTGCTTTACGGTTTTCGCGATCCGCCCATTCTGGTGGACAGCGCGACTGCCAATCGTGGCCCGTTCCGCATCACGGTTGAGGAGGAGGGGCGTACACGCTTGCCAGACCGTTATCAGGTGTCGGCACCGATAACCGGTTATTTAAACCGTGTACTCCTTGAACCGGGTGATGCTATTCAACAAGGTACGCCGCTGTTCACGATCAACCCGACCCCGACAACCCCGCTGGATGCCCGCAGTCGCGCCCAGGCCGAAGCTGTGCTGGCACGAGCCGACGCGGCGGTAGAGGCTGCTTCGACCCAAGTGGAATCCGAACAGGCGCGGGCAGAACTGGCAGAGACTGAACTGGCCCGCGTGAAGCGTTTGGTTGCGGCAGGTCATATGCCGGTGGACAACCTCGACCGCGCCCAGGCCGAAGCACGGCAGGCCAATGCCGCCTTGCGTTCCAGTCGTTTTGCCGTCGAAGTAGCGCGTCACGAACGTGATAACGCGCGTGCGACTCTGGCCGTTGATGGTGGCGAACAATCCCGGCGACCCTACACGGTGACCGCCCCCGTCGATGGTTTGGTGTTGGCCCGCCAACGACAAAGTGAAGGCATGGTGCAAGCCGGTGAACCGATTCTATTGCTCGGCGACCTGGCCAGTCTGGAGGTTGAGGTGGACGTGCTATCGCCCGATGCGGTGCGCCTTCGTCCCGGGATGCGGGTCGAGCTGGAGCGCTGGGGTGGTGAGGCGGATTTGCCTGGCCGCGTTCGGCGGATTGATCCTGCCGGGTTCACGCGCTACTCGGCCTTGGGGGTGGAGGAACAGCGGGTTTGGGTAATTGTGGATATCGATGCTGAGCGCGACCTTTGGGCAACATTGGGCGATGGTTACCGGGTGGAGGCGCGGTTTATTTTGTGGGAAGGTGAAGAGGTTCTACAGATTCCTGTCAGCGCCGTATTTCACCAGGACAATCAATGGGCGCTATATGTCGTTGAAGATAATCGTGCCCGGCGGCGTAACGTCACGCCGGGTCGTCGCAGCGGTTTAATGATGGAAATAGTGGATGGGCTTGTCGGGGGAGAAACTGTTATTCTTTACCCCGGCCAGGATATCGCAGACGGTACGCGCGTACGTTTACGTTGATCGCACGCATTGCATACATTCCAGCCAGTTCTCTTCCATTCTGATAAGAAAATGCCATGGCGATGTTACTCTTTAAACTCAACAATGTACCCGATGACGAGGCAATGGACGTGCGCCAGTTATTGGATGACAACGGGATTCACTATTACGAAACTGATGCGGGCCGCTGGCGCGTTGGGGTAGATGCAATCTGGTTGTCTGATGAGGCGCAATACGCACACGCCAAGGCGTTACTGGAGGAATACCAACAGCAACGGACGAAAGATCAGCAAGCAACCTATGCGGAATTGGAAGCGCGCGGTGAAGCGCCGACCCTGGCGAAAAAAATTGCCGCACATCCCATACGGTTTGTGGCGCAGGTCATTGCGATTGTATTTATCCTGGCGATTTCCATTGTGCCCTTCTGGTATACCTTTTCATGATCATGATGGGTTGTTAATTTTTCCACGTTCATAAAAATACTGCGTTTCTCTCTGCTGTTATCAGGAAGTCTATCCGTGCAAGAACCCGATGTATCCTCACCACCCGACGTATCAATGCCCGAACTTAAACCGGCGGACTTGAAAGCCGGTTGGTTGACGCAGGTATTGGATGAATGGAAAACCCTCGCGCTCCTCGGTGGCCCGATCCTTATTGCGCAATTGGCACAGATGGCGAATGGTGTCATCGATACCGTCATGGCAGGACACGCCAGTGCGGAAGATCTGGCGGGCGTCGGTATCGGTACCAGTTTGTGGGTGCCGGTGCTGTTATTTTTTATGGGCGTGTTGAACGCATTACAGCCGATTATTTCCGGGCATCGCGGCGCGCAACAATTACAGCGCATCATGCCGGTAACCTGGCAAGGGTTGTATATTGCGGCGGTCTGCACGGCGGTGATGATTATCTTACTGATCAACGCACGGCCGGTGCTGGATCTGTTGCAGCTTGATACGCGCACGGCCGCCATTTCCCAGGGGTATCTCGATGCGTTTGCCTGGGGCGTGCCGGCCTTGCTGTTGCTGGCGGCGTTGCGCGGATTTACCGATGGGCTGGGCCACACCCGTGTGATCATGGTGTTCTCGCTGGTGAGTACGCTGTTCAATTTGCCGCTCAATTATATTTTTATTTACGGCAAGCTTGGCTTGCCCGCGATGGGTGGTGTCGGGTGCGGCTGGGCGACGGCCATTTCTAACTGGATTGCGGTGTTGGCATTGCTGGTGTATCTCAATCGCAGCAAAACCTATGATTCGTTTCACTTGCTGGCTGATCGCGTTATGCCGGATTGGCAGGAGATCAAGCATGTGTTGCGCCTCGGCCTGCCGATTGGTTTTACGATGTTTGTTGAAGTCAGTATGTTTGCCGTGATTGCGCTGTTTCTCGCACCGCTCGGACCCAAGGTGGTAGCGGGGCATCAAATTGTGCTTAATGCCATCTCGCTGTTGTTTATGGTGCCCTTGAGTCTTGGTATGGCGCTGACATTGCGCGTCAGTTTTTTAGTGGGCGCACACGCGCCGGAGCGCGCGCAATTGTTGGCACGCAGTGCATTGGTATTGGCCCTGGGTATTTCGCTGATCAACGCACCGGTCTTGTTGTTCGGTCGCGACCTTATCGCCAGTTTTTACACCAGCGATTCCGCTGTACTTGATGTCGCCGTGAGTTTGTTTTTGTTCGCCGCCATTTTTCAAATTGCTGATGTTATTCAAGTCACGATGATCAACACCTTGCGCGGTTATCGCGATACGCGCATCCCCATGTTTATCATGCTGTTGTCGTTCTGGGCGATTTGTTTACCGCTGGGTTATGTGCTCACCTTTACGCCCTGGTTAGTGGAGCCAATGGGCGCCCGCGGTTTCTGGATTGCATTGTGTGTCGGTTTGACAGTAGCCAGTGTGTTACTCACTTACCGTGTTATTTATTTTCGTCCAACCGCAGCATGATATGTGACTAAACACACTGACCCTCACGCGAAATCCATTGACAATCCATGCCGTTACATCCAATAAAGCATTATCAGCAAGTCGACATTTTTTACGCAGGCGTCGTGAAAAAAATATGTGTCAGGTTTTAACTGATTGATTCACGGTTATCTTTTCAGGTTGGTGTAAAAGCTGCTTGAGCGAGTCTGTGAATAACAGAAGACAGGAGTCGGCGCATGAACATGAAACGGCATTTTACGATAACCGGATTGTATTCGATTCAACGACATATCCTTGGCATGGCTGCGGGTCTGGTGATGGCAAATCTATGGATAGCAAATGCGCAGGCGCACCCATTTGTTGATCACGCTGACATGGATATGGCCAGCCAATCGGTGGCGATGCAGTCGTTGTTGGGCAGCGAATGGGAGCCCGTAGGCGACCGCCGATTACTTACCCGTGACCTCGCCCTGGGTGGGCAGTCGGCCCGCGACCTTTCACTGAAATCCTTTGTCACCTTCATCTATCAGGAACCGCCAATGTACGGCAGGGATTTTCTGGTCAATCTCGATGTGTTTGAGCGAGAACTCTTTGCCAGTCTATCGTCGGTAGCCACCAGGGGTGATGTAGCCGATGCACGGGAACCCTGGTTGGGTGCCGCCGGTTTACCGGTTGCCGTACACGTAGAACCAGCGCGCGCCAGTCGCGCATCTATTCCGGAACCAACCACCCTGATGCTGGTTGCGGTGGGAATTTTGGGGCTTATTCTTCACCGGCGTCGCACCAATTGGTCCGAACATTAGTCGTCGTTACCCCGGTGCAGGCTGATTGTTTTATCCCACCCTCTTTCTTGTTGTAACAATTGTATTCTGCACTTGTCACTCTCTTAAGTGTGATGCCAGAATAGCCCGGCGCAATTTAAATGAGAGCTGTTTTCATCTGCGGCTGTCCTCTATCGTCATGAAAAAGCTTTATTTTTGAATGAGAATGTGGACAATTGCGCCCGAATCCGCACAGACCCGAATTTGCACAGGCATGTAACACAGGCGCTTGTACTGCCGGTTTTGTTTTTAGGTGCCTGTTTATCGATATGCCTGTGTATAGATAACAGGAACTTGGCGAAGCTGTGGTGTCATTGAGGTTACCGGTATCTGGCCGGGCGTCAGTCAGCTGACCTTTCCATCAATCACTCAACTTAAGGTATCCAATCGTTGAATAAATCCTACATCCCTCCCAACTGGACCTCACGTAAATCCGCCGAACTCTACGGCATTGATGAATGGAGTAACGGCTATTTCGGTGTCTCTGATTCCGGTGAGGTTATTGTCAGGGTGCCGGTCAACGGTGGTGAATCTTCCATCTCGTTATTGGAAATTGCCCAAGGTCTACAACAGCGCGGGCTGGATATGCCGGTGTTGCTGCGTCTCGAAAACCTCGTTGATACGCGCATCAGTACCTTGAATGATTCTTTTGCGGCTGCCATCCAGGCAAGTGGTTACCGAGGCCAATACCGCGGCGCATTTCCCATCAAGGTGAATCAACAAAGTCACGTGATTGCAGAGATCGCGCGCTTCGGCGAGCGTTACCATCACGGCCTTGAGGCGGGTAGCAAGGCGGAATTGATGATTGCCTTGTCAACCCTGAAAGATCGCGAAAGCGTGATCATTTGCAACGGCTATAAAGACGCGGAATTTATTGATCTGGGTTTGCAGGCGCGCAAGCTGGGCTTTAAATGTTTCTTTGTGTTGGAAACCCTGGCTGAAGTACCTATCGTGATTGAGCGCAGTCGCGCGCTGGGGGTTGATCCCCTGATTGGTGTGCGCTTGAAATTATCCACCAAAGTGGAAGGCCATTGGAGTGAAGACAGTGGCGATCGCAGCCTGTTTGGGTTGAATACCAACGAGCTGGTATCAGTGGTTGATAGCCTGCGCGAAGCGGATTTATTACATTGCTTTCAGTTACTGCATTTTCATCTCGGTTCCCAAATTCCCAACATCCGCAGTATTCGTGCCGGGGTGTTGGAAGCCTGTCGTTATTACATTGAATTAGTCGGGGAGGGTGCGCCGCTCGGTTATATGGACCTGGGTGGCGGTCTGGCGATTGATTACGACGGCACCTGTAGCACCAGCGGCCACAGCCGTAACTATTCCGTGCAGGAATATTGTATCGACGTGGTGGAAGCCATCCAGGAGTCCCTGGACGAACACGAAATTCCGCATCCTATTATCGTGACGGAATCCGGGCGCGCCACGGTGGCGCACACCGCCGTGCTATTGTTCAATATCCTTGATGTCACGCATTTCGAGCCGGCGCCTTTGCCCGACGAATTACCGGCAGATTCTCACGAGATGATTGAAAACATGTGGCACTCGCTGTCGGTGATCAAACCGAACACCTTGCAAGAGTGTTACAACGACGTGATTTATTATCGCGACCAGATTCGCGACCTGTTTCACCGTGGCGATATTTCGTTGCGTCATCGCGCACTGGGTGAAAACCTTTACCTGGCGGGCTTGCAAAAAATTGCGCAGTTGTTGCCGCAGATGAAACGCATCCCGCAAGAGCTGGAAACCTTGCCGCAACAATTGGCGGATATTTATTACGGCAACTTCAGCGTGTTTCAATCGCTGCCGGATTCCTGGGCCATTGAGCAGGTATTTCCGGTTATGCCGATCCATCGCCTGCACGAAGAGCCGACGCGCCAGGCCATCATTGCGGATTTAACCTGTGACTGTGACGGTAAGTTGCAAAAGTTTGCTGGCCCGGAAGGCGAGACGAGTACCTTGCCTTTGCACACAGTAAAAGCCGGCGAAGAATATTATCTGGGGGTATTCCTGGTGGGCGCATATCAGGAAACGCTGGGTGACCTGCACAATTTATTTGGTGATACCAATGTGGCGAGTGTGCGCATCAATGCAGATAACAGCATTGAGTTTGTGCATGAATTGCACGGCGATAGCATCGCAGATGTATTAAGTTACGTGGAATACGACCCCAACGCCATGTATCAATCCTTCCGCACCACCGCGGAACAAGCCGTGCGCGATGGGCGTATCAGTGTGGCGGATCGCCAGCAGATGCTGGCGGCCTTTACCGATAGCCTGCGCGGTTACACCTATTTCGAACGTTAAGCGAATGATTGTCGGGTTACGCTGCGCTAACGCGACCTACCCAAAATACACGTAGGTCGCATTAGCCCCAACGGGGCGTAATCCGACAAAAAAATTCTTCCAAACAACAACACAAAAATTTCTGTTAATAAGTTCCTGTCAATGGAGAAAGTGATGGCAAAAGTCCTGATTATTGGTGCCGGTGGTGTCGGCGGTGTGGTGGTACATAAATGTGCGCAACTGCCGGACGTATTTTCCGAGATCGTATTGGCCAGCCGTAACGAAGCAAAATGCAAAGCCTTGGCAGCGCAACTGGATCGCCCCATAAAAACCGCACAAGTGGACGCCGACAATGTGCCGGAACTGGTCGCTTTGTTGAACAAAGAAAAACCGGACCTGGTTATCAACGTGGCCCTGCCATATCAGGATTTACATATCATGGACGCCTGTCTCGAAGCGGGCGTCGACTATCTCGACACCGCCAACTATGAGCCGCCGGAGACCGCCAAATTTGAATATTCCTGGCAGTGGGATTATCAGGATAAATTCAAAAACGCCGGCTTGATGGCGTTGTTGGGTTCCGGTTTTGATCCGGGTGTAACCAACGTTTACACGGCCTATCTGAAGAAGCATTATTTTGACGAGATCCATTATCTCGACATCATCGATTGTAATGCCGGCGACCATGGCAAACCTTTCGCTACCAACTTCAATCCGGAAATTAATATTCGCGAAGTGACCGCTAAAGGTCGCTATTGGGAAAATGGTGAGTGGCGTGAAACCGATCCGCTGTCCGTGAATCGTGTGTATGACTTCCCGGCGGAGATCGGCCCCAAGAAAATTTATTTGATGTACCACGAAGAACTGGAATCCATTGCAAAAAATTTCCCCGAGATAAAACGCGCGCGCTTCTGGATGACATTTTCGGACAATTACCTTAAGCACCTCGAAGTGCTGGGCAATGTCGGCATGACCTCCATCGAGCCGGTCATGTTTGAAGGCAAGGAGATTGTTCCGCTGCAATTCCTGAAAGCCTTGCTGCCCGATCCCGCCAGCCTTGGCCCTTTGACCAAGGGCAAGACGTGCATCGGTTGTATGGCCACCGGTATCAAGGACGGCGTAGAGCGCACCATGTTTATCTACAATGTGTGTGATCATGAAGCCTGTTACGCGGAAGTAAAATCCCAGGCGATTTCTTACACCACGGGCGTACCGGCGATGATCGGTGCCAAGATGATACTGCAAGGTAAATGGAAACAACCCGGGGTGTGGAATATGGAACAGTTTGATCCCGATCCCTTTATGGAAGACCTGAACGTCTACGGTTTGCCCTGGCAAGTGGGTGATGTGTCAGCCACCAACATTGAAGCCATGGAGCCGTAATTCCATTATGCGCCAGACGTTTTCCCGTTTTGATGCCACGCGCGTGCCTTCACCCTGTTTTGTGGTGGATGTGGCTGCGGTTGAGGCGAACCTGCAAATCCTCAACCGTGTACAACGGGAGAGCGGTGCAAAAGTGCTGGCAGCCTTAAAAGCCTTTTCCTGCTGGAGCCTGGCGCCGCTATTCAAGCAATATGTGTCGGGTACCTGCGCCAGCGGCTTGCATGAGGCGCGTCTCGGGCGCGAGGAATTTGGTGGAGAAGTACATTGTTATTCTGCTGCGTATAAAGAAGCGGATTTGATCGAGATTTTGCGTGTTGCTGATCACGTGGTGTTTAATTCGTTTTCACAATGGCAACGGTTTAAACCCCTGGCGATGGCGGCAAAAAAAGATCGTCCGCAATTGCACTTCGGTATTCGTATCAACCCTGAACACTCGGAAGGAGAGGTAGCGCTTTACGACCCTTGTGCACCTTGTTCGCGGATGGGTGTCCCTTTATCGCAGTTCAACGCCGATTTACTGGATGGTATTTCCGGTTTGCATTTCCATACGCTGTGCCAGCAGGATTTGCCACCACTCCAGCGTACGCTGGCTGCTGTAGAAGAGAAGTTCGGCCCCTATCTGGCACAGATGGAATGGATTAACTTCGGCGGCGGTCATCACATCAGTCGCGATGATTATCAAGTCGACGAATTGATTCAGATGGTTAAAGATTTTTCTCACCGTTACGATGTTCAGGTGTACCTGGAACCGGGCGAAGCGGTGGCCATTCACAGTGGTGTGCTGGTGGCGGAAGTACTGGATGTATTATGGAACGGCATGCACCAGGCGATCCTCGACACCTCAGCCACCTGTCATATGCCGGATGTCTTGGAGATGCCTTATCGCGCGGATATTCTCGGCGCCGGTATGCCGGAAGAATTCCCCTATACCTATCGACTGGGTGGTATGACGTGCCTGGCGGGCGATGTGATCGGTGATTACAGTTTTGCGGAACCGCTGCATCCCGGTCAGCGGTTGATGTTTGACGATATGGCCCATTACACCATGGTTAAAACCACAACGTTTAACGGCATCAATTTGCCCTCAATCGCCTTGTGGGATTCACGTACGGATGAATTGCGCGTGATCCGCGAATTCGGTTACGAGGATTTTAAAACCCGCCTTTCATAAAATATAATTTTGCCGCTTTTGTAGGTCGGATTAGCGCAGCGTAATCCGACAACGAGCCTGCTTTTAAATCATTACCATTATGCCAACTCGCTGTCGGATTACGCTGCGCTAATCCGACCTACTGATAGCTACTCTTCCTCACTCTGAATTTTTGTCAAATCCAGAAATAATTCCTTGCGGTTTAACGGCGTCGCTTTCGGCAAAAACGGATTATCAATCCGAAACGCACGGCGCTTGCTCAAGTTGGCTTTGGTTAACGCCTCTTTCACTTCCGGGCTATTAAAGAAATAGCGGTCAAAAGTACCATCGGCAATGGCGGCTTCCAGGCCATTTTCCAGGTCTTTGGCTAATTCCGGGTCTTCCGGGCTGACGAAAAAATACGTCGGCAACGGATAAATAATGACAAGATTTTTTTCAACCGTTAAGGGTAAATCGGGGAACGCCGATAACTCCGTCCAGACTTCGTTGGCACCGCGCGGAAATGCGTCAAAGCGGCCGCCGTCGAGCATGTAGTACAAGCTGGGTTTTTTGGTGGCTTTTATCACGGTGAAGCCGGCCTGTTCCAGAATCGCCGCGTCTTGCCAGCTGCGCCCCTGGCCAAAAGTAATCTTGCGCAGGTCATCCAGGGTTTTAACCTGATCAAAGCGTGCCTGATCGCCTTCGCGAATAAATAACAACCGGTGGTTCATCAGTCCGCGATAGGCATCGATGCGAATGGGGATAAAGTCTTTTTCCATTTGCTCGGACGTGCCGCCCCACATGACCGAAACGCTGCCGTTCTTTACTGATTCCATTAGGCGCGGGCGCGAATACACTTCGCTCGTGCTTTGATAAACATAATCCTTGCCGCTGTAACTCAAGGCCAACTTAAGCAAACCGTTCATGTAATCAGTTTGCACATTGGATTTCATATTGATGGTGATGGTTTTTTCTTGCGCGCTTGCAGAGATGGACACAACACCCAAGAAAATACTCATGCATAGGCTAAGAGCCAGACGTATTGCTCTGGAAGGAAAAATCATGCTGGTTTCCTGTGGTTGATTCGGGAATCTACGTCCCGTTATTGGGTAACTCCAGGCGCCGCATTATTGTTATCCGTCTCCCTGGATGAGTGCCGATGGCGCCGATTGCTGATGAATTTACTTTAGCACAGGATTTCCGAGGGGAAAGGCCGGAAACTCAGGTTGTCTGGCCTGAGCTGCACTGCCAGATCATATTGATAAATTCCTGCTGCTCGGGATGCTCAATCAGCGTGTGGTTCAGGGCTTCAATCTGGCCCTGGTTCCAGGTGACATCGTGGCGGGTAAAGCAGGGAAGCTCACCGTCCTGGCCTGCGAGGGTTATAAACACGGTTTGCTCGGGTGCAACGGCAAGTGTATTGACCAGTTGGGCAATAACGGCTTTTGCCGTCGACAGTTGGCTAAAGCAGGCGGTAGCAGCGGGTCCACCAAGAAAGACGTAATCGAAGCCCAGTAGCTGGCTGACGCTGATCTCAAACATGCTGAGGTCGATAGCCGATGGTGTGGCGGGGTTGCTCTGGGCAGGCGGTACGGCAGTTCTGGCGGTTGAACTTGTCGGCATCCTCGGCTCCTGTTGTTTTTTTGAAAGATCCCGAAGGGGAGGCCAGACCTACTGGCGTCGGTCATTATTGTGATTGCTGACGGGGCAGCCCTGAAAATCTAGCAGTCATATCGGTTAAACGCCAACAATCCTTGGTTGTAGATGCGGTTAAAAATCACAAAATGGGATCTAAGTCTGGTTGGGTGTTTCTTAACCCGTTCGGCGTTAGGTGACTTGTTCCGAAAACGCATCAATACGTCCCTGTAGCTCCCTCAATTCATCCCTGAATTGAGGGTTTCGGAACAAGTCACCTAACGCCAAACTCCGCATCGAGAGCTCTTCGAGATACTGTCTCCGCATTTCGTTATTTTCTGTCCAATTGGTCAAATATTTGCATACCGCTTGGGTGCTGTACTGGCAGTGCGAATTTTTAATCTATCGAGAGCAGAGGTAAGGCGTGTTGAATTCAATCAGTAAAACCTTTTTGCTGGTGTTGGGCCTGTTGCTCAGCATCGGCGTAAGTGCCGCGATTCCTGTGAAAGTGGTGGTGGTGAGTATGTTTGAAACCGGTGAGGTGACCGGGGATCAGGCGGGTGAGTATCAGTTGTGGATTGAGCGGCAAAAGCTCGACAAGGTATTTCCGTTTCCACTGGGGGCTTACGATTTGCACATGAATGAGGCAGGTGTGCTCGCGCTGTGCACCGGTGGTGGTGTGACTAATGCCACGGCGTCGGTGATGGCCTTGGGGATGGACCCGCGTTTTGATCTTTCCAATGCGTATTGGGTGATCGCCGGTATTGGTGGTGGTGATCCGCTGGATGTGTCACTGGGCACCGGCGTTTGGGCGAAGCATGTGGTGGATGGCGATTTGCTTTATGAAATTGATGGCCGCGAGATTCCCAAAACCTGGGAGTACGGCTTGATTCCGCTGGGCGCAAAAGAGCCGAATCAGGAGGCGACGGGTTGGACCGTGGATACGATTGTTTATCACCTGAATCCGCGGTTGGTGGATTGGGCGTATCAACTCACGAAAGATCATCCTGTTACGGATACGCCGGCGATGAAACGTTTCCGCGCGCAATACAAAGGCTTTGAGCAGGCATTGCGCCCGCCGTTTGTCACCGTCGGCGATACTATCGGCTCCAGCACTTATTGGCATGGTGAGTTGCTCAACAACTGGGCCAATGACTGGATGCATTTGCATGCCGGGAAAGACAGTAATTTCATGACCACAAATATGGAGGATAACGGGTCGCTGACGGCATTGCATCGCTTGGCTAAAACCGGTTTGGTGGATACACAGCGGGTGTTGGTGCTGCGCACGGTCAGTAATTACAGTTTTCCGCCGCCGGGTAAAACCGCGGCGTGGAGCACGACGGCGCCGTATCCGGATAAGGGTATGCCTGCGATTGAGGCGGCTTATGGTTTGGGTAATCGGGTGGTGCAGGCGTTGTTGAGTGATTGGGATAAATATAAAACGACGATTCCGGGTAAGTAATATTGAAGTTGGTGCTTCGTAGTTCGTTTGGCATTAGGCCGTTTGGTTTCGAAAACGCATAACAAATTGGCAGGACAGCCAATTTGCACAGCGAAGCTGCCCGAAGGGTGAGCCACAGGGATGTGGTGGATGAATCGTCCGTGTAGCTCCCTCAAGTCGTCCATGACTTGAGGGTTTCGAAACCAAAAAACCTAATGCCAAACTTGAATTGTGTGAGCTTCAAGTGTGTTGAAGAAAATCATATTCACTAAATTTCTCAACGGAAAAATTATGAAGCAAAACTGGATAATGTATTGTTTGCTTTTACTCAGCTGTTTTTCTCCCTTGTCGCAAGCCAAACCCATCATCTTTGATAACGACATGGCCATCGATGATTGGGCGGCGTTGTTGTATTTGTTGCATCATCCCAAGGCGGATGTGATTGCGGTTACTATTTCTGCCAGTGGTGAAACCCGGTGTAAGCCGGGGATTGCTAACACGCTTTCGCTGTTGGATCTTCCGGGTGATGTTACGCAGGATATTCCGGTGGCCTGCGGTGATGATTGGCCGCTGGATGGGTATTTTGTCTTTCCCGAAGCCTGGCGAGTGGATTCGGATACTCTGTCGGGTGTGCCGGTGAAGAAAAGCCGACGGACAGCTTCCAAAGGGCACGCGGTTGAGGTGATTCATAAGGCGCTGCAAGAATCCACGATGCCGGTAACACTGATTGCCACCGGTCCTTTAACCAATATTGCGCAGTGGCTGGAGCGTTATCCGGAGGATAAAACGCGCGTTGAGCAGCTTGTCATTATGGGGGGTAATCTTGATGTGCCGGGCAATATCATCGTGCCGAATTTTACCGATGGCCATCCGAACACGACGGCGGAGTGGAATATCTTTATTGATCCAATGGCGGCTGACAAGGTGTTGCAGTCCGGGTTGTCGATTATTCTGGTGGGGTTGGATGTAACCAATTCTGTTCGTGTTACACAGCAGGTTGCCAAAGATTTCAAGCAGGCAGCGAATACCCCGTCGGCAAAATTCTGGGATCAGGTGCTGGATAAAAATGATTGGTTTATTGCGTCTGGCGAATATTATTTTTGGGATACGCTTGCGGTCATGATCGCACTGGATAACCGTCTGTGTGAAGGAGACAGGCAAGCGTTGAAGGTTGCTTACCAGACGACGGATAAGCCCTGGAAGCAAACGACTGATATGCGCATGCCGGACAAGCGATGGGATGGCAAAGAGCGTTCACATCTGGATGCCAGGACGGCTGGCACCTTGATAAAGGATGATCAGTACCCGCCCAGTAAAGTGTGTCGCAAAACCCGCCCGGAAGCGATCTTTCGTGGGTTTCGTGAAGCCATCAATCAGTAAGGGAACGTCACGCGCGCATTAAGTAGTGAATGCTGAATAACGCGTTGTGATCAGTCCAGGCTTTGATGTGGTTGAAGCCGCAGGCAATGCCCAGTTTGGCCACATCTTCAATGGTGTATTTATAGGAATTTTCGGTGTGGATTGTTTCACCGCATTTAAAATGGAAGCGGTGGCCGGCAATATGCACTGTCTGGTTTTTCAAACTGACCAGGTGCATCTCAATGCGCGACAGCTCCATGTTGAAAAAAGCATAGTGTTCGAACTGATGACGGTCAAAATCAGCATCGAGTTCGTTATTGATGCGGCGTAACAGATTGAGGTTGAAATCCGCAGTGACGCCCTCTTTATCGTTGTAGGCCTCATGCAAGCGGTTGGGGGACTTCAACAGATCCACGCCCAGGAGTAAACCATCACCCGGTTTTAACAAGGCATTGATGCGACCAAGGAACGCCTGTGCTTCCTCGGGGCTGAAATTGCTGATGGTGGAACCGGGAAAAAATACTACGCGGTGGTTTATCCGGTCTGAGGCGACGACTTCCGGTAGCCGGATATGGCTCGTATAATCTCCCACCACCGGATGAATGATGATCTGCGGAAATTCGCGCTTTAATTGACTGGTTGAGCGCAACAATATTTCCGCAGAGATATCGATGGGTGTATAGGACTTGGGATTATCCAGTGCAGCCAACAGGTGACGAATCTTGCGGCCTTCGCCGCTACCGTATTCAATGATGTTGGCGTTGCGCCCAACCAGGCGCGCGATATCCGGTAATATTTCATCGAGCAACGTCAGCTCGGTGGTGGTGATGTAATACTCTTTTGTTTTGCAGATCTCGGTAAATAAAATAGAGCCGCGTTCATCATAAAAATACTTACAGGGCAAGGATTTTGGGGATTGGCTCAAGCCGTGAATAACATCTTGTAGAAATTGCGTTTCCCGGTAGTAAGCGGCACCTTCTGTTATCTTTTCAGCATTAATCGAGTTCATCGGCGAGCCTCATTCCAGAAAATTGCCAACTGGCGTTAACAGGAAAAAAATTGCGATAGCTGGCTCGGATATGCCCGGCCGGTGTCGCACAGGAACCGCCGCGCAACACCCACTGGTTCACCATAAATTTTCCGTTGTATTCACCGACGGCGCCAGCGGCGGGGCGATAACCAGGGTAGGGTAGATAAGCACTTTGCGTCCACTCCCAGACATCGCCGAACATTTGTTGCAGGCCCGGTTGTCGTTCTGCTGCTTGTGGATGAAGGCGGGTCGGATTCAGGAAATGGCTATTGTTATTGGCAGTCGTTGAAGCAATTTCCCATTCGTATTCGGTGGGTAAACGTTTGCCGGACCAGGCAGCAAAGGCATTTGCTTCAAAATAACTGATATGGCAGACGGGTTCATCCAGGCGCAGCGGTTGCAAACCGCCCAGGGTGTAAACATGCCAGGCGCCGTCCAGCCAGTGCCAATATAAGGGCGCTGTTGTGCGTGTCTCATTCACCCATGTCCAGCCTTCGGACAACCAAAGCGTCGCACGCTGATAACCTTTGTCTTCTATAAATGCCAGATACTCGCCATTCGTTACGCAGCGGTTCGCCAACCGAAAACCGTTGATGTGAGTCAGGTGACGCGGCATCTCATTATCAAAACAAAATCCTGTATCGCACCCGACCCGAAATTCGCCTGTAGGGAAATCCTGCCATTGCATGCCTACGGCGGCGGTGGGTGTATCCGGATGCGCAACGGGGATGATGGCGGGAAACTGTGGATGAAATGACAGCGCATGCTTGATGTCGGTGACGATAAGTTCCTGATGTTGTTGTTCGTGGTGAATACCCAACTCAACCAGCGCCAATTCGTCGGATGTGAAATCATTCCAGAGATGCTGGAGTTTTTCTTCAACAGCGAAACGGTAACTCCAGACTTCGTCGAGACTGGGTCGTGCAATTAAACCGCGCTGCGCCCGACGAAATTGCGGACCTGCACCGTTGTAATAGGAATTAAATAAATAAGAAAAGTACTCAGGAAATACAGGGCTGGCGTTACGGGGTTTTAGAACAAATGTATCAAAAAACCAGGAGGTATGTGCCAGATGCCATTTGGTAGGGCTCGCATCTGGCATGGATTGCAGCATGTGTTCATCTGTTGTCAACATATTTGACAGATGTTCACTGAGTTGCCGGGTGCGCGAAAAATTCTCGCGCAGTTGTTTAACATCCATTTCCATCATTACGTTATCCCACTTAGTCAGGCGCAGGGGACGTAATGTCATCAATAATTATCGTACTTGTGATGAGCCCTTCGTCCAATCAGCCGTAGCAATTTTTCTTTACTTTACGGTTGGTCATGGAGGGCGACTGTGCGAACCCCAACATAAGCGGACATTCACCGAATAATTCAGCCATTCAGCCGACGGGTCAGGTGTTTGGCGGCAAGGGAGTGGCGAACGATAATTTCCTGGATGTCATGCTCAAACAGTATGCCCTGTTTGACTTTCCATTGACCACCCACCATCACGTAATCGGCGCGCTGGGCTCCGCACAGGATCAGTGCTGCAACGGCATCGCCATAACCGGAAAACCGTGGCTCATCCAGACGAAATAAAGCGAGGTCAGCTTGCTTGCCTGCGCCAATCTCGCCCAGCTCGTTTCGATGCAATAGTCTCGCGCTACCTTGCGTGGCCATGGACAGCGCATCGAGGTGGGAAAACTGTGCAGCGCCATAACGCAGTTTTTGCAGCAACATGGCCTGACGGACTTCCAGCATCATGTTTGATCCATCGTTGGATGCAGAGCCATCGACACCGAGACCAACCGGTGCACCAGCACGCTGTAAATCCAGCGTGCGACACATACCGGACGCTAACAACATATTGGACGATGGACAATGACAAATACCGGTACATGCATGGCCCAGGCGTTGAACTTCGTCATCATTAAAATGAATGCCATGGGCCAACCAGACGCGATTGTGCAGCCAGCCCACATCTTCAAGATAATCCACTGGCCGCTGCCCAAATTTTTTCAGGCAAAAGATATTTTCATCTTCGGTTTCACCCAGATGCGTATGCAGCAAGACATCGTTTTGTTGCGCGAGTCGGGCCGTCTCGCGCATCAGGTCCGGCGTAACAGAAAAAGGCGAGCAGGGCGCGAGTGCAATCTGGCACAGGGAATCTTCAGCGGGATTGTGATACGCCCTGATGAGGCGCTCGCTCTCGGATAAAATGCGCGCATCGGTTTCCACTACAGAATCCGGCGGCAGGCCGCCGGCGGATTGGCCGAGGCTCATAGAGCCCCGGGTCAAGGTGACGCGACTACCGATTGCGCTGGCCGCAGCAATCTGTACATCAATCGCATGGGGCATGATGCTGCTGAATACATAATGATGATCCGCTGCGGTGGTACAACCGGACAATAACAATTCACTGAGCGCCAATTGCGTGGAGGCGAAGATGGCGTCGTCATTGAGGTTCGCCCACACCGGGTAGAGCGCCTGCAGCCAGGGAAACAATTCTTTATTTAATGCTGCTGGCAAAGCACGCGTTAACGTCTGGTAAAAATGATGGTGGCAATTAATCAGGCCAGGCAATACCACATGATTGGACGCATCAAAGCTGTGTTGATACGTTGTTTGCGGTGTTTGGCCACGGGCAACCAGTTCAATAATCCGGTTGCCGCGAATCACTATACCGTTGCTGGCATCCTGCGTATTGCCGGTCCAACAGGCGAGCGGGTTTTTAATCCAGGTGGCATCGGTTGCGATGCCAGGGTCAAGGCGGGTTGTCATGGATGCGCGTCGCTTATGGCAGGTGCGCGCGCCGGTGGCTCCAGGCCGCAACCCTTGAGGATAATGTCGCTGAGAAAATTGGAGATATCGCGCACCATATCCGGCTCGTATTCAGCGCGGTTCATGATGGTGAGCACTTGCACATCGAAGTCGGCATAATGTTGCGTAGACGACCAGATTAAAAAAATCAGCTGCACCGGATCAACCTTGGCCATGCGCCCCTGTTCAATCCAGCTCTCGATAATCCGCGCCTTGGTGCGCACCCATTGGCGCATCTCGGTGCGGATGTAGTCTTTTAAATGGGGCGCGCCCTGAATCATTTCCATGGCAAATAATTTTGACGCGCGTGGGTGAGTGTAAGATAGCTCCACTTTTTTGCGGATAAATTCATCGAGTACGACAGCGGGATCATCATCTTCTTTGATGTTATCAAAAAAATCGTTCCATAAATGAATGAGATTATCCAGCACGGCAATATATAAATTGGATTTGCTTTTGAAATAATAATGCACGTTCGCTTTGGGGATAGAGGCGCGATCCGCTATCGCCTGAATACTGGTGCCGCGGTAACCGTTCTGGACAAATTCTTCTTCTGCCGCATTGATGATATTCGTCAGGTTGCGGTCACGGATCTTGCCCGGTTTATATTTACCGGTCGGGGTTTCGGTAGGGTCAAAGTCCAGGGCTTTTTCCAAAATCTTGTTGGCCATCGTTATTGTGTCTCGCTGATGTGTTAGTGTGTCCTTTCTGCTTGACGGGTAAACACCCGTCAAGCACCGCGATAAATACTACCGGGGTATTTTGCCTTCAATGCCTTTCACATACCAGTTTTGCTTGTGCAATTCTTCATCATTCAGAAACTTGCCTTCAGCTACCACCAGTTCACCGGCCTGGTTATAGATTGGCCCCTGATACACATCGCGCTCCCCGGCGATAATCTCGGCCTTATACTGTTGGACTTTATCCGCAACTGCCTGCGGCACAACAGGATTGATCGGCGAGATATCCACCACGCCTTCTTTTAAACCGTGCCAGATCGATTCCGATTTCCAGGTGCCATCCAGCACCGCCTGAATCTTGGCCCGGTAAATACTTTCCCAATGTTGGGTAGACGACGTCAGATGGACTTTAGGACCATACGCCGTCATATCGGAATTAAAACCCACGGCATACACATTCTTCGCTGCTGCGGCCTGCACCACGGCGGCAGAATCAGTGTGCATCGTCAACACATCGGCACCTTGTAAGATTAAACTTTCCGCCGCTTCACGCTCCTTTGCAGGATCATGCCAGGTATTCACCCACACCACTTTCATTTTAATATCCGGATTCATTTGTTGGGCGCCGAGCATAAAGGAATTGATTCCGCGAATGACTTCAGGAATCGGAAAGGCACCGACATAACCGATCACGCCATCCTTACTCATGGCGCCAGCCACCATACCGGCGAGGTAGCGACCCTGGTAGTCCCGCGCTTGATAGTTGCCGACATTGGGTGCCGTTTTATAACCGGTGGCGTGTTCAAATTTTACCTTGGGAAACATTTTTCCCACTTTGATAGTGGGGTTCATGTAGCCGAATGAAGTGGTAAAAATAAGGTCGTAACCGCGCGACGCCATGTTGCGAATCACCCGCTCGGCATCGGCACCTTCGGCGACGCTTTCGACGTAGGAGGTTTCAATTTTATCGCCGGATTCGCTGGCAACAATTTTACGTGCTTCATCGTGCATGTAGGTCCATCCGGCGTCGCCGATGGGGCTGACGTAGACGAAGCCGACTTTGAGTGGCTCGGCGGAGAGAGCGGTGCTCCAGCTGATCAGCGTGGCGGTTGCCAATCCCAACAGGTGACGTAGTTTCATGTTTTTTCCTCAACTTTATTGCAATGAGCATTTACTTGTTTCGGGGTTGGGCCTGAGTCCGGTGTTGGTGTCGGAGACACGCCGTGAATACTTCCCTGTAGGCTCATCACCCGCATCCATGCGGGCGATGGTCTCCGACACCAACACCGGACTCATACCTGCGAGTTCAGTGGTATATTTAAATTTCTTTAAAAGCACAAAAAATAGCAGCTAAAATTGATGCTGCATAAAATTAATGTGCGTTGCTTTTCATTTTTTGTATTTCCATTTTCCAGACTAAAAACTAAATGAAACAGTAGCAGTGAAAGATCCTGAACAACCAAATCGCTTTTGCTTTTTAACCATTCGAAAAATACACAACAGGTCAAAGGGAATTGGGTGAAGGTGTGTGAGACCATCACCGGCATGGATGCCGGTGATGAGCCTACAAGGACGTATTCACGGCGTGTCTCACATACCTTTATCCAATTACCACTCCAATCTCCATTAAGAAAAAAAACTACCTAACCGGATAATAAGGCCGCCCCAAAGAGCGAGGCGCAACCACCCCCTGCCCATGTTTACGCCGCATCATCATCACCAACACCACAATCGTCACCACATACGGCAACATCGCCAATAAATTCGGTGAAATTTCATAACCGTAACCCTGCAACAACAAGTGCAGAATACTCGCAAACCCAAACAACCAGGCGCCTAACAAAACCCGCTCGGTTCGCCAGCTTGCAAATACGACCAATGCAAGCGCAATCCACCCGCGCCCCGCTGCAATACCTTCGGACCACATCGGCGTGTACACCAACGATAAATACGCCCCCGCCAAACCCGCCATGGCGCCGCCGAATACGACAGCGCTGTAGCGCACGAGAAGTACCTTGTAGCCTAAAGCATGGGCGACTTCCGGATTTTCGCCTACGGCGCGGATGATTAAGCCCAGGCGGGTGTAGCGCATTACATAGAAAATGGCGGCGAATAAAATAAACGAGAGATACACCAACACATCCTGTGCAAACAGGGCTTTACCGATAAGAGGCAAATGCGTTAACCAGGGAATAGTTACCGGCGCTAAACCCGTCAGGGATTGGCCGACATAACCTGCACCAAGGAAGGCGCTTAATCCGGTACCGAAGATGGTTAAGGCCAAACCAGTGGCTACCTGATTGGAGATCAATGTCAACGCGATAAACGCAAAAATGAGTGAGACCAGCGCGCCGGCCACGACGCCAGCCGCAACGCCCCAGCCGAGGTTGCCAGCAGCGTAGGCGGCGATAAAGGCGCAGGCGGCGCCGACGAGGATCATGCCTTCCTGGCCTAAATTTAAAACACCGGCGCGTTCGGATACCATCGCGCCCAAGGCGACGAGTAATAAAGGCGTGCCGGTACGCACCATCGCGAAGAGAATATTTTCGATCAACAATAAATCCATAGAAATTACAACCTATTCGTTCGTGGTTGCCGGTGTGCTGGAAAAATGGCGTGAGTTGCTGTTCCATATCACGCGATAACTGATTAATAAATCGCAGGCCAATAGATAAAATAACAACATGCCCTGAAATAAACCGGTGATGGATTTTGGTAAACCCAATTCAATTTGTGCCATCTCGCCGCCCAGGTAGGTGAGGCCCAACAGCATGCTGGCGAGTAAAATACCCAGCGGGTGCATGCGGCCCATAAACACGACGATAATGGCTGCATAACCGTAGCCCAGTGAGAGTGTCGGAATGAGCTGCCCGACCGGGCCGTTGACTTCGGAGATGGCGGCCATGCCGGCCATGGCACCACTAAATAGCAATAGCAGCCAGATTAACGCCTTACTGTTGAAGCCAGCAAAGCTTGCGGCATTGCGATTTTCGCCCATGACGCGCAATTGGAAACCCAGCAGCGTGCGCGACAATATGACCCAGATAACAACCAGCATCAGCAGCGCAATAAATAACGCGATGCTGATTCGGTAACCCTCAAACACCATCGGCAATAACGTCTGCGGTGCAAAAAGGGCGGACTCGGGAAAATTAAAACCGTCGGGATCTTTAAGCGGACCGTGCACGCCCCACAACAATAAGTTGACGGCAATGTAATTGAGCATGATGGTCGTAAGGATTTCATTGGCGTGAAAGCGCGTAAGCAACATGGCGGCAATTGCGGCCCACAACAGACCGGCCAGGGCGCCGCTGAAGATCACCACCGGCAGTACCCAAAAGCCTTCGCTGTCTGCCAGTTGCAGGGAAACTGCCCCACCGATCAGGGCACCGAAGACAAATTGTCCTTCCGCGCCAATGTTCCAGATCTTGGCTTTGAAACACAGCGTTAAGCCAATGGCACAGAGTAATAACGGCGTGACTTTAACGGCCAGTTCAGACACACCGTACAGGTCACTGACCGGTGCAATAAAAAATGTGTACAGGCTGAGTAACGGCGGGCGGCCGAGTAATGCAAACAATAAGGCGCCGGATAACAGCGTCAGTACCAGTGCCAGCAGTGGCGAAAGGTACAGCATGGAACGGGAATCTTGCAGGCGTCTTTCAATGTGCATGGGTTGCTTCCTCCTGAAAATTCCCGGTCATCCATTGGCCGAGGCGTTCTAACGGCACGTCCTGCTTTTTATGCACAGGTGATAATCTGCCGCCGCAAATGGCACCGAGGCGATCAGCAAGTAAATACAATTCATCCAGGTCCTCGGTAATCACCAGGATGGCAGCGCCGGCATCGCGCAATTGAATTAACTGTTGGTGGATAAGATTGGCAGCGCCGACATCAACACCCCAGGTAGGATGAAAGCAAACCAGCAATTTTGGATTCTGCATAATCTCCCGGCCGATAATAAATTTTTGCAGATTACCGCCGGACAGGCTGCCGGCGCTGCTGTCTATGCCACTGGCTTTTACCTTGTAGCGCGCAATGATGTCTGTCGCGCGCGCGCGAATGGTTTGCCAGTTGATCCAGCCTTTTTTTACGCCGTGGGTCACGTAACCGGTCAATAAATTATTCTCGGCCAGACTCATGGTTCCCACCGCACCGCGTCCGATCCGATCGGCAGGTACGGTACACATACCAAGGCGACGCCGTTGTTGCACCGTGAATGAATGAATGCTTTGCTCCTGAAAAATTAACCGGCCGGTATCGGGAGCAAGCTCGCCATTGATCAGATCGACTAATTCGTCCTGGCCGTTTCCGGCAACGCCGGCCAGGCCGACAATTTCTCCGCTATGCAACGACAGGTTGATATCTTTCAGGTGAATGCCGAACGTGTCTTGCGGTTTCACATTAATGTCGTGCATCACCAGAGTGGGTGCACCGGCTCTACCCGGCGGCATGGCATCCTGTAATTCGAGTTCATCGCCTAACATCATGCGCGCCATGTCGCGGGGGGAGGTTTCCCGGGGGATGCAGGAGCCAGTCACTTTTCCGCCACGCAAGATCGTCGCGCGATCACACAGCGCGTTAACTTCGTGCAATTTATGCGAAATAAACAGGATGCTGCACCCTTTATGCGCAAGTGTTTTAAGGACCACCATTAATTGTTCGACTTCCGGTGGCGTCAGCACAGCGGTCGGTTCGTCGAGGATAAGTAATTGAATGTCCTGCAACAGGCAGCGAATAATTTCCACGCGCTGTTGCTCGCCCACCGATAAGGTGTGCACGACCCGATCCGGGTGAATGGCCAAACCATATTCGTCTGCCACGGCGATAATGCGTTCGCGCAACGTCTTAAGGTTGCCGTATTCGGCAGGTGAGAGATACAAAGCGATATTTTCGGTAACAGTCAGGGTTTCAAAGAGTGAGAAATGTTGAAACACCATACCCATACCCAGCTGGCGCGCATGGGCCGGACCCGCAACGGACACCTCTTTATCATTCCATGTCATCTGGCCCGCGTCGGGCTTGACCACGCCATAGATAATCTTCATTAACGTGCTTTTGCCTGCACCGTTTTCGCCGAGCAGGGCGTGGATTTCCCCCGGCGCCACCCTCAGGCTCACGGCGTCATTAGCGATACAGCCTGGATACACCTTGGTGACCGACATTAACTCAAGGCGTGTGTTGTTTTTCTCGGACATAAACCTGACTAACTGGACAAAAAAGATAGAAAAGGTGCAGCAATATGTATGCCACAGTCTTCTGGTGACCTGCTTTGGAAAATTCTTCTATAAAAAATTGTCTATTTGGCCAGACTTTTGCTTTGCTTGAAGAGAGGCAGAATTTGTTGGGCTAATCGTGATAGACAGAGCGGGGGAATCCTAGTGCAGTTTGTGTTGAACAATATCCCGGTCAGGGTGGAATCGGTTGCACCGGATATGACGCTGCTACGCTACCTGCGTGGCCAGCAAAACCTGACCGGTACCAAAGAAGGCTGCGCCTCCGGGGATTGCGGTGCCTGTACCGTGTTGATTGGCAGTCAGGGCCCGACAGGTTGGGTATACCGCGCCATCAATAGCTGTATCTGCCCTTTGGGAAGCGTGGGTAATCAGCGGGTTATCACCGTAGAGGGTTTGAATGATCAGGGCCAACTGCATCCTGTGCAGCAGGCCATGGTTGACTGCCACGGGTCTCAATGCGGTTTTTGTACCCCCGGTTTTGTGATGTCCCTGGCGGCCCTGCATATGAACCCTGATGTAGCGGGAAGCGGGTCAATGGAAGAGCAGCGTCACGCGGTCATCGATGCAATTTCAGGCAACCTCTGTCGCTGTACCGGTTATCGGCCAATTATCGATGCCGGTTTGCTTGCGTTTAAAAAACCTGCCCAACCGATCAATATTGTGCAGGAGTGGAGTGCTGATGCACCTTTAGCGGGCAATCCGGTGCTGGGAGAAACTGACTGCTTTTATGCGCAGCCAACCGATGAGACAGGACTCCAGGCACTGTTGCAGCAATACCCTGATGCCCGCCTGATCGCCGGTGGCACTGATCTCATGCTGGAGGTAACCCAGTTCTACAAAACTCTGCCGCAACTCATCGACCTTAACCGGGTAGCCGGTTTACAGGCTGTGGAGATTCAGCGTGATGGTGTGCAAGACAATGCGGAAGCCTATGTAGAAATAGGTGCTGCCGCCACCTATACCCGGATTGAGCGCGCGTTGAGCGATATCTCGCCCGACTTTGTGCAATTCCTCGGTCGCCTGGGGTCGCGCCAGATTCGCAATCGCGGCACACTCGGCGGCAATATTTGCAGTGCATCGCCCATTGCCGACACGCCACCTTTCCTGTTGGTGCTGGATGCAGAATTGCTTATTGGCAACGCCGCTGGAGAATATCGTCGTGAGCCGATCAGTCAGTTTTATCGTGCCTACAAACACACCACGCTGGCCACCGGTGAATACCTCGCCAAAATTCGTATTAAACGTGAGGCGCTGGATTATCCCGTGAAGCTTTACAAAATCAGTAAACGCTACGAAGACGATATCTCGGCGGTAATGGGTGCATTCCTGTTCGACGGCCAACAACAACTGCGCATCGCATTTGGCGGCATGGCTGCAATTCCCCGGCGTGCACATGCCACAGAAAAATTTCTCCATCAAACGACCTGGCATCGCGATGGACAGGTGTTGCCACACATACTTGAACAGGCCTGCGATGTGCTACGCAATGAATTTTCACCGATGAGCGATGTACGTGCGTCCGCCGATTACCGTATGGCAATGGCGTGCAATCTACTGAAAAAAGTCTGCAGTGAAATCATGGCGCAGTTAAATGGCCAGGTGGTGGCAGAAGGGGTGTTTGATCATGCGTAAATTGATTGAGCCCCAGGTACAAACGCAGGCGCTTCAAAGCCAGGCACATCAAAATCAGGCGCTTGAAATAAATGCCAGCCAATCAGGTGTCGGGCAATCGGTGGCCCATGAATCTGCGCGCAAGCACGTGAGCGGATCAGCCGAGTATGTCGATGATCTACCGCTGCTGCCGGGCACAGTGTTTATCGCCACCGGGCAATCCACCGTGCCCCATGCACGCATCAAACACATGGATTTGACGCAGGTAAAAACCTATCCCGGCGTGGTAGATGTCATCACGCAAGGGGATATTCCCGGTAAAGTGGATGTGGCGCCGGTGTACGGCGGCGATCCGCTGCTGGCGGGCGATATTGTAGAGTACATTGGCCAACCAATATTTGCGGTAGCTGCCACCAGTTTTGAGGCGGCGCAACGGGCAGTGAATCAGGCCGTTATCGATTATGAAATCCTGCCCGCGCAACTTACGATAGACGATGCGCTTGCGGCACAAAGTTTTGTTTTGCCGCAGCACCGCTTATTGATGGGCGATCCTGATGCCGCCATTGAAAAAGCACCGCATCAACTCAGTGGCGAAATTTATGTGCGCGGCCAGGAACATTTTTATCTCGAAGGGCAAATCAGCGAAGCGCGATTAACGGAAGACGGCGGAATCCATGTTATCAGCTCCTCACAGCATCCCTCGGAAATTCAGAAACTGGTTGCAGAGGTGTTAGCCATTCCTTTGCATCGTGTTGTGGCAGAAGTACGCCGCATGGGCGGTGGATTCGGTGGTAAAGAAAGTCAGGCCGCGCCCCTGGCTTGTATGGCGTCCGTCTTTGCCCAGCGGTTGAAACGCCCGGTGCGCTATCGTATGCCGCGTCGCGACGACATGGTACAAACCGGCAAGCGCCATGATTTTTTAAATCGTTGGCACGCCGGTTTCGATGACGATGGCCGCTTGCTCGGCGTGAACATGGTGCTTGCGGGCAAATGCGGTTTTTCGCCGGATTTGTCGGAAGGTATTGTCGATCGCGCCATGTTTCATGCAGACAACGCTTATTTTTTATCTAACGCCAGCATCCTCGGGTTGCGCTGCAAAACGCACACGGTATCCAACACCGCCTTTCGCGGCTTCGGCGGACCAAAAGGCATGATGGCCGTTGAAACCTTGATGGAAGATATTGCCCGTCAGCTCGGCAAGGACCCGTTGGATGTACGCAAGGCAAACCTCTATCAACCGGGGCGCGACGAAACGCCCTACGGACAAAAAGTTGAACAACACATGCTGCCGGTTTTGGTTGAACGCCTGGAGCAAAGCTCGCACTATCGCGAACGTCGCACCGCTATCACCGTGTTCAATAAAACCCATTCCACCCTGAAAAAAGGCATTGCCCTGACGCCGGTAAAATTCGGCATTTCGTTTACTGCCAAGCATCTGAATCAAGCGGGCGCTTTGCTGCACATCTATACCGACGGCACCCTGCTGATCAATCACGGCGGAACCGAGATGGGGCAGGGGCTATACACCAAAATCCAACAAATTGTCGCCAGCGCCTTCGGTGTGTCTGTAGAGCGTGTGATGGTCACCTCAACACGCACGGATAAAGTCCCCAATACATCACCCACCGCCGCATCCTCCGGCACCGACTTGAATGGTATGGCAGCGAAAGACGCCTGCGATAAAGTAAAAGCGGATTTAATCAATTTCGCTGTCGAACATTTCGACACAGCTGCAGAGCGTATTCGGTTTATCAATAATCAAGTGCTGGTGGATAACGACGTCTACAGCTTTGAAGCATTTATCAAACTCGCCTATTTAAATCGTATCCCATTATTTGCAACCGGTTATTACCGTACCCCCAAGATTTTTTACAACCGCGACACCGCAAAAGGGCAGCCGTTTTTATACTTCGCCAACGGTGCGGCAGTGAGTGAAGTCACAATTGATACCATGACTGGCGAGTATCGCGTGAACCGCGTCGATATCCTCCACGATGTGGGTCGCTCATTGAATCCGGCGATTGATATCGGGCAAATTGAAGGCGGTTTTATCCAGGGAATGGGTTGGCTGACAACGGAAGAACTATTGTGGGACGACATCGGAAGAATCATTTCCAACAGTCCGGCAAATTATAAAATTCCGACGGCTTTTGATGTACCGCCGGTATTTAATGTGGCGTTGTACGACGAGGCTAACAATGAAAATACGATCCACTTGTCGAAGGCAGTGGGTGAGCCGCCGTTGATGTTGGCGATTTCGGTGTGGGCGGCGTTGCGGGATGCGTGTTCGAGTGTGGCGGGGTATCGGTTTAGTCCGCGGTTGGATACGCCGGCGACACCTGAGAGGGTATTTTGGGCCGTTCGGGAATGTGAG
>CAMLOU010000034.1 GCA_946481735.1 uncultured Cellvibrio sp.
CCGAGTGCCAAAGTAAAAATAGCAATGATAAGGGGTTTGTTAATCCCGATCTTTTGTGTGTGCATGATGTCTTCCTGATTTGCCAGTATCTATTGAATAAAACCGTAAAAATTCTTGGACTGCGGGGGAGCGAGCCTTCCGGCTCGACTTATAAGTGCGGGCTTCGTGCAAATCCTTGATTTTCAGTTCTTTAACTTAGCTTATAAATGTGAAATGTTAAAGCGGGAGTCGACATATTGGGTGTGATCGTGTCGTCGGTGCTCCGGGAGGTATGGTTAAACCTTGTCATTCGGTCTGATGGGATGGACAAGGCCCGAATGGCGAACTTGCCATTACCGTCTCCAGCGGGTAATATCCTGCGCCCATTTGTCTATAGCCCCTACCCTAAGGGGCTTTTTTGTCTGGAGTGCGATTTTTGCCCGGCGGCTATCGTGGTGCTGCCAGCGTTGTGGGTGTCGCGCTCAGTAATAATGATTTGCATTGATTGAGAAACAGCCTATGACCACTGGCCTTTACCGGTTGGACGAATTCAAAGACAACTGCGGCTTTGGCTTGATTGCTCACTTGAAGGGCAAGACAAGTCACCGTTTGTTGAGAACGGCTATCGAAGCATTGACCTGTATGACCCATCGCGGTGGTATCGCGGCGGATGGCAAGACAGGTGATGGCTGCGGTCTGTTGCTCCAGAAACCGGACGCTTTCCTGCGCACTGTGGCCAAAGAAGCCTGCGGTGCTGACCTGACGCCCATTTATGGCGTAGGCGCTGTGATGTTGAGTCGCAATGCTGCCCAGGCTGACGCCGCGCGTGCGATTCTGTCAGAAGAGCTGGTTGCTCAGGGTTTGGTGGTTGCCGGTTGGCGTGATGTGCCGGTCGACAGCAGCTGCCTCGGACCTATCGCTCTCAAGTCCCTGCCGGTCTTCAATCATGTTTTCGTAAACAATACCAATTTGCCGTTGGAGCAGGTGAATGCTCGCCTGTTTATGGCGCGTCGCAAGGCCGAATTACGCCTTGCTGAAGACAAGGCTTTTTATATTGCCAGTCTCAGCACCGGTATCCTTTCCTATAAAGGTTTGATGATGCCGGTGGACCTGCCGCAATTCTTTGCCGACCTGGCGGACCCCCGCCTGGAGACGGCGATTTGTGTATTTCACCAACGGTTCTCCACCAATACCATGCCGCAGTGGCCCTTGGCCCAGCCTTTCCGCATGTTGGCGCACAACGGTGAAATCAATACGGTAGTCGGTAACCGCAACTGGTCGGTTGCGCGTACCCCCAAGTTCTGTACGCCGCTGTTGCCTGAGTTGCAGAGCGTTACCCCGTTGGTAAATCGCACCGGTTCAGACTCGTCGAGCCTTGATAACATGCTCGAGATCCTGACATTGGGCGGGATGGATTTGCACCGCGCCATTCGTATGCTGGTGCCGCCGGCCTGGCAGAACGTGGACCATATGGACCCGGATCTGCGCGCCTTCTATGAATACAATTCTATGCATATCGAACCGTGGGATGGTCCGGCTGGCCTGGTGATTACCGATGGTCGTTATGCTGTGTGTACTCTGGATCGGAACGGTCTGCGTCCGTCGCGTTGGGTCATCACGAAAGACGACATGATCACCGTGGCATCCGAGGTGGGTGTGTACTCTTACAAGCCGGAAGATGTCGTGGCCAAAGGCCGTCTCGGGCCAGGCCAGATCATGTCTATCGACACGGCTACCGGCACCTTGCACCACACCAAGGATATCGATCAGCAGCTCAAGTCCAGTCAGCCCTACAAGCAGTGGCTGAAAGAGCGTGCGCTGCGCGTGGAATCCACCTTGGTGGCGGACGACAAGGAAAACGGTATCGACCGTATCCAGCTCAAGTCCTACATGAAGATGTTCCAGGTGTCCTTTGAGGAGCGCGATCAGTTGCTGCGCCCCTTGGCCGAAGGCGGTCAGGAAGCTGTGGGCTCCATGGGTGACGACACACCCATGGCGGTGCTGTCTCGCCAGCAGCGTTCTCTCTACGATTATTTCCGTCAGCAATTTGCCCAGGTAACCAATCCGCCCATCGACCCGCTGCGCGAAGCGATTGTTATGTCGCTGGAGACGTGCCTGGGGCGTGAGCTGTCTGTTTATGAAGAAACGGCGGAGCACGCGGATCGGGTGATTTTGTCATCTCCGGTGCTCTCGCCAGCCAAATTTCGCGCCCTGCTGGGTATGAATCGCCCCGGGTATGAAGTTGCAGAGTTTCCGCTGCACTACGACCCGGAGCAGATGAATCTCCAACAGGCCATCGACCTCTTATGCAAGGGCGTGGCGGAAGCCGTCAAGGCCGGTAAGGTGTTGATGGTGCTGAGCGACAACAACCTGCAAAAAGGCTTATTGCCGATTCAGGCGCTGCTCGCTGTGGGCGCGGTGCACCAGCATTTGACCAATGTTGGTTTGCGTTGCGATGCCAATATCATCATCGAAACCGGCAGTGCCCGTGATCCGCACCAGGTGGCTGCCCTCATCGGTTATGGTGCGACGGCGGTTTATCCCTACCTCAGCTACCATGTGCTCAATGATCTGGTGGAAACCGGTGAGTTGTTGACCGGCATTGATGACGCTTACAAGAACTACCGCAAAGGTATCGACAAAGGGCTGATGAAGATCCTGTCCAAGATGGGCATCTCCACCATTACCTCTTATCGCGGTGCCCAACTGTTTGAAGCGGTCGGCCTGTCTGATGAAGTTGTAAATACTTGCTTTGAAAGCACACCATCCCGCATCAAGGGAGCGCGCTTCACGGATCTCGAAGCTGACCAAAAGATACTGGCGCAAAATGCCTGGGTGGAGCGTAAGCCTATCGTGCAGGGCGGCTTGCTTAAATATGTCCACGGCTCCGAGTATCACGCGTTCAACCCGGACGTGGTGCAGACACTGCAAAAGGCAGTGCAGAGCGGAAATTATGCAATTTGGCGCAACTACGCGGATCTGGTAAACCAGCGTCCGGTTTCCATGCTGCGCGACCTTCTGGCATTGCGGGAAGATATTTGTACGCCCATTCCGCTGAGTGAAGTCGAGCCGGTTGAGGCGATCATCAAACGCTTTGACTCGGCAGGTATGTCGCTCGGTGCGCTGTCTCCCGAAGCCCACGAGGCGCTGGCAGAGGCAATGAACCGCTTGGGCGGTCGCTCTAACAGCGGCGAAGGCGGTGAAGATCCTGCGCGTTACGGCACGGTAAAAAGCTCCAAGATCAAGCAGGTTGCTTCCGGTCGCTTTGGTGTGACCCCGGCTTATCTGGTGAATGCCGAGGTATTGCAGATCAAGGTCGCTCAAGGGGCGAAGCCTGGTGAGGGCGGTCAGTTACCCGGCGGTAAGGTCAATAGCCTGATTGCGCGCTTGCGCTATTCCGTGCCCGGTGTGACATTGATTTCTCCACCGCCGCACCACGATATTTACTCCATCGAAGACCTGGCGCAGTTGATCTTTGATCTCAAGCAGGTCAACCCGGATGCGCTAGTGTCGGTAAAACTGGTATCGCGCCCCGGTGTGGGCACGATTGCTGCCGGTGTTGCCAAGGCCTACGCAGACTTGATTACGATCTCCGGTTACGACGGCGGCACAGCCGCAAGTCCATTGTCGTCTATCCGTTACGCCGGCTCGCCTTGGGAGTTAGGCTTGTCTGAAACCCACCAGACCCTGCGCGCGAATGACCTGCGTGACAAGGTTCGTGTGCAAACCGACGGTGGCCTTAAGACCGGCCTGGATGTGGTTAAAGCCGCAATGTTGGGCGCAGAGAGTTTTGGCTTTGGTACCGGGCCCATGGTTGCGCTGGGCTGTAAGTATCTGCGTATCTGCCACCTCAACAACTGCGCCACCGGTGTGGCAACCCAGCAGGACAAGCTGCGCAAAGACCATTACATCGGCACGGTTGAGATGGCCATGAATTTCTTCAAATTTATGGCAGAAGAAACCCGTGAGTGGATGGCTCGCCTGGGTGTGCGCTCACTGGCTGAGTTGGTGGGACGTGTTGATCTGTTGCAGGTTCTGGAAGGGCAGACAGAAAAGCAGAAACAGCTTGATCTCAGTCCAATTATCTACACCGACGATTATCTGGCCACCAAGCCACAACTCTGTTCAGTGGATAAAAACCATCCTTTTGACAAAGGCGAATTGGCTGAAGCCATGGTGCGTACAGTATTGCCGGCGATTGAAGGCAAGGCCGGTGGTGAATTTGAATTCCGCATCACCAACTGTGATCGCTCCATCGGGGCACGTATCAGTGGTGAGATTGCCAAACGTTATGGCAACCAGGGCATGGCCGACACGCCGATCACGCTGAAGCTGCACGGTATTGCCGGCCAGAGCTTCGGTGTCTGGAACGCGGGCGGTCTGAATATGTACCTGGAAGGTGATGCTAACGATTACGTTGGTAAAGGCATGGCTGGCGGCAAGCTGGTCATTCGTCCGCCGCGCAATTCTGAGTTTAAGTCCAACACCACCAGCATCATGGGGAACACCTGTCTATACGGTGCGACGGGCGGTAAGCTGTTTGCTGCGGGTACCGCCGGTGAGCGTTGCGGTGTGCGTAACTCCGGTGCCCATGTGGTTGTAGAGGGCGCGGGCGACCACTGCTGTGAATACATGACTGGCGGTGTCGTGACCGTGCTTGGCCAAACCGGTGTTAACTTTGGTGCGGGCATGACCGGTGGCTTCGCCTATGTATTGGATGAAGCCAATGATTTTGTGGATCGTTACAACCACGAATTGGTGGATATCCATCGCATCAACACCGAAGCACTGGAAGCCCATCGCAACCATCTGCGCAGTGTGATCGAAGAGTTTACCCGCGAAACCGAAAGTGAGTGGGGCAAGCATCTGTTGGCGAATTTCGATGATTACGTCGGCAAATTCTGGTTAGTAAAACCCAAGGCGGCGAGCTTGGCCGGGCTGTTAGTCAGCTTCAAGCAACGCGGCGAATAATCACCTTGGGCTAAAGAGGGGCATGCACAATGGCCGAACGTTTAAATAACACTTTCCAGTTTCTCGATGTCGGGCGCCAAGACCCGACAAAAAAGGATATTGCCACCCGTAAGCATCAGTTTGTCGAGATCTATCAGCCTTATACCCAGGATCAGGTTTCCGGGCAGGCGCACCGTTGTCTCGAATGCGGTAACCCTTATTGTGAATGGAAATGTCCGGTGCATAACTTCATTCCCAATTGGCTGAAGTTGATCTCCGAGGGCAACATCTTTGAAGCGGCCGAATTGAGTCATCAGACCAATTCATTGCCCGAAGTCTGTGGCCGTGTTTGTCCGCAAGACCGGTTGTGTGAAGGCGCTTGTACCCTCAATGACGGCTTCGGGGCCGTCACCATTGGCAATGCTGAGAAATACATTACCGACACAGCCTTTGCCATGGGCTGGCGGCCGGATATGTCCAAGGTGGTATGGACCGATAAAAAGGTCGCCATCATTGGTGCCGGTCCTGCCGGGATTGGTTGTGCCGACATCCTGGTGCGCAACGGCGTCAAGCCGGTTGTCTTCGACAAATACCCCGAGATCGGCGGTTTGTTGACCTTCGGTATCCCCGAATTCAAATTGGAAAAATCGGTGATGTCCCGTCGCCGCGAGATCTTTACCGAGATGGGTGTCGAATTCCGTCTGAACACAGAAGTGGGTAAAGACATCACCATGGATGAATTGCTGCGTGATTACGACGCTGTATTCATGGGCATGGGAACCTACACCTACATGAAGGGCGGTTTCCCCGGTGAAGATCTGCCCGGTGTGTACGATGCCCTGCCATTCCTGGTCTCCAACGTAAACCGTAACCTGGGTTTTGAAAAAGACCCTGCGGATTTCATCAGCGTGAAAGGTAAGCGCGTGGTTGTACTCGGCGGTGGCGATACGGCGATGGACTGTAACCGTACCTCAATCCGTCAGGGTGCTAGCAGCGTAACCTGTGCGTACCGCCGCGACGAAGAAAATATGCCCGGTTCCAAGCGTGAAGTAGCCAACGCGCGCGAAGAAGGTGTGCAATTCCTGTTCAATCGCCAGCCGGTTGCTGTGGTGGGTGAAGGCAAGGTAGAAGGCGTAAAAGTGGTGACCACGCAACTGGGTGAGCCGGATGAGAAAGGCCGTCGCCGTCCGGAAGTCGTGCCGGGCAGTGAAGAAGTTTTACCGGCAGACGTGGTGCTGATCGCGTTCGGTTTCCGCCCCAATCCGCCGACCTGGCTGGCTGACCACAAGATCTCCACCAATGACTGGGGCGGTGTTGTGGCGCCGGAACATCAGCAGTTTAAATTCCAGACCAGTAATCCCAAGGTCTTTGCCGGTGGCGATATGGTGCGTGGTTCTGACCTGGTGGTAACGGCCATCTGGGAAGGCCGTGAAGCCGCTACCGGTATCCTCGACTATCTCGGTGTGTAATCAGGTTATTCGCTCGGTAGAAGCCTGTTAACCTCACAGGCTTCTGAAACTGGGGGACCGGCCATTGCCGACTCCCAGCCTGCCCGGTCTCGTCAGCTGATTATGGAGATGGCATTCAATAACTAGAACATTGGCGACCAGAGACTGATTTCATGGCTGAGCTTAAAAACGACCGTTTCCTTCGCGCATTATTAAAACAACCCGTCGATGTCACCCCCGTCTGGATGATGCGTCAGGCCGGGCGCTATCTGCCGGAGTATCGCGTTACCCGTGAAAGAGCCGGGGATTTTATGGGGTTGTGTACCAATCCTGAGCTTGCCTGCGAAGTTACCTTGCAACCGCTTGAGCGTTATCCGCTGGATGCAGCCATCCTGTTTTCCGACATTCTCACTATCCCCGATGCCATGGGCCTGGGCCTTTACTTTGAAACCGGTGAGGGCCCCAAATTCAGGAAGCCAGTGCGCACTGAGGCCGATATCAACGCGTTGCAGGTGATTGATCCCGAACGGGATCTGCCCTATGTGCTCAATGCAGTTAAAACCATTCGTCGCGAACTGAACGGGCGTGTGCCACTGATCGGCTTTTCCGGCAGTCCCTGGACACTGGCAACCTACATGATCGAAGGCGGGTCGAGTCGCGATTTCCGCCGCGCCAAAGAAATGCTCTACAACCAGCCTGAGCTGATGCATCGTTTGCTGGATGTGTTGGCCAAATCCGTGACTACTTATCTCAATGGGCAAATCCTTGCGGGTGCACAAGCCGTACAAATTTTTGATACCTGGGGTGGCGCATTGTCGCATCAAGCGTATCAGGAATTCTCTCTGGCCTACATGCGCCAGATCGTTTCCGGTTTGATTCGTGAACATGAAGGTCGCCAGGTGCCGGTGATTTTATTTACCAAAGGCGGTGGACAGTGGCTGGAATTGATGGCCGCCAGTGGCGCGAATTGTCTGGGACTGGATTGGACGACGAATATCGGTGAGGCGCGCGCGCGCGTCGGTACCCAGGTCGCGCTGCAAGGCAATATGGACCCAAGTATTCTTTATGCATCTCCTCAACGCATTCGCACAGAAGTCGGCAACATCCTTGAAAGTTACGGCGCAGGGTCCGGGCACGTATTTAATTTGGGCCACGGCATTACGCCAGAGGTCGATCCTGAACACGCTGGTGCTTTTATTCGAGCCGTACACGAATTATCGGCGCCCTATCATTCATAATATTTTGTCACAAGGGCTCCCGGCGGAGCGGCGCCTCTGGTGTGTTGATCATTTCTTAACTAAACTGGGCGTCATCTGTGGATGGGTTTTGCTCAGGAACTGTTGGTGATGAGGATTCACTGTGGGAATTAAACAGGTCAAACTGAACGTCAACGAGCTGACCATTGGCATGTATGTGTCCGGCCTTGATCGGCCTTGGTCGCAAACCCCATTTCCCTTGCAAGGTTTCTATATCCGCGATCTGGGTGAAATTACCCAACTCAAAACACTCTGCAATCACGTCTATATTGATGTCGAAAAAGGTCGCGGACCTGTGTCGGCCAATCTCAAAACCCTGACTCCCCAAGGCCGCGTTAAAGGCGCTGGACGGGAGCCACATAAAAACAGTTTTCTGACAGAACCTGTAGCCCCACTCAAGATCCAGCGCAACCTCTATCGCGAAGTCCAGCCTCTGCAAAAAGAAGTCAAGAAGGCGCGGCAACTGCATCAAAAAGTGTACGGTGCAGTGGGAGAAGTGCTTGATCAGCTGGAGCGTAACCAACTGCAAACGGCCTCCATCGGTGAGACCAAACGCGTAGCCAGCGAGATGGTTGATAGCGTCCTGCGCAACCCGGATGCATTTACCTGGTTGTCGCGCGTGCAGGAAAAAGATGAATACACCTACAGTCATGCTGTGAGGTCATCGGTGTGGGCTATTTTATTCGGGCGCCACATCGGTTTACCTAAACGCGATCTGGATGTATTGGCCCTGGGTGTGCTCTTGAAGGATGTCGGTAAGGTAATGCTCGACAGCGAGTTGTTAACCAAAGTTGAGCGTACCGCCGAGGAAGAAAAAGCCTACGAAAGTTTCGTTGAGCTGGGCGCGGATATCTTGCGTAAAACCCCGGGTGTTGAACCGCGGGTGATCAGTGTGGTGAAAACCCATTGCGAGCGGCTCAACGGCAGCGGTTTTCCGCAGGGTTTGCGCGGCGACAAGATTCCTCTATTGGGTAAGATCGCGGGTATTGTGACTTACTACGACCACGTCACTAATCCCAGAGGCTCTCGTCATCCCATCGCGCCTTCCAAGGCGGTTGCCAAACTTTATGAGTTACGCAATATCCAGTTCCAGGAAGAGTTGGTGGTGGAGTTTATTCGTGCCATCGGTCTTTACCCTACAGGTACGTTAGTAGAGCTCAGCACGGGTGAAGTAGGTGTTGTGGTAGAACAAAACTTTGAGCGCCGATTGAAGCCGAAGGTGATGTTGGTATTGGATGCCTGCAAACAACCACTGGCTGAATGCAGCCTGCTGGATCTTTCGGAAGATGACAAGCGCAAACAGGCATTGCTGGATTCCGGCAAGAAAACTCGCTATGAGATCGAAAAGGTGGAGATTGCGCGGGACCTGGAGCCCGGCAGTTACGATGTGGATATTGCCAACATTCGCGACCAATACCTGATGAAGACCGAAAAGCGCGGCTTAATGGCGCTGCTGAGTCGTTTGCAGCGCAGCTGATTCTTCATCATATTCCAGGCATAAAAAAACCACCCGCAGGTGGTTTTTTTATGCTCATCGCCCACTGGTGGGCAAGTCGCCGTTCAGCTTAGATGGGCTGTACGTCAGAAGCTTGTGGGCCTTTAGGACCTTTTTCTACATTGAACTTAACGCGTTGACCTTCAGCCAGGGTTTTGAAGCCTGAACCAGCGATAGCGCTGAAATGTACAAATACGTCTTGACCGTTGTCTTGTTCCAGAAAACCAAAACCTTTAGCTTCGTTGAACCACTTAACAGAACCAGTTGCGGCTGCCATAAAAATCTCCAGAGCAATAATTGCTATGTTGTAAAAGAAATAAACCCGAATAGGGCGGTGTACTGACCTAAGAAGAATTGATGACTAAAACAAAATGAAGTGCTACGGAGTATTCAGCGGCCTTTCGAGCAACAGGTTCGTTGCGGGAGAGGAGCGGTGGTACGGTGTATTCATCGAAATTGTAGTGACAAGTATCAGCTGTATTCTTCACCAGCCGGGGCAGTATGGGCCGGTGTGTTGGTCTTGTAAAGGGAAATTAGCCGTGGCGATGAATAATGTGGGGGCACGCTCATAAGCCCAGCGTGTAGAGTCAGCCCTGTAATTCGCACAACCCATGGCGAGAGCGGGTGAATGGAAGGGATCAGATAGGGGTGACTGAGAAAAGAGCGCGAATAGAACTGGAAAGGAGCGACCCGGCATGGTGGCCGCTCCCACTAACGATTTTATGACTGGATTTGCCCCATGCGCTGCCCCATGACGGTGGGTGATCCGGCACGTAATTGGCCATCCCAGGTCACGCGTCCTTTGGCAAACAACACGATGGCTGTTGAGCCCAATTTAAAACGCCCCATCTCTGCGCCCTTGGCCAATTCGATTTCCGTTACGGGTGTTGCGAGATAATCTGTGGTTTGAATCTGGCGCTTGATGGGGGCCACTTCGCCCGCCCAAACGGTTTCGATACCGGCCACGATCATTGCACCTACCATGACGACCGCCATCGGTCCGATATCTGTATCGAAGATGGCTGCAACGCGCTCATTGCGGGAAAACAGGCGCGGCACGCCTTTGGCGGTTGCATCGTTAACGGAAAACAAATCGCCGGGAATCGCGACCATCTTGCGCAGTTTGCCGCCGTAGGGCATGTGCACGCGGTGGTAGTCGCGGGGCGAGAGGTACACGGTGGCGAATGTGCCTCCTGCAAACTCGCCCGCCAAAGCTGCATCACCGCCCAACAGTTCCAGGGTGGTATAGCCTTGGCCTTTGGCCTGGAAAATCCGGCCGTCAGCAATGTCACCCAGCTGGCTGATGGCGCCATCAGCGGGTAACACAATGCTGGCAGCATCGGGATCGATTGGCCGAGCACCGGGCTTTAAGGCGCGGGTGAAGAAATCATTGAAACAGGCATAAGCGAGGGGATTTTCTTCCTGGGCCAGCGACATATCCACGTTATAGCGTTTCACGAACCATTCGATAAAGGTGTTCTTGATCCAGGGTGTTTGTGACCGGGCGACCCAACCCGCCGCGCGGGAGAGAAGATGTTGCGGGATCAGGTATTGCATCAGGACAAATAATTTTTCTTTCATAACGACAATCTTATGCAAATGGATTGAATAGGGAGCGACGGTTTCGACGCGCAAGTAAACGGTGTGCTGACCTGAACACAGGATCTGCCCGCAGAAAAACCCGGCCATGTTAGCAAAAACTACCGGACCCCAAGGACATCTCTATCATTCTGTGCGGTAAGATCCGGTAAAACAGCCACTGGATGCTATGCTAAGGCCTATGAAAACCTGCTTATACGCGCCATAGTGAACGTTCCATCGAATCAATCTGTAGTTGATTTCCTCAGGATTCTCTCCCATGCCGTCTTCTCCTGTTGTGTTGAATAAAAGTGATCTCGCCTGTTTTCCCGGCACCTATGCCTTGGCGCAAAGTCGTTGGCTGGAAGGCCTGGCTGCCAATATCGATCTGGTCAAACAACACCTCAAATTTCCGGTACGCGGTGTCCAGGGGCCGCAGTTCGAAGCGCTGATGACGCGGGTCGCCTGGCTTGGTAATGAAGATGCCGGCAAGGTGCTGGTACTGATTGCTGGTACGCATGGCGTAGAAGGGCACGCCGGCAGCGCGGTGCAGATCGATTTGTGGGGATTGATTGAACAGCGCAAGGTGAATTTGCCGGAGGATGTTGCCATCCTGATGATCCATCCACTTAACCCGTTCGGTTATGCCTGGAGCCGACGCTGTGACGAACAGGGTATCGATCTTAACCGCAACTTCATCGACTTTTCCCAGCCACTTCCCCACAGTGATGGGTATGCACTGCTGCAGCCGCTGCTCAAAGGTGCACAAACCACAGCGCAGCGGCACAAACTTTTCCAGCAATTCGCCCAGGATCACGGTCAGCGCGCCTTTGAGCGGGCGCTGAGCGGCGGACAATATGTAGACCCGCAGGGGCCGTTCTATGGCGGTAACGAACCGGCTCACGGACGGCAAGTTATCGCCAACATTATTGAGCGTTTTCAACTGGGCCAACGCCTGCTGGCAGTGGTTGATGTCCACACCGGCCTGGGGCCCTACGGTCATGGCGAGCTGATTTGCGATCATCCGCTCAACAGCCGCGGCACTGCCCAGGCCCAGGCATGGTACGGCGCCAGTGTGACGATGCCGGCGCGGGGAGATTCCAGTTCGGTGCCCAAGCTGGGGTTACTGGATTACGCCTGGCACGCCCTGATGGAACAGCGCGGTTGTTTTGTTACCCTGGAGTTTGGCAGCTATGGTACGGATTCACTGTTTGATGTCCTGTTGCAGGAACATCACGATTGGGCCAATGGCGGTCCATTGTCGATAGATCACCCGGCCAGCGCAGCCATGCGTGAACATTTTTGTCCGGGCGATGCCTATTGGCGGGAGCTGGTGCTGGTCAAGGCGCGCCAGGTTATCCACCAGGCATTGGCAGGACTTGCGGCACTTTGATTGATCAACAGGCACCTATGCACAATCCCGAATACAACCCCAAGCTCCCGTATGCCCCTGTGCGTCATGCACCGGCTGGCTTTCGCTGGAGCGAAGCCACGCTGGAAGATCTGGATGCGCTGGTGGAGCTGGAGCAACGCTGCTTCAGCGGCGACCGTCTCAGCCGCCGCAGCTTTCGCCGCTGGCTCACGACGCCACAGGACATCTTTCTGCTGGCGTGGAAGGAGCAGCAACTGGCGGGTTACATCCTGATCCTGTGCCACCGGGGCACGCGTCTGGCGCGCATTTATTCACTGGCCGTCGACCCGGCCTTTCGCGGTTTGGGAATCGCCGGTTGGCTGATGCAACTCGGAGAACAGCGGGCGCGGGACAGTGGCCGCTTGTATATGCGCCTGGAAGTCAGCAGCGAAAACAAAAGTGCTATCCGCCTGTACGAATCGCTGGGCTATAAACAATTTGGCCTCTACCACGATTACTACGAAGACCACAGCGACGCCCTGCGTTACCAAAAGCGTATCCGGGTATTTCATGAGGACACCCAACACAGCGCCATCCCCTGGATGTGCCAGAACACCCGGTTTACTTGCGGCCCTGCCTCCTTGATGATGGCGCTCACATCGCTCGACCCCGACTATCAGCCTTCCCTGCAGGAAGAGTTGCGTCTGTGGCGTGAAGCCACCACCATCTTCATGACCTCCGGCCACGGTGGGTGCCATCCGATGGGGCTGGCGTTAGCGGCGCAGCATCGCGGGTTTTCCACCTCTGTGTGGGTGAATCAAACCGGTCCGCTGTTCCTGGACGGCGTTCGTGACGAAACCAAGAAACCCATCATGACCGCCGTGCACAATGATTTTTGTGCGCAGTTGCAGGCACTGGAGGTTCCGGTGCACTATCGCGACATTCGTCAACAGGATCTGATTGACGCCTTCTGCGAAGGTGCAGTGCCCATCATCCTCATCAGTACCTATCGCATGGACAGTAAAAAAGCCCCGCACTGGGTCGTGATGAGTGGCTTTGATGATGAGTGTATCTATGTGCATGATCCCGATCCGGAAACCTACGGACAGACAGCTATCGACTGCCAGTTTATTCCTTTGGCGCGCAGCGATTTTGAATTGATGACCAGCTTTGGCCGCACCCGCTTGCGCACAGCAGTGATTGTGCACGCCAGGAACGATACCGAAAGCAGGAAAACCTGATGTTGAGCACGCGCACCAGCTGTGTGGCGGAAACCCGCGTCACGCCTTTCCCGTTTGAATTTACGATTCTGCGCTCGCGCCGTCGCAGCATCAGTATTGAAGTACAATCGGCGCGCGTGATTATTCGCGCACCGCAACAGGTGGCTGACAGTGTATTGCACGATTTTCTGCGCGAGAAAACCCGCTGGGTACAAGAGAAAATCCACGAACAGGAAAAAGCGCTGGCCGCCATTCCCCAGCGCACCTATGTGAGTGGCAGTCAATTGCCTTACCTGGGGCACGACATTCGCCTGGTGTTGGGCAGCGGTACCAGTGCGCGGGTGGTGTTGCACGATCAACAGCTGCATGTGCTGCTTTCGCGCCGGCGACGCATGAGTGCACCGGAACAAACCCGGCGCCTGGTACAGGGTTGGTATCAACAACAGGCGCTGAAATTGTTGGCAGAAAAAACCGATCAGCTTTGCCGGGCCATGGGCTTGCAACATACCGGTGTCAGTATTCGGGCAACCCGAACCAAATGGGGCCACTGCACCAGTCGCGGTGCCATCCAATACAATTGGCAAATTATTCTGGCGCCGGAGCCTATTGTGGATTATCTTGTCGCCCACGAAGTAAGCCATTTGCGCCACCACAATCACAGCCGTGCTTTCTGGCAACTGGTAGAAAGTGTCTGTCCCGATTATGTGCGATGCCGCGCCTGGTTAAAGGCCAATGGCCAGCAACTGGTGCTGTAGGTAACACAACTCACTGGTGCTCAATGCCGGTTGTGTTGTGAAAGCATTTCCCGAATCCTGAACAAACAAAAGTGTCTGCCATCATGACTGAACTCAGCGATGACTTTAGTGAAAACATTGACCGCTTTATTGTCGAGTCTATGGAAAATGGTTGCGTCTGGGGCCTGCAAGGTGAAGATGGCTGGGCGCTCTGTGCATCAGAAGATTACGACGATATGGATGTAATGCCGCTCTGGTCACAAGAGGCTTTTGCGCAATTTCATTGTCGCGATGAATGGGCCGGTTACACCCCGGTCGCCATAGAGCTGGAAGAGTTTCTGGAAGATTGGCTGCCGGGCATGCACGACGATGTGTTGTTGGTGGGTGTTAACTGGAATGATGAGCTGGAAGGCGAAGAAATGGAACCGCTGGATCTGCTCGAAGAGTTTGAGCAGGAACTCCAGGATTGATCGCCGTTCACGATGAGCACGCGTGTCGCACCTGCCCGCCACCTATTACCCCGCATCCTGCTCGGTCTTTTTATTTTATTCTGCATGTACCTGTTTACTCGCACACCCACCCATGAAGGTGAATGGTCGCCGTTACAAACGCGGCTGCCTCAGATAGCGCTGCACGAGGGTGCGGAGCCCTACTACCATATCGAAAACCTGCGTGATTTCCGTTACAACGCCGACGGCAGTGTGCAGCGCGCCGACTATCGCAGCGCTGATTTTGCACCGGCAGACTTGCAGCAAGTCTGGTTGGGTATTTCCCATTTTGGTGGTTATGGCCTCGCGCATACCTTGTTGAGTTTTGAATTCAGTGATGGCCAGTTTCTCGCGGTTTCTGTGGAAGCGCGCTTGCGTCCGGGGCAAAGTTACCATCCGTTTCTGGGATTGTTACGGCAATACAACAAGATGGTTGTGCTGGGAACAGAAGCTGACATTATTGGCCTGCGTACTCACATTCGCAATGAGCGCGTCTTGCTTTATCCCCTGCAACTGACCGAAGAAGAACGCCATTATTTATTTCAGGCGTTGCTGCGCGATGCTCAACAGATTGCACAGCAGCCGGATTTTTATAATACGCTGCTTGATAATTGCACGACCAATTTATTAAAGCATGATCCGGATTACCGTTTTTATACCAGCTTGCTGGATTACCGTTTACTGCTGCCGGGTTTTTCTGACGAAGTGATACAAGAGAAAGGCTGGCTGGCGACAGATAAATCCATCATGGATTTACGCACACGCGCGACGATCAATGCCGCATTGATACCAGTGGATGCAGAAGACTTTTCGCAAGGTATTCGCGAAGGTTATCGCACGGAATGGCATCAACCCGCGCTTGAGACATCGTCGCTCATCGCGCCGAATAAATAATCATGCAGGATATCCACCTGGTGCCGGGTAACATAATCTTCCAGTTTGGCGAGGGTGTCGCAGATGGGGGTGATGGCGGGCGTGTCATTGGTGCGGTAGTCCTGGGTTGCCAGCACAAAAGCCTGGCTGTCGGACAAATAGCGGTTGGTGATATGGCTGTACACCTTGCGCTGTAACTGCAATACGCAAAAATCAAAATCCATGCACATCCGCATCAGGTTGGGATAGTTGGATTCCGTGCGGTCAATGAAACGAATTTCCCTGCTGCCGAGCAGTTCTTCGGTTTTGAGTGGTTGGTTGGGCATAGTGTTAACGGATAACCTTCCAGACACATGCTGTTATCAGGGCGCTTTATGATATACATCGCTTCATTGCGCTGAAAAAAATGCAGCCTGACACACGCGTCGAATAACAGGTGATTTTTGTTGTCCTTGAGGATGCGAAGATGGTGTCGCAAAGATGTTAAATCCTACAAAAACACTAGCTCGTATACCAGTATTTGCAAATCTGACCGGGTCTGATGGCGAACTTTACCTGGTATGTGTGATTCGGTTCACAGAGTAAGTGTGAATTCTGGGGTGCATTAACCGACGAGCTGAGCCGCTCTGCGGATAATCTGAATATAAATTGTACAGGAGAGTTTGAATGCCAGGTCCCCGTGGATTTTTCAGTGTGATGATATTGTCGCTTGTCCTGTTGGTGTCGGGTGGTTGTGCCAACTTTCAAGCCGGACTCGAAAAGCCGACAGTCAAAGTGACCGGCTTGCGACTCTTGCCCTCCCAGGGCGGATTGAACCAACGCATCGGTGTCGATCTGGCGATTCTCAATCCCAATGATCGGGATTTGTCCCTGCGTGGAATCTCTTATACGATTGGCATCGAAAATTTCTCGGTACTCAGCGGTGTCACCGACAATGTACCGGTTTTGAAAGGCTATCAGGAGACGCCGGTGAGCCTGGAAGTCTCAGCGAATATGTTGCAGGTGGTGCGTCTGATTGAATACTTCAGCCGCGCCGGCGTAAAAGACAGCGTCAGTTACAACTTTGATGCAAAACTCGACTTCAGTGCGCTCTTGCCATCCATGCGCGTCAAAGAAAGCGGCAGTATTCCTCTGGTGCAAGGTGCGCAGCCCTGATCCTTGCCGATTGCGCGACCGACTCGATGATCGGTCGCAGCAAAGACACCGTGATCAACGAATAAAAATGTGTACTTTTTGATTCAGGACATTTCATGACCGACGTAATTGCTCCACCCGATGCGGATGAACGCATTTCCCTGAAAGACTATACCGAAAAAGCGTATCTGGATTATTCCATGTACGTCATTCTCGACCGCGCCTTGCCAAACATTGGCGACGGGTTAAAGCCGGTACAGCGTCGCATCGTCTATGCGATGAGCGAGTTAGGCTTAAAAGCCAGTGCAAAATATAAAAAATCGGCGCGCACCGTGGGTGATGTGATTGGTAAATTCCATCCCCACGGCGACTCTGCCGCCTACGAAGCCATGGTGCTGATGGCGCAACCGTTTTCTTATCGCTATCCCTTGGTGGATGGCCAGGGTAACTGGGGTTCGCCGGATGATCCAAAATCCTTCGCGGCCATGCGTTACACCGAATCGCGGCTCACCAAATACAGTGAAGTATTGCTGGAAGAATTGGGTCAGGGCACGGTGGAGTGGCAGCCCAACTTTGACGGTACACTCGATGAGCCCGTCGTCCTGCCATCGCGCGTTCCCAATGTTTTGCTGAATGGTACCACCGGTATTGCGGTGGGGATGGCGACCGACATTCCACCCCATAACCTGCGCGAAGTTGTCAACGCTTGCGTGCACATGCTCGACAATCCCAAGGCCACAGTAGAAGAGTTGTGTGAGCATGTGCTCGGCCCGGATATGCCGACAGATGCCGAGATCATTACGCCGCGTAGTGAATTGATCAAGTTGTACGAAACCGGGCGCGGCAGTGTGCGCATGCGCGCGGTGTGGAGCAAAGATGCGGACACCGGCGATATCATCGTGACCGCCTTGCCGCATCAGGTATCCGGCGCAAAAATTCTGGAGCAAATCGCGGCGCAGATGCAGGCCAAAAAATTGCCGATGGTAGCCGACCTGCGCGACGAATCGGATCATGAAAACCCCACACGGCTGGTTATTACACCGCGCTCCAACCGCGTCGATCTTGAACAGGTAATGCAGCATTTATTTGCCACCACCGAGCTGGAACGCACCTACCGCGTCAACATGAATATGATCGGCATCGACGGCCGTCCGGCGGTGAAGTCGCTCGATAAAATTCTTACCGAATGGTTGAGCTTCCGTACGGTGACGACGCGCCGCCGTTTGCAATATCGCCTGGAACGTGTTGAAGAGCGTTTGCTACGCCTGGCGGCCTTGATGATTGTGTTCCTCAACGTGGATGAAGTGATTCGTATCATTCGCGAAGAAGAAAATCCCAAGCCGGTGTTGATGGAACGTTTCAATCTCATTGAGATGCAAGCGGAATACATTCTTGAAACCAAGTTGCGTCAGTTGGCGCGACTGGAAGAAATGAAGATTCGCCAGGAACAACAAGACCTGGAAAAAGAGCGCGATAATTTGAAAAAAATTCTCGACTCTGCCGTCAAGCTGAAAAATCTGGTGCGCAAGGAATTGATTGAAGTGGCGCAACAGTATGGCGATGATCGACGTTCACCGATTGTGGAGCGTGCTGAAGCACAGGCTTTCAGTGAAACGGAATTGATGAGTGTTGATCCGGTCACCGTGGTTATCTCCGATAAAGGCTGGATTCGTTCCGCCAAGGGTCACGACATTGATCCGGCCGGTTTAAGTTATAAAGCCGGGGACAGTTTTAAATTCGCCGTGCATGGCAAGAGTAATCAAAACGTTATCCTGCTCGATTCCACCGGCCGCAGCTATTCGCTGCCCGCACATAATCTCCCCTCGGCACGCGGCCAGGGTGAGCCTCTCAGTGGCCGCATTAATCCGCCCAGTGGTGCCACGTTTGAAGGCGCCTTGATGGGCAATGATGAGCAGCCGGTACTGCTCGCCTCGGATGCTGGTTACGGTTTTGTGGCCACGCTGGCCGATTTGGTCAGCAAGAACAAAGCCGGTAAAGCGTTGCTCACGCTGCCGGATGGTGCGCAGGTATTACCACCACAGATACTGACCGGTGATCCGGCCCAGACGCTGTTGGCTGCCGTCAGCAATGATGGCCGCCTCTTGGTCTTTCCGGTTACCGAGCTGCCGCAATTGGCGCGAGGTAAGGGCAACAAGATCATGAATATTCCGTCAGCGCGGGTGAAAAGCCGTGAGGAATTTGTGTTGGCGGTGGCGGTGATCAATCCCGGCCAGATGCTTACGCTATACTCAGGCAAGCGCCACATTACCCTGAAGCAGTCGGACCTTGATCACTATCGCGGTGAACGCGGCCGGCGAGGCAATAAACTGCCGCGCGGATTCCAGAAAGTGGATCAGGTTGAGGTGGTTGAGAAATAAAGTATCCGCACCTGTGGCCATAAAACCGATCATTGGTGTTGCTGGGGCTTTGACAATAAAAAGGGTTTTTCTATGAGTGATCAGCGTCGCCATGTTCGTACAGCATTCTCCTGCTCTATCAAAATCCGCCATGAAAGTATCGGAGAATTGATGGTTAAAACCCGCGATATTTCTGATGGTGGAGTCTTCGTTATCCTTGATGCGCAGCATGTACCGCCCGTCGGTTCAGTCGTGACGGGGCAGGTGCAAGGATTGATGGGTGACGCGCCTGAGTTGAAGATGGAAGTCGTGCGGGTTGAACCCACGGGTGTTGGCTTGCGCTTTATCGCGGCGGACGGTGATTGAGTTGTCACGCCAGCGATGTGCTGATCAATAACACTACTGACCAGATAGTGCTGCTGAAGAGGTTGTTCGTGTTGAAAGTTTCAGGTTTGCATAACTGTTGGAAAGCTTTTTTATCTTTAAGGAAATTCGATTGGCGTATCGGCCAGCGATTATTCTTCGCCGCCACCGTGCTGACACTTGCCTCTGTCAGCTTGTCTTCTCGTGCGGCGGTTGTCCTGCAATATCATCACGTCAGTGAATCCACTCCTGCCTCTACCAGTGTTACTCCGGCGTTATTTAAACAACATATGGATTACCTGGCCGAGCATGATTTTAATATTGTGCCCCTGCCGGAGCTGGTCGATCAACTTAAGCAAGGCAAATCATTACCGGATAAAACGGTGGCAATCACGTTTGATGATGCCTATGAATCGGTATACAACCAAGCCTACCCGCTGCTGAAAAAACGTGGCTGGCCTTTCACCGTTTTTATCAACACCGACCCGCATGATCAAAACAAAAAATCCTTTGCAACCTGGGCACAGATCCAGGAGATGGCCAAGCAAGGTGTCACCATTGCCAACCATACGACCAAACACGGGCATCTGCTGCGTTTGCGCGATAACGAAAGTCGCGCGCAGTGGCACGAACGAATCAAGCAGGAAATTCTTGATGCGGAGCAACGTATCACGGAGAAAACCGGACAGAAGCATCGCCTGCTGGCTTACCCTTACGGTGAATACGACAATCACGTCAAAGCCGTATTAAAGGAATTGGATTTTGTCGCGTTTGGCCAACAATCCGGACCCTTGTTTGCACTGAATGATTTGCTCGCCTTGCCGCGTTTTCCCTTTGGGGGCAGCTATGGTGACTTGCAGGACTTTGCAACCAAAGTGCATACCCGCCCGTTTGCCATTGCAGCTGTTGAACTCTATGAAGATGCAGCGCTGAAAAAACCTCTAGAGGATCTTGTGTTAGCCTACGGGAAAAAGCCGGTGCTGGCCTTGACATTGGAAGACCAGAAATTATTGCCGCGTATAAATTGTTTTGCTTCCGGTCAGGGTGCGATTAAAACAGAGGTGCGCGACGGCAAACTGATTGTGCAGGCGAATAAGCCATTGCAAGCGGGGCGCGCGCGTTACAATTGCACGGCACCCACGGGGGAGAAGGGACGATTTTTCTGGTTTTCCCAGCAGTGGTTAACCAAAGGCAGGGATGGGCGCTGGGCTCACGAGGACTGATAAACCGCAATACGCCGCAAGGTTATTGCGACGCAGGTAGGCCTTCCGTCGGCAGAGGCTCAATATCTGCCGCACTCAACTGCAAATTTTCAAAATCATTGACACGAATAACGGTGCGTAGCTCGTGGATATACACATCGCCGCGGCCGGAATATTTCCCCAGGCCTTCTACTAATTCTGTTCCGGTTAATTCGCCATCCTGTGCGCGCAGTGCGGCGCGCAGCTGGCGAAATTCGCGGTAGGCATTGTGCGTGTTGATATTGCGATAGTAGGCATCCACCGAGGCTTCCACGCTGTCGAATTTCTGCACTTCATGGGTGGCGTTGGCCGGGCGACGCTCGGGCACTAATCCACAGCCGGGTTTGTAGCACCACTGACCGAAAAGATTGTGCGCCTCAATGGCAAAACGGGATGTGCCCCAACCGGATTCAATGGCTGCCTGGGCGAGCACCATGGAGGAGGGAATAATGTCAGCGCGCAGTAATAAAATTTCGATGGCTCGTGCGGTCTCCGGATAAGTCTCATGACGCACCCGGTAGCGTTCACGCAATTGTTCCAGTTTGATCTGTTGTTTTTCGGTCAGCGGTTTTCCTTCGGCCAGCTGCTCTTTCATTTTTAAAAGCGACCTGCGATTCTTTTGTATGTAATTATTTTTCTGTTCAATCATCGGTAACAATAAATCCACAAACGCTTTCTTGCGCTCGGGTGTTTGTTCGATGCTGACAAAATCCGGTAAGGGCGTGCTGCTGATCAGGTCGGTGATTTCAGGCTCCCTGGGTGCTGCTATCTCATCCTTGGGGAGTGAATGATGGGCGAGAAATAGTATTAATGCCAAAGTGCCTAGGGCATAGCCAAGCAAAGCCAGACCTAACAGCCAGGATGCGTTTTTTTGCATGATGTAACGGACTCAAAATGTTAACAATAAAACGTGTTACGTCGTGAACTGGCTTACAGATCCATTTGTTTGCGCAGTGCATCGAGACGTTGCTGATTCTCTTCGCGTGATAACGGTGTTTCGATGGTTTCCGGTAAGGCGGGTGCGTCGGGCACGGGCAGCTCTGCGCCGTTCATGACTTTTTCGCACAGCCGCTGATAGTGACGTTCGAATACGGGGAAGGCGACTTTTTCGCTGTTGTTGGCCAGGAAAAACCAGTCGCTGGCGACGCCGGCGTGATACACGGCAGCGTGGCTCCAACGCCATGCCGATTTGGGGCTGGGCGCGCGGCAGGCTTCAATATAAGCAGTATGGGCATCGGGCAAACCAAAACTTTCCGGGTCGCCCTGGCACGCGCGAATCATACGATTGAGCGTGGGAAGATATTCCGATTCCTCTATCACCTTGCGTGCGCCACGCAAGATGGTTTGCGGTTCAAACTGCACCAGACTTTCCAGCCACAATTTTTTTATCTGCGACAGCACGCCTTCGTCGTTATAGGCCTTGTAATACTGATTGTGATAATTAATACGGAACAGCGCAAAGACTTCATTCAATGCATCGATATGCGCATCAGTCGGGCGCTGGCGCTGCGGCTCAGTTGGCCCAGCTTCTGTCGGTGAGGTCTTCGACAAGGCTGCGATCTCTTGTGCTGCGCGTTGAAGTAGGGTGTTGCTGTCCTGCATGGCTGTTAACCTGTTGCGAATTAACGGTGGTCAGGGCGTGTTGTTTGGCCCAGTGATATTTTACGTGTTGCAAAAATTTGGTATTCCAGGAGCTGTAGACCTGGTTGCTCTCGCGCCAGAATAATAAAAATTCCGGCACCTGGCGTTTGGCAAATTCCAGGTTGATATTGGCCAGGCGCAACACATCAAACACATCTGCCCCAGGTTGCCAATTTTCCGGAATACGGCGCGGCTCGCTATCGTGCTCCAGCGCGGAGTTGTAACGCACCCATTGGCGTTTTACATGCTGGATAAATTTGCTGTTCCAGGTGCGGCTCGCTTCGCCGCGCTCCTGCCAATACAGCACAAACTCGGGGATAGCGTCTTCTACAAATGCCAGACTGATATTGGCGTGTTTTACCAGGACTTCAAGGGCATCCCGGCTGGGGCGCCAGTGGCTGTGCATGGCCACTTCCAGGTCGCGCCGCAAGAAGTCATTGCCTTCGTCGCGCTGCTGGCGGGCCAGGCCGGTCTGGTATTCACGCCATTGGTGCAGTACATGTTTCAGGAATTTCGCGCCCCAGGAGTGGCTGATCTCGCCCCGTTCGCGCCAGTAAGTAATAAATTCCGGGATTTGCTGGCGGATAAAGGATTCGGGGATATTGTGCTCCGCGACCCGCCGCAATAGCTCCTGGTCCGGTTGCCAATTGGGCGCAATCAGGTTGGCGCTGGCAATGGGCGGTGCAACCGGTGCCGGGGCAGGTGTGCTTGTCTCACCCTCATTGAAGGCCACCTGCAAGCGGCGGCTGCTGGTGTAGGGCGCGGAGCCCAGCAGGATGATGCCTTTGTCCTTCAGGTTTTTGCTGATCCGCTGGATGTCGTAGTCGGTCCAGAAGGGCATCAGCTTGCTGAGTAACGCCTCGTCCAGCTCCAGCCAGCCCCCGGCCGTTTGCCGGTAAGTGGCCACTTCGCTTATTAGCGAGAGCATGCAGGCCTCTTCAAGGCCAATGGTAGCGGCCAGCGAGGGAGAAACCAGCAAGGGCTTTTCGGGAATCAGGGATGACATAGGGGCACTTTAGCACTGATGACCGGTGGACTGAACAGGGGCGGAATTGTAGTTGATTCTGTAACTCGCTGCTGCTGGCTTCTCATAACCGATTTGCAAGAAAACCCTCATTTGTCTCAAATTTTGGCTATCCTTGTTGGCGAGTGGAATGTTGGCGAGTAAAAAATGTTCGGGAGTGCATCCCGTCGACACCTGGAATGGTGCTTGCATCGCGCTGACAATGCCTTGTGGCAACTCGTTGGGCAGCCCTGCTCGCCCAACCATAAAAAACATGGGGAGTTGCTCGCCGATGCGGGTTTTCCGGGACTGACTACACTTGGGATTTTTTAAACGCATGCTAACTACACCACACCTGACCGCACCACGTTTTCGCCTTCATCCATTATGTTACGTGTTTAGCCTGATACCTTCGTTTGCGCTGGCTGAGTCCACGATGCCGCAAATGGAGGAAATCATTGTTACTGCATCCAAACGTGAACAGACCTTGAGCGAGTTTCCGGGCTCCGTTACGGTTATTGGGGCAGAGGATTTACGCTTCGCCACAGACCTTAACGATGTGGCCCGATTGGTGCCCGGGTTTTCCGTGCTGGATTCAGGGCCGCGCAACTCGAACGGGCTGGTCGTGCGTGGCCTGCGCGTTGACGAAGTTGAGTCAAATGATTTTGGTGGTGACGGCGGCAGTGTTGCCAGCTATGTCGATAACATACCGTTACAAGGCTATTTCCTGCCGCCATCTTTCAGTTTAAAAGACCTTGAGCGTATTGAAGTGCTGCGCGGCCCGCAAGGCACGCTGTACGGCAACGCCTCTATCGGCGGATTGGTTCGTTACATCACAGCCAAACCGGACTTGAGCAAGACGTCATTCAGCGCGGGTGTTGATGTGTCGCAAACAGCCGAGAGCGATGATCTCAATTATGATACCGATCTAGTGCTCAATGCCCCGTTGGTTGACAACGCTCTTGGTGTACGCCTGATGCTGGGCAAAACTGACAATGCCGGTTTTATTGATAACCCATATTTGTTAAGCGGTCCGCAAGACGATATTAACGATGATGAAGCCGAACAGGCGCGCTTGGGTGTTCTGTGGCAAGCGACGGAAAAATTCTCCCTATCCGGCAGCTACCATTACCAAAAAAATAATGCCGGTGATCGCCAGGCAAGCAACGAAAATTTTACCAACGAAAAATATACTGCCTCCAGCAGTTATCGCCAACCCATGGAAGGTGAGTTGCACCTTTTAAGCCTTGATGCAGCCTATGAATTTGATTGGGCCAGCCTCACCACCAGCCTGAGTCGATATGAATACGATTTATCAAAAGTCACCGATCAGACGGATTATTTATTAACAAGTGACGAATTCTATGGCCCTTGGTATTCGCTGTATGAAGACTTCTCATCCTTCAATGTTAGTGATGTCACTGCCGATAAAGACAGCATCGAAGTGCGGCTGGTATCACCGGATGAGCAGCCGGTTCGCTGGCTGATCGGTGCGTTTTACAGTACCGATGATGCCGCTCTGACAGGCGCTGATTACGTTCCCGGTTTTGCTGATTTCTGGGGATTCAATCGCCCCGATGATATCGATCTTTATTACACGCAAGCTGAAGACCTGAGTGAACGTTCAGTCTATGCGGAAGTGGCATATGACATAACGCCACAATGGGAGGTATTGATTGGTGCGCGTAATTTTCATTATAAAGACGAATTTACCTCTTGTTCGGTAGCGCCTTTTTTCTTTGCAATAGAAGGAACCGAGTTGCCAGTGGATTGCATTGACGGTGACGATAAGCACAGTGGCAATCTTGGCAAGTTCAGTATCAATTACCAGCTCACGCCTGAGCAGAACATCTATTTAACAATTGCTGAGGGTTACCGTCGCGGGGGTGCCAACGCTCTGCCGACTACAGTAGAAACAAACCGTACTTACTCGCCAGACACTTCCGTCAATTATGAGTTGGGCACCCACAGCTACTTCTTTGACAAACGCCTCCGCATCAGTGCAGCGGTATTCTATATCGACTGGCAGCGTATCCAGGTGGCTGGTGTCATCGAGCAACGCTACCGTGGCACCCTTAATGCCAAAGATGCACGTTCCAAAGGTGTGGAGTTGGAGGTGGTGGCGGACATCTCCGATCATTGGTCTATCTGGTCAGGCTTCTCCTACACCAAGGCAGAATTGACGGAAGATGCGCTGAACTACAACGGTGCCGGTGAAAATATTTACGCGGGTGATCGTTTGCCCGGTACACCGGAACAGCAATTGAATGTGGGCGTCGATTTTTCGCAAAGGATTCGCTCAGCACAACTGGATGCCAGTGTGAATGTTGCGCGTATCGACGAAGTTTACACCGCATTAAATAATGAACTGGTGAATTACCAGCGTCTACGTGGTTTTACTACCGTTAACGCCGATATATCGATCAGTCTGGATCAATGGCGGGTGGGGGCTTTTGTTAAGAACATCGGTAATACACGTGGAGTAACAGGTGCTCGCAATGCATACCTGTATGGAGAAAAAGGCCAGTTCGAATATATTACTCGTCCGCGCACTATCGGTATATCGATAGATTACCGTTATTGATTGGCGTCTGCCGCTCGTTAGTAGCAGCGTGCTGAGGTGTAAGCACGTGTAATAGGCTGTTAAAAGAAAATGAGTATGATTTAGCGATGTAAGCAGTAAGTTGTTGAGTAACGTAAAAATTTTTTATCACTAACCGAAGGATAGAATCATGGCAGCTGAGAAAAAGAAAACGAGTGAAAAGAAAAACGATAAAAAACCTGTAAAAAAAGCAGTGGCGAAACCCGCAGGTAAAAAATCCAAACGGCTGGAGGAAGTAGGCAGCAGTCATATGCTGATCAGCGTTCCCAAAGGCGGGCAGGTTATCAGGTTTTTTGAATTGACCCCCTCTCTGCCTGTAGGTGGATGTGCTGCTGACTGGATTCTGGATGAAGTCGGTGGCACTGGTCAAAAAGATATCTCTGGAATCACCGTGGGCTTCCCGGAAAACCCATCGGCCATTGAGCGTGATTTTGAGCGAGCCATCCTGGTGATTAATCTGAAACAGGGTACTTCGGGGCCGGCGGGAACCTGGCGTTTTGCGATGGGTGGCGTAGCGACTGATCAGGCTGACAGTGATCCGAATAATGATATCGCCATTGATATTATTGATAACGGTCTAACCATGCTTGTGCATGTACATGTGTTGAATAATTCTGTAGAAAATATCCGATTCGGCTACGTAGCCTCATTTACTTACGCAGATTCTGGTGTTGTGGAAGTTTATGAATCTCAAGATCCCGGTTTTGTGCCAATTCGCCCGATAGGTTAATTGGCAAGACTAAGGGGAGCGCATCGTTGAGGCTCCCCTTGTTGATGCATCAGTGCGACGAAAGCTTCGTTACTGCACAACGGATCAAACCAGCTGAAGCTGAACCATATTTTATTCATGCCGTTTTTTAGCGTTGTTTCTATATTTAAGATAGCCGAGGTATTGTTATTGGCCAATGTATGAATCAGTGCAGCGGTATAATTGGTTTCTATATTTTGTGGATCTTTATTCTCTATAATCTTTAAAAGCGTCAACGCTTTGGAAAAATTTCCCAGGTGCGCGTGGGTTTGAGCAAGGCTGCGCAGGTCACCGATACTGGCTTCTTCTTCATTAATTGAGCTGACAATGTTTCTATAAAGTGCATCAGCCTCTTCCTGTCTTCCTGCAAGACTCCTTGCATCCGCCTTGTTCAATGCCAGGGTTGTAAAACCCGGTGCCAAATTGGCGGCACGGCTAAATAGTTCATATGCTTCGTCATAGTCCTGTGTTAATAGATAGCAGAGTCCAAGATTACTTAAATTAGTGACATCATCCGGCCGTTGTTCAATGATTTTTTCAAACGATTGCGATGCCGTTTCTATGTTGCCCTCAACCAAGGCAATCAAGCCATACAGCGCATGTGCCTTATATTGGTTGGGCGATAATGCAATGGCTTCATTAAGAAAATGCTTGGCATCTGTCGTATTACCCGAATACCAGTAGGCATTGGCAATATTGATCAGGTTATTGGCTGTAGTCTTAAGTCTCAGCGCTTTTTGATAATAATCTATCGCTGACTGGTAATCATTCTTCGCCATCATTGTATGCGCATTTAGCTCATTGATCAGCGATTGACTCACATTGGCAGATTTTAATTTTTCCGCTGTTTCTATCGCGGCCTCAAACTCACCTTTGGCGATTTGCAACCGGTGTAAATTATATAAATAAACGACATTCTCAGCGTCGGGTTGATGGCTTTTCAAAAAACCTTCCAGTCGCTGTAAAAATACGGAATTTCTCGTTTCGTAGTAAAGATCAAGTGCGATTTCTTTATATAGTGTTTGGAATGCAGCGGTCATCTTAAGTTGATTGCCGGATGCGTCCAGGTCATCCAACAGCTTTGGTGTGGCACCTTTGTGGCGCAAGGTTTGGCTTGTTTTCAAGAAAATAGCGTATTCATTTTCATCTACCGTTTTAAGTAGATTGACCGATTTTCTGGCGTAGAAACTGTTGATATTACTTTGGACGATGGATGCGACTGACACATAATTGTCGGCCAATAAATCCAGGGTCTTGGTGTCGTAAGTGCGAAGCTTGTTGTTATCTGCATCAGGTAGCAACCGTGATAGAGTGATGGTACATGTCTCAAGCCTGCATTGAACAGAAGTGGTTATAAGTTCGTCAGCCCCGGTTGCGTGCAGCACGGTTTCATTATCGTCGTTAACATCGGTAATTTCGTCGCGCGGTATTAAGTAATAGTCATTTAATTGAATGATGCTTTGCTGTATCGCATCGTAGATTGCGGTATTAACCAGCTCTTGCTGCAGTTTTGGCATTCCCTCTGCGTTAATTTCCGGTGGAATAACGGCGACATAGCGCGGTGGTTTGGGTTGCAGTAACCAGAAACTGATGCCGATCAAGGCGCAGATAAAAAAGGCGCCGACAATAATATTGGCTTTCTGCTGCTTGATAAATTTCGCCCAATCTTTTTTATACGAGTTATCTGCATGCAGATAACCTGCACCTAAAGTGGTGGAATCCTTATTCGGCGATATATAAGCCGCTGTATGTTCTGCGCGCAGTTGACTCAGGCTCGCCTGCTGGGGTGTCAGCTCGGTATCGTTGGACCATTCCGGTGTACCGATAACTAAAGAACTTAATTTTTCAAACTGGCTGGCAACCCAATGGGTATTATCCGGGCGGTTGTCGACATTTTTGGAGAGCAGTTGTCCGAGCAGATCGCAAATTTCCGGCGGCAATGTCGGGTTGTGTGTTGTCGGCGGCACCGGCGGGTGAGAGATGATCCGCTGCATCAATTGCAGTTTATTACTGGTTTCACCGAAGGGATGCGCACCGCACAGCATTTGATAGGCGAGGATGCCGAAGGAAAACAAATCACTCTTGAAGTCCAGCGCTTCACCCATAGCCTGTTCCGGCGACATGGATGCATAGCTGCCGGCGACATGATCGGTAATGGTTGCGTTGAAGTCTTGCGACTTGGCGATACCGAGGTCGGAAATTTTGGCGGTATTGCGTTGATTGATCAGAATATTTTCAGCTTTCAAATCGCGGTGAATAATGCCGGAATCGTGAGCTACCGCAAGGCCCTGGGCGATTTGCGTCAACCAGGTCATGCGTTGCGACATGGGCACCAGATGTTCGCGCAGACGCGTTTGGAGATTTTGTCCGTCGACGTATTCCATCACCAGCGCCAGTTGGTCCGGTGTTTCAATAAAGTCGTAGATCTGGACGATGTTGGGATGATTCAGTTTGGCGAGTAAGAGGGCTTCGCGTTTAAAACGCTCGCGGTAATGCGGCTCGAATAATTCCATGCGCAAGCATTTGATCGCCACCTGTCGATCCAGGCGGGTGTCGCGCGCGAGATAAACCAGGCCCATTCCTCCCCGTCCGATACAGTCGAGGATGTCGTAATGTCCTATGCGCGTCATCTCCGTGATGTTATGCGGGGAGAGGCTCATCTGGTTGAGGTATCGGTGGTTAAGGGTAATGCCGTGGTGAGTTGATCACCTTTGTAAATCCTGAAGCGTTCGCAGCCAAGGCGGATCTTGCCACCGCGTCGCTCCAGCAGGCACTGGTGGTCAGAAGAGTCCGGCAGGCAGTCGGCCAATTGTTTACGTGCGCGAAAAATATGGATATTCATGTGGGTGGAGTCCAGCCCCAACTCATTCGCCAATTGATCGGCATAGACCCAGCCCTGGCTTTTGGCATCCAGCCCTTGTGCCGCATCGTCGGCGCGATGCCGTGCAAGTTGCAGCATCAAATAATGGTGGCTGCGCACAGCGAGGTCGATGCTCTGATGCGGATGGTGCAATTCCAGTTGGGTCGTCTCTTCGTCCAGGCTGAGGTTGAACACAAATTCAAAGTCGCTGAGTTTGTGCGAGCTGCGCACTCGCGCTTCAGTGGGGCCGTAAACCTGTGCATTGATAAACTGCCAGCGCAGATTATCGAACTGCAATATGTCACCGTGTTGAATGATTTCACGGCGCTGCTCGTGTGTGGCGCTGCTCATCAGCTCGGCGTACCACACCTGGTCCCGGTGATCAAAATACAATGCCAGTTCGGGTGTCTGGGTATCCGGCAGTAAATGATAGCGTTCGAGTTGGATAGGCTGCACGCGGGACGGCATCTGCTCGGGCGACATATCCAGCGGCCAGAGCATGTCCGATGGTGGTGCAAGGTCGATCACTGTAAAGCCCGGCTCAGTCTGTTCTGCCAGATGAATGTGATCATTCTCATTCAGATCGGCCACTTCTCCTTGCCCCAGTTGTACATCATTCACCCAGGTCCCATTGAGGCCAAGATTTTTAATGCGCCAGCAGCGGCCATTCCATTCGATTGCGGCGTGTAATTTGGAGATATAAGGCTTATCCAGTTGGGTATCCACACTGGCGAGTCTGCCGAAGGTGTGATGTGGAGCCAGGGGGAAAAAAGTTTCCGTAGCGACATCAAATAGATAAGCCATAGGGTTTGCTCGTGTCTTACAGCATGTTGAAACTTATTTTTTGCGAGTCCTTGTGAGAAAACCGGGGGGAATAAACCATGACCTCCAGACAGCTGCCCCTGTAATTCCTTGTAATGGGCAAATAATCGCGCAGGCCATAGATTGCCACAGGATGGGCCCGGTTTCACCCGTTAACCGTGCCAGTTTAGTCTTTGATGGTAATAATGGCATGATCTATGAACCTAAATTGCCGGCGAATTCTTCGCCGGCGGACGTCACGTCGTCCACGCATAAGCCACTGCATCATAAGCCGGTGGCCAAAGCGATCCATCCGCTCAATCAGGCGGCCAATGCTAAATGGGTGCCGATCAATAAAAGTTTTATCACCCTGACCCGCATCATCCTGAAGTCCGCACTGGAACGTTTTGCTCTGGTGAATCTTGCGATAACCCTGCGCTGTGTGACGCAACAGGGTTATCGTCATCTTATTTTGGTCAATGATGACCGGGATATCCAGATTGCTGCGGTGGGGCGGGTAGAAGAATTTATTATTTCAACTGAGATGCCCATGACACCGCCGGCTGAACGTTTGAATGCAGCGGAGGCCGTCACCTTTCCGGTGGATTTCCAGGGGCAGCGCCTGGGGTATCTGGTGGCGCTGGTGCGCAACGCCCGTGTCGATCCCGGTGACGAGATGCAGGATCATCCTTCAGCGAGTGACATCCGATACCGTTTGAGCCGGGTGGCGGAAGAAGTGGTGGGCGTCATCAAACGCTACCAGACCCGCTATCGTGCTATCTACGTGTATGGCGACCAATGCTACTGGATCGGGAACAGTGCGGCCTTACGGCAACTGGACCAACGGATTGATACCCTGGCGTCATCGGCGCTGCCGATCCTGATTCGCGGCAATAAGGGCGCGGGGAAAATTATTGCGGCGCGCGCGCTGCACTGTGAGCGCCACACCGACATCGTGCCCTTTATCGAATCGGGCTGCCACGAATGGCAGGAGGATGCCGCCACCAGCATCCTGCAAGCCCTGTTTGCCTACGCCAAAGGCGGCACCTTGTTTTTGCGCAGTGTCGATAAGCTGTCCGGTGAGAATCTGCGGGTGTTGCAGGCGTTTTGCGCGCAACGCACCCTGGAAAAAACCACCAAAGGCCACGCCGAATCGATGGATATCATCTTCAGTCTCAGTCGGCGCGATGCAGAATTGCCAGCGTCGCTACAGCGCTGGTTGTCGATCAATACCGTGGACTTGTATCTACCTGATCTGCGTGAGCGGCAGGAAGACATTCGCGATCT